>JBMOJB010000168.1:0-8179 GCA_049316985.1 Saprospiraceae bacterium | reverse complement strand
TACTTAACCGCTTTACAATTGTCTTTTAAAATCACTAACTTTTTCAGTGCCCTCGCAAATTGCAAATGCGTTTTTTTTGTAGACAAGAAATTAAAGAATTACGCTTAGATACTATATTAAAAACCCAAAAAAACTGCAAAGGAGTTCTCGCTTTCCGGCAGACAGACAAATTATTTTCAAATCATTAAATTAGCAGACCTCGCGGAACTACAAAGAGCCTTAATTTAATTCGCAACGACTAATCTTCCAGCCGCTTTACCTTTAGCGTTGCCTACATAATAAATGTAAATACCCGCTTCAAGTGCAGATGCATCAAATTGCATGGTATTTAAACCTTGATTTACATTTCTGTTCTCTTTGTGTACAATCTTTCCCGCTACATTACTCACTACAAAATCAAAATCTGAAGCTTCTAAAGCATAGAATTTGATAGCCGTAAAGTCATTTGTTGGATTCGGAGAGGCAGAGATATTGATGACATTTTCACTTTTTTCGTTAACATCAGAGACAAAACAAGTAGTTGATGTCGCCCCTTCTAGTTTTATGGTATATTTACCTGGAGCTAAACCTGGATCAGGATAAGTAATTTTTGTACTAAATGGACCCAGGAAAGTGGTCGCATAAGCAGTCAATTCAATTTTGATATCGAAATCACCTGCAGCATTAGCACTGCTGGCAGTTCCAAATACAGTTACACAACCCAAACTTTTTGCAGCAAAAACGCAATTAGGCGGATTGCAAGCATATGACAACCCTACCGGCAATCCCTGTACTGTTGTCGCACTTTTTTTATCGAGTTTAATCGAATCCATTGGAATGCGCAATCCCCCCAATTGTGGAACAGCGATACTATCAGGCACTTTTGCAGTCAAAACTGTTTTATAAGGTTTGCCTATACAAGCACTTTCTTTAATGCCACCGTTGGGATTAGTCTGGGCTTGATATGGTTTTGGATACACACCAAAAGTAGAATCTTTATACTGTTGATTCGGAACACATTGTGCCAAAAGGTTAATAGTTGACATCAGAACAAAACAAAGTAAAAATAAAATTTTTTTCATCTAAAAAACTGATTTTTAATATTTAACAAATTAAAACTTGACAAATTCTTTTTTAATATCTTTCGAAAATCAAAATTATATCTTTTTCTTGAAATTCCTACAGTTTGTAGGGTAAAGAATAGAACCACGACGTTAAAGTTAAAAAAATTGAAATTGAACCCCTGATACTTGCATTTTTTTATTGTGTTTGCTTACTTTGTGTCTGAATTGCTTCCTTGAGCAAATGATGACGGCTTGCAGGTAAACCCTGCGGGTCGTTTTTTTCAGCAACAAGTGTCTATCTCTTTCATCGAACAAATGTCCAAAATACTAATACTCGACAATTACGATAGCTTCGTCTACAATTTACTTCACTACACGGAGGATATCACACAAAAGAAGGTCGATATTTTTAAAAATGATGACATCCAGCTCGATAAAATTGAAAAATACAGTACCATAATACTATCGCCAGGCCCGGGAATTCCTTCCGAAGCGGGCATCCTTCTTCCTTTAATAAGAAGATACGCACCTACCAAAAGAATTTTTGGAGTATGTTTGGGATTACAAGCAATTGCTGAAGCATTTGGCGCAAAATTGGTAAATCCACCCATTGTTTTTCATGGAATTGAATCTCGAATCAAAGTCACTGATACGGATGACACTACATTTAATAATTTACCTGATCAACTGCAAGTAGGTCGTTATCATTCATGGTTGGTGTCCAAATCTCATTTTCCAGAGGCCCTGAAAGTAACAGCAACCGATGAACAAGGTGATATTATGGCATTGAGACACAGAATTTACGATGTCAGAGCTGTCCAATTTCATCCCGAAAGTATCATGACACCCTACGGCAGACAGATGCTGGAATCTGTCATCAAAGCTTAAACATTCTTTTGTTTCCTGTATAATAAGTCTACTTTTGCATTCTTGTTTAGGATTTAACCGAACTTAAGGGTTTAGAAATACAAAATATGAATATCAGCGGATTTACATACGTGCGGAATGGGTTTACATTTGGTTATCCATTTATTGAATCAATCAGTTCTGTATTGCCTATTGTTGACGAAATGATCGTAGTGATTGGCGATTCAATCGACGGAACAAAAGAAGCAATTATTGGATTGAACGATCCGAAAATTAAAATCATCGACAGCGTTTGGGATGAAGAAAGCAGAAAGAACGGGAAGATTTTTGCACAACAATCCAATCTTGGTATAAAAATGCTAAAAGGAAAATGGGCTTTGCATATTCAGGTAGATGAAGTAATACATGAAAATGACTTGAAAAAAATTCTGAAATTTATGGAACTCGCTGATAAAAGAAATGACATTGATGGTCTGCTTTTCCCTTTTTATCATTTCTGGGGCGATTTCAATCATATTCGCAATACCCGAAAAACACATGCTTTTGAAATCCGTGCATTCAAAAACACAGGCACCGTTTTCTCTTACAAAGATTCCCAGGGTTTCAGGATCTACCCTTCTGAGGATGCTTATTATCAAGGAAATTCGGGTAAAAAACTGCGTGTTTTGAATACGGAAGTGCCCATTTTTCATTACTCGTATACAAGAAACCCTAAACTGATGAAGGCCAAAGCGAATTTTTTCCACCGATTCTGGCACGACAATCGCTGGATCGATACAAATACCAATGATGCAGATTTCGATTATAACGATGTTGATCAGCTGGAGGATTTCGCTCTGCCACATCCAAGCATAATGCACAGCACAATTGCGCAAAAAGACTGGAGCTTTATATACAAACCTGAAAAATCAAATATGAAATGGAAAGACCGATTGCTTTATCGCTTCGAAAAAATAAGCGGTTATCGTCCATTTAGTTATAAAAACTACCTATTAAGAAAATGAATACGCTTAAAATCACTGATTCTGAAGATTTCTCCACCATAGAGCGTCTCGCCCGATCGATATGGCAGGACCATTATGTATCCATGATTGGACAAGCGCAGGTTGATTATATGCTAGAAAAATTTTATCGAATTGACGCTTTAAATGCACAGCATCAAGAGGGCCAGGCATTTTGGCTCATAGAAATAGAGGGCGAACCGTGCGGCTACATTGGTATAAGTGAAAAGGAAAAAGGTGCATTTTTCCTACATAAATTTTACCTGAACACAAATCTTCAGGGAAAAGGGTTTGGCAAGAAAATATTTGATTTATTATTAAGTCAATATCCCGGCGCAGAATCAATCAGACTTCAGGTAAACATCAATAATTTCAAATCCATCAATTTCTATTTTAAGCTAGGATTTACCATAGAAAAGCGATTCATTCTAAACATTGGAAATGGATATATAATGGATGATTATATAATGCTTTGGAAAAACAAAATTTAGAACTTAAAACAATTAACAGGTGTTTTTCTTCTACTGTATCCTTTTTTAGCTTTTTCCACAAATGGATCAAAAAAATGATAGGCGAAGGTTAGTCCAAATTGATAGTAATAATCGTAAACCTTACCATTTCCTCGTATTTCATTGTTTTTTTTTAAAACAATTTGATCCATATTGGTCAGTTCTCCTTCTCTACTACTCAAAGCTGCTGCAATTAAATCTCCTTTTTCTTGCATAATATCGGTATATGGAACATAATATCCCGCAACATCATCCAAGTAATCTGAATAGGTTCTGAATATTGAAAACTCAAATCCTAAACTTACTTGCTTCGTTACGGCAATTCTCAAACCTGCACCATAATTTATTGCAGGAACATTTAATTTGTAGGGTTTTAAATTAGGATATTTTGATAGACCCTGGCCTTCTGTCCCGAGCGGCTGCAACCGATATTCAACACCTTTGTACTCCGTCTTTGGATCAAAAAAAACTTGATGTAAACCTAAAAATGGATATACAGTAAAATTCTTTCCTTCGTCGGGATTAAAACCCGTTACATTGTATTCCACACGAATTCCCGCATTGTACATGTTGGAATGAAAACTCAGATTCCTTTGTTGACGCCATGGCAATTCTGAGTATTTATCACCACCACTAATCTTTCCATACCCAGTACTAAAACGAAATCCGAGATGGTTATTCAGGAAATAGCCGGCTTGTAGTGATAACGAGCCATGAATGTTGGGTGAAATCTCAGTAACTGATTGCCCTAAAATATCTCCCTGATAAAAAGAACCACCCAAAAGCCCTCCAAGCTCGAGTCGCTGCTGTGCAATACCTGTATAAGGTAAACAAAGTAAAATAACTGGAATTAACAGTTTGTATTGTATCATTGTACTTTTTTCATTAATCGGTTACTTATTTTGCTTTCAAACGAAAAAAAAAGAAATAGGTTGAGTAATTTATGCAACCTTAACTATACCAACTTACAAAAAACTATTTTTCATCTGAAAACAGCTGATATTGGTCGAGATTAGCCGCAAATCGAATACCAAAGTTCAAAAAATGTAAGTTAACTAAGGTGTTTCCATGCAAAAACCATACCTTTGCATGATATAATTTATTACTAAATCTATAATTTTCAAAATGACATTGAATAAATTTCTAACCGTTGCCTTTTTGTCGGCAACTCTTGTGCTTCAAGCACAGACAAAAGCTCCACAAAATTGGTTCAACCTTGATCCTTCAAATGATAAATTCAACGGACTCAGTACGGACAAGTTGTACCAAACATTACTTAAAGACAAGAAATCCGAAACTATTATTGTAGCTGTTTTGGATTCCGGTGTTGATGCTGAACATGAAGATTTGAAAGATATCATGTGGACAAATCCGGGTGAAATTCCGGGCAACGGCATCGACGATGACAAAAACGGATACGTTGATGATATTCACGGTTGGAATTTTATTGGAGGCAAAAACGGCAATATTCACCACGAATCACTGGAATTGACGCGTCTGTATGCTAAATTGAAAAAGAAATACGAAGGAAAGACCGAGGCTACGGCCGACAACAAAAAGGAATTCAAGCAGTACGAAACATACAAACAATTAGTTGAAACGAAACGCAAAGAAGCGAAGGACAACATGGATAAATACATGAAAATCAAAAGCGACATGTTGGATGGTGCAACAAAAATGGGTGTACAACTAATGGGAAAAGGCATTACAACTGAAAATGTTAAAGCACTGTCTGATGACGACAAATCAGTAGCAATGGTCAAAAAAATGACACTTAATATCTTAGAAGCAGGAGAAAAAATAGCTTCTGTCGACGAATTAAAAAAAGAAATCAACGATCAATTGGCCAGCCCTATCGAACATTTCGAAGTGCAATATAAATACCAGTACAACCCCGATTTCAACGATCGTGCTACTATTGTTGGTGACAATCCGGATAATTCATACGAGCGTTTTTATGGCAACAATGATGTGGAAGGTCCAGATGCAAGCCACGGTACGCATGTAGCCGGTATAATTGCTGCAATCAGAAATAATGGAATTGGTATGAATGGCGTTGCTGACAATGTACGTATAATGTCCGTACGCTGTGTTCCGGACGGTGATGAGAGAGACAAAGACGTTGCCAACGCAATCATTTATGCAGTAGATAACGGTGCTTCAATCCTAAATATGAGTTTTGGCAAAAGCTATTCTTGGGATAAAGAAGCAGTAGATAAAGCAGTGAAATATGCCGCAGATCACGATGTACTACTGGTACACGCCGCAGGTAATGATGCCAACAACAACGATAAAGGTGGGAATTTCCCAAGTAAAAACTTTGAAAAAAGGGGTGGTTTGTTCAAACCAAAGAAAGCAACCAATTGGCTGGAAATTGGCGCTTTGAGCTTCAAAAGTGGTGAAGATATGCCGGCAACTTTCTCAAACTATGGCAAGAAAATGGTTGATGTCTTCTCCCCGGGCGTTGAAATTTATTCAACTGTACCCAACAACAACTATGCTTCTTTCCAAGGTACGAGTATGGCCTCACCTGCGTGCGCGGGTGTAGCTGCTATTATCCGCTCGTACTATCCTGAATTAAGTGCTTCACAAGTTAGAGAAATTATCAGGACCTCTTCTGTTAAATCTGATCAAATGGTCAAATTGCCGGGAACTGCAAGAAGAAAAGAAGGTCCGCAAATGGTAAAATTCAGTGATCTCTCCAATACCGGAGGATTTGCAAGTAGCTATGAAGCTGCTAAAATCGCAGCTACTACAAAAGGTAAAAGCAAGAGTGATGCGAAATGGCGAAAAGCTGCAGAAAAAATGACATCCATGACTAAGGCCAGACCATAATGTAGTTAGTTTAATATAAAATTAGAATTCCCCTTATACTTAAAAAAGATATGGGGAATTTTTTTTATCAATGCAATTTACTTTCCAATAATTTTTTAATGTATGGAATCTGATGGATTGTCGCCTCATATCCTTTTTGAAACAAGTGGTCTGTTTTTTCGAGCGAAAAAAAGTTGAATTGATTGATATCGGTAGGTTCGATCAACACATCGCAAAAACGGGAACTTTGCCGCACATTCACTGAAGGCGCTAACTCAAAAATTCTTTGTGCAATTCCCCAAACAGTACCGAGACTTCTGCTGGACTTAAATCTCAGTGGAACAACATTGGAACCAATTACCAGTTCGCATTGCTTCCTCAAGCATTCAGACGGCAGATTATTCATAATTCCACCATCGGCATACAATTCACCATCAATTTCAACCGGCTTGAATACCAAGGGCACCGAACAAGAGGCCACCACTTTCTTAAAAAGGCTTCCCTTAAAAAATCGAACTTCCTCGCCTGTATTCAAATTCGTACATATTATATAAATTGGTTTTTTCAGCGCTTCAAAACTATCCTCCCCGATAAAACTTTCCAATCTTTCATGAAGATAACTTAAATCCGAGAATCCGGTAAAAGGAAAACCCGGTCGAAAAACGCGAAACAGACTGCTCTGCTTGATAAACTTTAGTATTTCATCCGGCGTTTTTCCTGCAGCATATAATGTACCAACGATTGAACCTGCACTGGTTCCGGATAGTATTTGGGGCTCAAAGTCATTTTCAATTAAAGCCTTAAGTACTCCGACATGGGCAACGCCTCTGGTACTTCCTCCCGAAAGTGCCAATCCAATCCGATATTTTGGCTTATGCATTTTTTACGTTTTTTCAAAGATTAATTACCTATAATTTCATACGCTACTTAAGTGTTTTTGTTGTTGTGGCCTACATTTTAACATAATTAACACCTATATTTTTCTATTTAACCATTGTTTAACGGCTCTGATGCATCAAAAATGAAATATTTACAGTTTTAAAAACTAATTTTGATACGTAATTTTTTAATTCTTAAACAAAAAAAAGAAATTTTCAATGAAAAGAATCTTCGTAACGTTCGCACTTTTCGCTTCTATCGCAGCTGTAGTAGTGGCGCAATCTACCGTGACACCAAAAAAAACCAAAGCAACAACAACAAAAAAAGTGGATAAAGCTGTTAGCAAAAAAACTGTGGTAGCTACTGCAAAATCTGATAAAGTTGTCGCTCCTGTAGCTACAGCCGCAGCTGCCGCTAAAGGTCCTGTCGCTACATTTGAAACCGTTGAAATGGATTATGGTAAAATCAAAAAAGGCAGTGAGCCTCTCCGCGTATTCAATTTTAAAAATACGGGAACCGAACCGTTAATCATCTCAAATGCTCAAGGAAGCTGTGGTTGCACGGTGCCTACTTATCCTAAAGAGCCAATTATGCCCGGTCAATCTTCAAAAATTGAAGTGCGATACGACACCCAGCGTGTAGGAGGTTTTACAAAATCGGTTACGCTTACCACCAACGAAGCGGTGGTCAATCGTGTGCTTACTATCAAAGGCGAAGTCGAAGCAGCACCTGCTGATGCTCCTGTCGATGCCACTCAAACGCCCCACTAATTTTACTAATTTACCTCATTTAAAAAATCCCGAACCTTCATGATAAGTTTCGGGATTTTTTTGTTTCTGTTTGTGCACATCTGATGTTAATTAAAATAAGAACTCTTCTCCACATCCGATTATATTCCTACTTTTGTGTAACACATCAACCAAAAATGCAACTTAAATGAAAATAGATAAAATCTGGAGTATTTTAGAAAAGGTTTTTGATCCAGAAATACCTGTACTTTCAGTAGTTGACCTTGGTGTCGTTAAGGAAATTAAATTTCAGAATGACAAAACAGAAATCTATATTA
>JBMOJB010000167.1:0-8184 GCA_049316985.1 Saprospiraceae bacterium | reverse complement strand
TCAAGTAAATTATTAAAACGATTAAGTAATCTATTAAGAATTTGATGATAAAAGCCCAAACTTTTGTGCTAATAAGTAAAACGTTGCAGCAAATAGCCGAATCGTTGATATTCTTTCAGTAAATTTTGATGCAAAAAGCTCAAACGTTCTTCCAGGTACTTGAAATTTAGATTGGCCCGGCAGAAACTTTCGAGTTCATTGCTAATTCATTCGGGTTGCAAAATCCGATATAATTCCATTAACCTTGAATCGGTTCATTACTACTTCTGTTGCTTCAAAAACAATTACGCGCCAGTGGTCTTAGATCCGGAAAGCGTGAATCTGATCTACCAATATCTTTACTTCTGATGACTAAAAAAATAAGCCCTTACATAGAAATTGATTTCTAAAAAATTAGTTTGTAGGTATAAAACAATAAACTATGTATAAATGCCAGCAAAATGTACTTACTACAAATAATATTTCATTTCCTTTGATTTTTTTATTCGGCCTGGCTGTATTTGGTATGGAGTTTGAATAGTATAGGGTAAGGTAATTTTTTCATGGTGAATTTTGTCAAAGCCGACTTTTTAAGTCGGCTTTTGCTTTTTAGGTATGCATCCGTGTAAATTAAACCTTTCTTTGATGATTCTGAAAAAATAGGCAACATATTTGTATATAATAATATGTGAATCCTGTCCCTTTAAAGAATTCACGTAAAGATCCCTTAATCCATGTACCAGTTCAGCATAAAGCTTTTTAGCTTTGTCTTATTGTTTTTGTATTCTGCCGCTCACAGTTCGGCACAAAGCAATGCGTGCATGAAGGCACACAATATTCTGGACAAATCGGCAATTTCGGTTGACAAGGTAGCCTGGAATCCCGCTTATTCGAACCAACAATTTGGCTGTTTTCAAGATACTTTGCACCAGGCTTACTGGTTTGAGTTTACCGCTTTGACTACCGGCACCTTTGAATTTGCACTTCATCCTAAAAATAAGGCAGCAGATTACGATTTCATCCTCTTTGCCAACAGTTGTCCTTGTGATACATCAACCAAAAATATAGTTGCTTGCAACTGGCTGGGATGGGTCAATCAATTGTATGGCAGCACCGGCATTTCCAATGATCCTTACACAAAGTTTAATGTCACCGATACCATTGCCTGGGCTGAATTTGAGCGCACTATCATAGTCACGGCCGGGGTAAATTATTATTTGTTGGTAGATAATATTTCAAATAACGGCGTGGGGTTTGATCTCAATTTTGGTGGTACCGCCATGATCGGCAAGTCAGTACCCGAACTTAAAGCAAAAATTACCGCTATTGATGGCAATACTCAGGTATGTTCAGGTACCAAAGTGAACTATGAAGTCAAATCAAACCTACCTTTTAGCAATTATGAATGGGTATTGCCTAAAGATGCTGTAATAGTTAAAAACGGTAACAAGGCCGAAATCACTTGGGGAAAAACAGGTGGCAAACTGAAAGTAATAGCCGCAAAGGATTGTCAAAGAGATAGTATTTCAGTTGATATCATAGTTAACCAAAGTCCGGATCTAAAATACATCGATAAAAGATATTTTTGTAAAAATACCTGCTTTAGCACAAAAGGACTACAGATTGAAGATTTGAACCTAAATCCCAGTTTAGCTATTCAAACCTATAGCCAAGAAGCTGATGCCTGGCAAGGGACATTTCAAAATTACAGCGAGGAGTTCATTTGCAAGCCACAAACATTTTATATCAGAGCGACCACTTTGGAAGGTTGTTTCGATACGTTGAAAATCGAAATTAAGGAGCAGCAAAACCCATCCATTGTACTATTAGGTGGAGGTGTAGCTTGTCCGGGAGATTCCGCAAACCTCGGATTTTCCTTTACTGGTATAGCACCCTACGAATTCTCCTATACCGATGGTTCACAAACTTTTACAATTACCACCAGTCAGCAGATCTATACTCAAAAAATAGAAATTAGAAATGCAACTACTTTTTCGGTAAGCAATTTTAAAGATCAGTCTAATTTATGTAAGTCATCCATCATTGGGGAAGCAGCTTTTTTTACACCACCCAACTGTGCCTGCTTAAAAAGAGCAGGAACAATGGATCCATTACCAATCGAAGTTTGCGGAAGTGGCATTGCCAATGCCAAACACAATGCTGATCACTCAAGCGGACCCAAAGATACCCTTGCTTTCATTTTACATAGTACAAATTCACCCGAATTGGGAACTGTGTATGCCAGTGCGGCCACTCCACAATTTCCCTTTAGTATGGGCTTGATGTACGACAAAGTGTATTATATTGCTTCCGTTTTAGGATTGAAAAAAGCAGATGGTACGGTAGATCTTACTGATCCTTGTCTAGGCATCTCAGCCGGCGTGCCAGTCCGCTTTCACAAGCTGCCTG
Organism: Saprospiraceae bacterium; assembly: GCA_049316985.1. Classification (GTDB taxonomy): domain Bacteria; phylum Bacteroidota; class Bacteroidia; order Chitinophagales; family Saprospiraceae; genus CANHEE01. Next base: position 5,796 of record JBMOJB010000167.1, on the reverse strand, counting down.
AAATTGAACTTGTCGGAGATACTTTGATTTGTAAAGGTGCGCAGACTACCTTAGCTGTCAAACCATCCGGGATAGGACCATTCAGTATAGACTTACTGGCCAATGGCACGATTAATCAATTCAAAGTACAACAAGCTTTCAGTATCACTGGGATTACTACCGGCATTTATATAGTCAGAACAATAACAGATGCAAATAATTGCGCTGCCCAATACCCGGATACCATTACCATTAATAATCCTGTTCCGCTAAAAGTCAGCAATAAAAAAACCATTTGCAATTTTTCCCAAAATTCCTACTATGTCACTTTTGATGTCAGCGGTGGTGAACGAGCAAGTTACTATACCATAGGACAAAAAGGCGCCTTCAGCGGCAGTAGCTTTAAAAGTGAAAACTATGCTTTTGGCCAGACACATTTTTTTATGGTTAAAGATGCCAACAATTGTGATTCTGTACTAGTCGCAGGTAAAAATATTTGTGATTGCGTTGATAAATCTAATCCAGGGACCATGAATCCGGATTCAATCGTAATCTGTGCTTCATTTTCGGCAACGGCATCTTATAATTATGATCAAAAATTGGAAGCCGGACATGTATTAGGTTTTGTGCTAAAAGACAAATTCGGCAGCATCCTTTCGTACAACAAATTGATACCGGGATTCAAAATGGAGCCGGGAATGCAGATCAACACAGCCTATTACATCTCTGCAGTCGCCGGAATGGATGACGGAACAGGTCGCGTTCAATTGAATAGCACCTGTACTACTTTTTCCAATGCTGTTCCGATCTATTTTGTTCAAGAACCTTCGGTTGAATTTTTAAGCAATTCGCAAACGATCTGTCAGGGCACATCGACAGATCTCAGTATTTCGTTGTCAGGCCTTCCGGGATTTAGTGTCCAATATCTCGAAAATTCGACTTTGAAAACCATCAGTAATATCAGCGCCAACCAACATTCATTTAGCGTTTTTCCATCAAAAACAAGCACCTATTTGCTGAATAGCATTGTTTCCGGTGCCCGTCCCGGTTGCAGAGGAACAATAGGATTACAAAAATCAGTTACCATTACAGTCGTTGATTCCCTCAAATTTGCAAACCTGCAAATAAAATGCAGTGCTGATAAAAAGAACTTTAGTGTTGCTTTTGACTTGAGTGGTGGTGACAATAACTTCAGCATAAACGGAACTGCAATTGCAGGAAATACTTACGAAAGTCCCCGTTTTTCGGATGGTGCGAGTTACAATTTTGTAGTAGAATCAGGAATGCACTGCAAACCACTTTTAATTAGTGGCAGAGGATTTTGTAGCTGCCCACCCGATGCTACATTACAACTCAATATTGCAAAAGGAATACTTTGTCACAATGAAAATAGCGGCGAAATAACTGCATTGACAACCCTGACAAATCCCGTTTTTCAATGGAGTACAGGTAGCACTGCTTCTTCAATCAGCAACCTCTATGCAGGAAAATATTATGTCAGCGTTGCCGATGACAAAGGTTGTGTTTTAGGTGATTCTGCATTTCTTTTGAATCCTTTGCCGATTAGCGCGCAAATATCTGTCACAAATCCAAAATGCTATCTTCAAAAAACGGGAAGTATAGCGCTTAGCGGGGTTACGGGTGGCACAAGTCCCTACGAATTTCGAATTGATTCTTTGCCATTTGGGATGATCGCCACTTTTAAAAATTTAGCTGGCGGATCACATTTATTGCAAATAAAAGATAATAATAATTGCATTTGGCGAGAAGAAAAGGTCCTGCAAGAAGCAGAGCCATTTGTCGTGGGAATCGGAACAGATAAGTACATCCGTCTGGGTGATGAAATTACGATTTCATCTTTTATCAGCGCAGCGTATAAAGACCTAAACTGGAACGTGGTAGATTCTAAAAGTGAAACCATTTCTTTTGTCCCTGTACAAAGCGTGAAAGTGCTCTTTGAAGCCACAAATGACAATGACTGTAAGGCAGAGACAAGCTTAATGATATACGTGGACAAGACAAGCCGTGTCTATGTACCAAATTCCTTCTCACCTAACGGCGACGGCACCAATGATTTCTACAGTATATTTTCCGGAACTGATGTTTCCGCTATTACTAATTTTCATATTATCGATCGCTGGGGAACTCTTATCTTCGAAAGATCCGCACTCGCCCTAAACGACGAAACTTCCGGTTGGGATGGACAATACAAAGGTCAAGCTGCCAATACGGGTAATTATATCTTTACGGCCGATATTCATTTCATTGACGGAAGAGTGGAAAAACTAATCGGAGATGTCTACTTGAAAAGCGAAAACTAAAATGGCCTTATGTCCTCAAAAGTGTTATTACGCCCCTTCAAGTAGAGTCGATTTTTTCTTGAATTTCTATACAAATGTGAAAGCTTCGGATTCGGTATCAAAATAACAAACTTTGTTTTACAATTAATCCCGAAGGGATTCAATATTTATAACAACTGATTATCGTTGTTGTACGACCCCGAAGGGGTCGAATATTATACTGCCATTATTTTCTATAAACATTTGAATCCTTCGGATTCTAGAATCGAACCAATATCTCTGTTTTAAGATAATTTTAAAAGTATTTAATATTTATAGTATAAATGTTTTTAGTAGTTGAGCTAAGCCGATGAGGTCGAATCGCTTGTATTTATAGTATTTAATAAATATTTGGAATACTTTTGAAGTATTCAGAACCAATCGACCCTGCCTTTCAGAGCTTTTTATATCAGCCATGGGTGTAGAAATTTATGTAAAACATTTTTAAAATTGGATAAATCCACCAAGCTTCGTGTACTAGACAAACCCGTAGCACACCTATTTTCAATTAGCAGCAAAAACTTAGTCCTTCAACTGCGCCTTTCTAAACGTTTTCTTTATCCATTTTTCAAACTCTACTGCATGAAATAGTACAATCGCTGCACCGATACAAATACCCAGTTCCTCTAAAGTCAAGGGTTGTGTTTTAAAAATTTCATTCATAAATGGCAAGTAAATCACGCCCAATTGAAGCAGAAATGTGATTATAACGGATGAAATCAAAGTGACGTTACTAAATAAGCCCTGCTGATACAAGAATGTCCTATCGCTTCGAACGGCTAAAACGTGGCCCAACTGTGCCACTGAAAGAACGGTGAATACCATTGTTTGCCAATGTGCTAAATTATGGTACAATGACCAGGCCTGAACGCCCAGCGTAATCCCTGCCATCAAAATACCTACCCAAAGAATATGAAAGCCAACACCATCAGAAAACAAACTTTCTTTAGTGGCTCGTGGTGGACGATTCATCACATCAATTTCTGCTTTTTCATTTGCCAGCGCTAAAGCAGGAACACCATCAGTGACTAAATTGATCCATAAAATATGAATAGGCAGCAAAGGAATGGGCATTCCGAAAAGTGGAGCGAGGAAAATTGTCCATATTTCAGCTCCGTTGCAAGTCATGATGTATTTGACAAATTTTCTAATATTATCAAAAATTCGCCTTCCCTCTTTTACTGCGATAACAATTGTAGCAAAATTATCATCCAATAGCACTACATCCGCAGCTTCCTTACTGACATCGGTTCCATTGATGCCCATGGCTAAGCCAATATTGGCCGCTTTGAGAGATGGTGCATCATTCACGCCATCGCCGGTCATTGCAGCGAAATGCCCTTTGCTTTGCAACATACGAACAATCCTCAGTTTTTGATTGGGCGAAACCCGGGCATAAACTGCAACTTTCTCTACTTGATCTGAAAATGCATCATCCTCCAATTGACTTAATTCCGGACCTGTTAATACCAAATCACTTTCTTCTAAAATACCGATTTCTGTGGCAATTGCTTTCGCTGTGGCCGGGTGGTCACCGGTAATCATTACCGGCTTTATTCCCGCAGTCTTACATTCCGCTATTGCAAGCTTAGCCTCTTCCCGCGGTGGATCAATTAACCCCACTATGCCGGCTAGTGTTAGTTCAGTTTCGACTGCATTATAATCAAATGGAGTTGGCAATTGCTCTACTATTTTAAAAGCGTAGGCCAACACACGTTTTCCTTCACTTGCCCATTGCAGTGAAAATTGTTGTAACGTATTTTTTTCGTTCTCATCAAAAAGAGCAGCCTCGATCGCTTCACTTGCACCTTTGGTCAGGATGATAAACTTATCTTCATAGCGATGGACTGTTGTCATGCACTTTCTGTCAGAATCAAAAGGTAGTTCAGAAATTCTGGAATAATCCTCTTCAATTTTTAAATACTCAGTAAAGGAATTGGATTCCAGGATGTGCTGTACCAGGGCTAGCTCGGTAGATTCACCAAATGGTTTGTTTTGCTCATCAAATTTTATATCATGATTGAGTACCATGCACAAATTCAGTAAGGGTGATACTTCTTCCCTGGCAACCACTTTCATTTTATTTTGCGTTAATGTACCGGTCTTGTCGCTGCAGATATATGTTACTGAGCCCAGGGTTTCGACGGCCGGTAATTTTCTCACCAAGGCATGTTTTTTTGCCAATCGCGAGGCCCCACGAGAAAGCGCTATGGTGATCAAAGCAGGTAAAGCTTCGGGAATTGCTGCTACTGCCAGACTAATCGATAACAACAAAAGTCCGTAAGGTTCTTCGCCACGTAAATATCCTGACAGAAATAAAATCGCACATATAAGCAGGATTATGTACGAAAGTTTTTTGCCAAACTTATCCATACGGAGTTGCAAGGGGGTCATTCCTTCCTTTTCCTGTAATAAATTGGCAATATTTCCCAATTCTGTTTTCATACCGGTAGCCACTACCAAACCTTTTGCTCTACCGTTGGTAACCAAAGTACCTTTAAAAGCCATATTGAACTGATCACCAATGGGAATATTGTTTTCGTGAATATCAATATTCCTTTTGTCTACAGCTACAGATTCCCCTGTTAAGGAAGATTCATCTATTCGCAAACTATGCGTTTCAATTAGACGAACGTCAGCTGGAACAACATTGCCAGCCTCCATCAGCACGATATCTCCTGGCACCAAAAACGTTGAAGATACTACGACAGTATTTCCATCACGAAGGACTTGTGTTGTAGTAATTGCCATCTTCTTAAGCGCTTCCATGGCTTTTTCAGCCTGGTATTCCTGTACAAAGCCAACCGCTGCATTCAGAAATACAATCACCAGGATGATGATGGTATCGGTCAAATCACCCATAATACCTGAAAGAACCGCAGCCGCGATCAATATCAATATCATGAAATCTTTGAATTGACCCAAAAAAAGCAACCAAACTGGAACTTTCTTCTTCTCCAACAATTCATTTGGGCCATGAATAACCAGTAACTTATCGGCATCGCTTGAAGACAAGCCTTGTAAAGAAGCGCTTAGTTTTTCCAGCAATATGGGCATTGAAATATTATACATTTGTCTACTTTAATTTGATAACCAACAGCGTATTATTGCATTCGCAATATACAGCGCCAAAATTAAATATGTATCTCAAGATTGTAAAATAAGTTCTTTCTGTTCGAAAAAATAAAACCAATTATTACAATCGCAGTCAAAATTTGCACGAAAATGCCGACATCAAATTGAAATTGGAGGCATCATAGAGGAGATTTCCCTGGATAAAGAATAAATCGCCAACAAATACAGCGAGTAAATGAAAAAGATTAGTACCCAAAAAATTGCTGATTGCCTGCTGGATTGCTCCCACTGGATTCGCAACATATGAAACTGCGATTTCAGACAAGGATGTGCTTATCGCTAAAACGGTGATATTTTCCGCATGGAACGACTAGGCACTTATTTCGAACTGACTGGAAAGAAC
>JBMOJB010000166.1:0-8198 GCA_049316985.1 Saprospiraceae bacterium | reverse complement strand
TAATTAGGATTTGAATTAAAAGGGTACTTATTCTTTAACGAACTTGGTATTTGCTTTGATAATACCTTGAGCGTTGTAGCCAATCATGGTGTACATGCCCTGCGGTAGATTTCCTACAAATAAAGTCACATTTTCAGAACCATTTAACTCGTTTTTCAGAATTAAGCGTCCTGTAAGGTCATAAACAGCAACCATTGAAAGGTTCTCCGTATTATAAACCGTAAGGAATTCATTGGTCGGGTTAGGGGCTACTTTTAGGGTTTCGGCAATAGTAGGTTCGAATATACCAACACCTGCACCACAAGATCCGGCGCCAATTACGATATCGTCAAAGTAACTGGTCACGTCTTTGCCTGTAGCGGGCTCTAAAAAGTCAACAAACAGGGTGAAACGCATATATTCACCTGCATCGTCAGCATCAGTAAAATCGATAGTCACTGTTTCCCACTCGTTTACCTTAGTGGTTGCTTTCTTCAATTCGATGTTTGGTTTACCGGTGGCAGAACCTTCAAGTTTTAAACCTAAATTTCCGATATGGTCTAGCAATACTTTTGCAGAAATTGTCTTTGTGCCTTTGAATGCGACTGCAGCATCCAAATCGGCATACATACCTGCCCAAGGATCGCTGTCACCTGCTTTGACAAACTTGCCTACTTTCGCAGATGCGTTGATGCCTGCCTTTTTAGGGTTGTCAACGATTTCAAATTTGATACCGTTCTTCTCCAATGTTCCGTTTGCAAAATATTTGAAGTTGGAAATACTACTGGAAGGAGTTTCATAGTCACTGATACAACCATTGTAACCTGTACGTCTCCATCTGATCTGATCGATATAGTACTTCTTAGTTGCAGGAATCGCTTTACCCGGCTCGAAGAATATAACCAGTTTTTGATGGTCTGAATTGGTGAATTTGCTAAAATCTAAATTGATTTTTTGCCATTTGTTAACTTCAGTAAATGTCTGTCTGATTTCGATCGCTGCTTCTTTTCCGCCTTCCAGTTTGAACATTAGTTCAGCTGCTTCAGGCATGTACAACATCAAAGTCAATTGGTTGTAGATTTTTAGATCGAAGGCAGTTGTGTTGTCGAAACCCAATCCGTTCCATTCTTGTCCTGCAGCATCCGTATATTCACCTACTTTTAATGATGAATTGATAGCATCAAGTTTAGGATTATTGATTGCTTTGATATCGGTATCGCCATAGAATACTTTTGTGCGCTGGCATTCGAAATCGGCCACAATTTGTGGAATTCTGACAGTACCTTCGCATGGATCAACAGTAGCCACTCCCGGCTGCAAATTATCAAAATAGAAGGTTTTACCTGCTTCAGCTACTCCAGAATCAAAAATCAAGTTGACGTTGGTAAAATCAGTAATTTTATCAGATTTAGAAAAATCAAAACTCAACGTAACCCACTCAGCTGTTTTGGTTATGTCGCGCTCTACTTCTACATTTCCCTGTGTAATGCTGGTCAATTGCATTTTCACTTTCTTTGCACCGGCTGGTGCCCAAACATCTAAATTCAACTGAGGAAACTTATCTACTTTGAAGCCCGCCGGCAATGCAGCAGATATAGTACTGAATGCTGATGATCCTTTCTTATATGAACCCACATTGTCAGAGCTATTTGTACCACCTTTTCCTGGATTTGCGATTTTTTCAAAAACACCGTGAATCGCAGCGCTTCCATTCAACGGAGCCCATGCCATTTTTTGAGGTTCAAAATCCTCCAACGCAGATGGAGTAGGACGAGGAATGCGTTCGAAGTCATCGATATAGTAAATATCGCCGGCAGTAGCTTTTACACTGGCATTAAAAAATATTACTATTTTTTTATGGTTGGAAGCGGCTTCACTGCTAAAATCAACCGTGTAAGTCACCCATTTATTAGGTTCAGTAACGTCAACCCAAACTTCTTTTGCAGGAGATAATCCACCTTCCAGTTTGAAGAGATGCTTTCCAACTTTTGGTGACCAGATTTTCATGCGGATATTATTGTTTACACTCAGGTCCATTGGATTTTGATAGTCAGCCATTAGGAAGGCCCACTCTTCATCTACAGGATCGATGTATTTTCCAACCATTGCAGAATTATTATCAACAGTTTTGGAAGGATTGATTACAACAGAAAGGCTGTCCCAATTGCCATTATAAGTAGCATTGCGTTGGCATTCGAAATCGTCAATCATGGTGGCAGAACGAACCACGCCTTCGCAAGGGCCTCCAACTTCTTGTATGATATTGTCAAAAAGGTAGGTATCGCCACTTTCTTTTACTCCCGGATCGAAGAACAGGATCAATTTGGTCAACTGCTTTTTGTCTTTGATTTTGCTGAAGTCAAAAGTGTATTCCTGCCATGTGTTGGCAATTGCGATGTTCTTGATTTCTTCTGCCGCACCATCAGCGCCTTCTAGTTTCATCAAAAATTGTGTAGCTGCTCCAGCATACACACTGATGCGGAATTTGCTCATCACTGACAAATCCAAAGGTTTCGTCAATTCGGCAACGAAAAAACTATATTCATTCGCTTTACTCTTAGTATAGGAACCGACATTTGGAGAATTGTTTACTTTGTTTGGTTTAGGATTAGTGATTACTCCATCATAAACACCTTCATAAGCCTTCCACGGTAGTTTCGCTGTAGTTTCAAAATCTTCTAAAACCGTTGAACTCGGTACTGCTACGATATCGTCAAATAAGTAAGTATCGCCTGATTTTTGACCTGCATCGAAGAACAAAATCATTTTTGTTAAGCCGGTATTTGATGAAGCGCCACTCATATCGAATGTGTATTCCACCCATTTGCCGGATTCTGTGAATGTAGCTCTTTTTTCAATTGCACCTCCGGTACCTTCCAGTTTTAACAAAACACCTGTTTTTACCGGAGACCAGATTTTAATTTTAAATAAGTTGTTTGTACTTAAGTCAAAAGCAGTAGCACTTTCTGCCAATAACAGGCTGTACTCGTGTTGATCACTCTTTTTGTAGGACAGTACTTTGTCAGATCCATTGACAGCATCTTTTCCCGGATTGGCTATTACTCCATTCAAAACACCATCGAATGCTTTCCAAGTCAAGTTCGGTGTTCCGCTTTCGAAATCTTCGTATACTTTTTGAGTATATCCGACAAAAGCAGAGAGCATCATAATTACATACAGTAATATTTTTTTCATCTTTGCAAAAAGTTTAGTTAAATAATTAAATTAATAAGTGGTAATTTTTTTATAAATGATATCCTTGTTGATTGTAATTTGCAGGAAGTATGTACCGACCAAGCCGCTCTTCAACTCATGTTCACACAAGAATTTTCCCGGAGCGACAGTTTGTTTTTCACAGAATTCATCCAAAATCAGACCCTGCGAATCAATTAGTTTGATATTGATATCGGACTGCTCTTTTAATTCTATTTCAGTAGTAAATATAGCGTTATTTATTGGTATTGGATAAATTTTTATAATATATTGGTCAGTAGGGGTTTCCTTTACATCGGTATTGTCGCTAATAAAGCCTAGGGAAGCAAGTGCCGGTGAAATTTCCGGGTTTTTCATGAAATTGTTCCACAATAGTCCGGTTCTGTAATTTTCTATCATATCGATGATGGGCCCTTGATCGATTGCCAAATAGCTGCTCGAGTACCAGTTTTTACTCACATTGAATGCATCATAAAAGCCCATTTCACCCCAGACTTTCTTGCCATAAGTAGAGTAGAAGTGCTTGAGTGCTGCCAGACTTTCTGATGGTGCATAAGGCATTGAGGACAATGCTGCAGTAGGTGTGATGGTACCATTATCATTATTGGGTTCATGTGCCGAATAGCCAGTTGGATTATCACTCGCCGTTAATCCCCAGCAACTTTCGCTATAATTTGGATATTTTTTGGGGTTTTCAATACAATATGCACGGTTGATCAGCGTATGCGCCTTATTGCGTTCAAAGTAATTGCAATACGCGTCCTTCTTGTTGCGAGGATCAAATCCCAGATAGGAATAGTGAGAAAAAAATAGGGGTCCACCTCTCGAACCTCCGACGTCCAGCTTGATACCATAATACCTTTGACCATTTACATAGTTTTGACCTGCCCAACCACTCGAATACAGCGAACTTGGAATTGAATGTTTCGGCGAAGCTTTTGCCAAAAGATATACTATGTGAGTTTCATTGAAACCCCGGAGTGCAAAATCCATTTTCCATAAGTTTTTCGGTGACCAATGCCAGTATAATACATTGGCTGTACCTTGCCGAAACCACTTGTATTCAACACCTTCCCACAATTGTGTGATGATGGTTCTCAAATCGGTTTCTAACGCTGAATTTTGATCAAAGTATTGCCTTGCGGTGAGCAGACCTTGCATAAGGAATGATGTTTCTACCAAATCAGCACCGTCATCATATTGACTAAAAGGGATAGTGTTGCCATTATTTCCATTCATCCAATGCGGAAATGTGCCGTGGTATTTATCGGCAATCTGCAAAAAAGATGCGATCTGAATGATGCGATTAAGTCCTTCTTCACGCCTGATGTATTTGCGTTCGATACCCACTAAGATAGCCATGATTCCAAAACCGCTACCTCCGGTGGTCACCACATCGTTGCTTCCTGTTCTTTCTCGTGCCATCCCACTGACCGGATGAGCGTAATCCCAGAAATAACGGAATGTGGCTCGTTCTGTCATGTCAAGCCATTCTTCGTCTGTAAGTATTTTTAATTTTGAGGAAATGGTTGTAGTAGGGATACTGATTTCACCGGATGAGTTTACAGCAGTAATTTTGTAGTCAAAACTGATATTTTTATCTGCGTCTGAGAGCCAGTCGAGGTAAACAGGTATAGCATTTTTTGAAATCGTCTTTAAGAGCTGAAAGTTTTGTTGTCCGGCTATGGCTCGCAAAATCTGATAACCTGACAGATCATTCTCTACATTGGGTTTCCATGAAATATCGATGTGCTTTTCATAACCGACGACTTCAAATCCTTTTGGTGTAGCCGGTGGAGTAGCCAGCACAACACTTAAACAAAATATATTGAAAAACAATATAAAAGCTAATTTCATAAGTATTTGTTAGTTCAAAATTTGCATTTTGTTTTTTTGAACATCATAAAATTAGGTCAATTGCATCAATTGCAATAATAAAGTACCTCACCACGACTACGCCATTGCCCTTTATTGTGCATAAAATTTCATTTAACAATTATCAAATTTCATTGATCAATGATTAAAGATCAATGATCAATGAATAAAGATCCGTTTTCAATGATCAATTTTCAGTTTTTAGTTTTCCAGCGAAGCGGCAGGCAGGCAACTTTCTAATTGTTAATTCGTAATTCGTAATTCGTAATTCCCAATTCCTAATTTTTAAAACTAAGTTAGTATTTCATGAGGAATTCAACCACATTATCTTCCACTTTCAAACCCATTTTTTGACGGAGACGATATCTTTTATTTTCCATTCCTCTGACTGAAATATTGAAGATCTGTGCCAATTCTTTTGAAGATAGGTCCATCTTAAGATAGGCAGCCAGTTTAAGATCTCCGGGTGTTAAATCGGGAAAATCATTGATCAGTCTTTTGAAAAAATGGTCATGTACTTCATTGAAGTTGGTTTCGAACAACAGCCAGTCCTGTTCTGAACTGAGGTGTTCGTCAATTACATTGATAATTCGTTGGTAGTATTTGGATGGCAAAGCTGAACCTACTTCCTGCCGGACTTCATTCAGCGTTTCCTTTATTTTAATTAGTATTTGGTTTTTTTCTAGCACATTCATTGCCGAACTTGCAATTTCTTTGGTCTTACTTTGAATGGTATTTTGCAGAAGAATGTTTTCATTTTGCAGTTGGAGCTGTTCCATTACCTGCTGCTGCTGTTGCATTAGCTTTTTTTTCTGAAGTTCCAATCGCATTAAATACCAACGTTCGAGCAAATAAAAGAGAAACAGCGCCGAAAGTACGTATATGACTTTTGCCCAAATCGTCAAATACCAGGGCGGCAAAATGGTAAATGTAAAGCTGGCAATATTGTCAGAGACATCACTTTTTACTTTAAAGATGTAGTTGCCGGCAGCTAAATTGGTAAATTCTTTGCTGGGTTTTGATTGCCATTCTGACCAATCCTTGTCAAATCCTTCTAAAATGTACCTGAATCTCACTCCTGCGAGTATCTCTGGTTGACTAAATGAAAATACCAGTTCGTTGGATTGAGCCGATAACTGACATTCGCCTGTATTGCTTAGCGGATAGATGTGCTTTTCATTTTGCAAGCTTACTTTACTTATGATCGGTGCTGATAAACTGCTGACTTGATGTGTTTCTGCATTCTTATTTAACAGACAATAACCATTCTCTTTGCCTAGTAGGTACATCTCATTGTTGAGGTTTTCGATGCACTCATAAACATACACCAATGACGTAAAAAACTGCATTTTTTGATTGCCTTTTTGTCTGATTACCTTATCTTTTGTTACGCAAAACCAATCATTGTCGAACCCGGACAATAGATGCATCTGCTGATCGACAATCGCAGTACCTTCAATTTCATTAGTTTTGTGTAGCTGAATTTCTTTAGCTGAGAAGTCTGATATAAATATCCCATCTGTCGATTGTACGTATATTTTTCCATTGATTGCAGTAATGGACGATTTGACCGCAGCAGACTTTTTATTGGAAATATTCAATTCCTCAATTTTATCAACCTCTGTCAGATCATCGTTCAGATGCAATCGATAAAATCCTTTGTATGGATTTTGAACCCAGCAGTGGTTTTTGTCTTCATTTATTAATTGTTTCACAGGTTCTGAAAAGCCATTCACGCGATGGGAAAACTTCAATTCTCCATTAGTGCCTATCTTAAATATCGCTAGTCCCGTGTAATTTCCTTGAATCCAGATTGTAGAATCATGCTTTGCATTTTGCATGGTCCAACCACCTGTAACTGTGGCTATCTTGTTTATGGCATTGGTGCGAGAAATGCTAAATGTGCCATTATTGTGTCCACAAATGAGCTGATTATTGATTTGCTTCAGAAACCAGACTTGTCCTTGCGAACCTTCAATCAAATTAAAAGCACCATTTTTTGTTTTGCAAAACACTCCTCTGTTGGTACCCAAGTACAATTGATTATTGAAGTTTGCTGCAGTGTAGGTAGTGCCCATCTTTCCACTAAAATCTTTGAAATAAGCCAACGGAGAATTTAGTGATATCCGGTCTGCACCATGATCCAACCCGACCCATAGATAGTTTTGCTCATCTTCCAACAGCGACAGTACTGTATTATTTTGCAATCCATTGCTTTGAGAGAGATGATAGCGGACTTGTCCGTCGGGACTTACGATATACAAACCATCTAGAATAGTGCCGATAGCCATATCCGCATTTTTCAAAACTAGACATCTATTAATCTGATCCTTTTTCAAAGCGATATTAACACTGGCAGTCCAAGGTGCTATTGTCTGGAAATCATAGATAAACACACCATCATTCGCAGTAAAGATCAGCAATCGATCATTTGCAAATGGCAGAATGGACACTACTGTCTTTTTGGCAAAAAACTCGGTATTATCACACAATTCAAAGCCGGATTGTCGGTATTCGTAAATTCCCTGGCCGATCGCTTGTATGAAATATCTTCCGTTGACAGCCTGAAAGAACATAATATTGCCGGGTGTCGATATGATTTCAGCGCGATGGTAATCGTATTTGTAAAGGGTAGAAAAGGATTGGAAAAAAACGGCCTCCGGTGTGCAGAGAATATGCCATATTTCCTCTTTGCGGACCTTATCCAGTGGAATATCTTTGCTTAATGAATGGTAGACAAAATTATGTTGTTGATTTCGCTTCCAGAATCCGAATTCGCCATATGCACCTACAAAAAGTTCATCATTCTTTCCTCTGTTTACACATCTTACAATTTGCTTTTCCGGCATCTGTAACGTATCCCAGTTTGCACCATCAAACAGCGACAGGCCGCTTGCATTGGCAAAGTAAGTGAGTTTGCTATTGTCTTGTGCGATACTCCAGATCTGGTTCTGCGCACCATAGCCTGTCACCCGCAAATTGACAATTTCGGGAGTTTCCTGCGATAACACTCTGGTACAAAATAGCATTACAAATAGGATCCACAACAGCTGTTTCATAATGGCTGCTAAGATACAATAATCGAATTGAAAATTGAAAGTTGAAAATTGAAAACGTAATTAATTGAAAGT
>JBMOJB010000165.1:0-8266 GCA_049316985.1 Saprospiraceae bacterium | reverse complement strand
AATGATCAATGATCAATGACTGTCTGGTGGCAGTTGTGATTAATAACCATGATTTAAATAAATATTGAAAATTTTATGAAAACAAATATTTTAAAAGAAAAAAGCTTTAGGTTCAGTATCAGAATGGTTAATTTTTATCATTTTCTGATAAAAATCCATAAGGAATACGTAATTTCAAAGCAATTTTTGAGATGTAGCACCTCAGTAGCTGCCCAGATTTATGAAGCAGAGTTTGGTCAGTCCAAGCCAGATTTTGTTCATAAGCTGTCTTTATCTCAAAAGGAAAAAAATGAAACGATGTACTGGCTTGAATTGCTATTTAGGATCCATAACATTGATGAAAAAATGTATACAAGTTTAAATGAAGACGCAAAGGAAATATTAAAGCTCATTACAGCAAGTATCAATACGGTAAAAAGAAAAACTAAATTCAATGATCATTAATCATTACTTAAAACTCTATTTTTTCACTCGAAGCTCTTTTTCCAAAAAAAAGTTCGCTTTGCTCGTCGAAGAATACTGTGGATTCTGTGGTCTGGAAGCGGATCCTGCCGTTTTTGCTGCATTTTGATTCGATTTCCGGATGGCGTTGCAGGTAATCTTCGAGGCTATGGACTACGATTTCACCTTGGGAGACAACTCTGATATGTGAAGGCATGAATTGTTTGATTTTTTGAATCAACAAAGGGTAGTGCGTGCATCCAAGCAAGACGGTATCAATCCGGGAAGACTGGATAATCAGGTTGCGAATGTGTTTTTGGATAAAATAGTCAGCTCCCGGATCAAGATGTTCCCCGTTTTCCACCAATGGCACCCACATGGGGCACGCTTCCTGAAAAACCTGCAATTCGGGATAGAATTTCTCAATTTCAATAGGGTAGGACATCGAATTTACTGTTCCTTTTGTCGCAAAAATGCCAATATGATTGGTTTGGCTGTATCTGCCAATTACTTCTGTCGTAGGGCGAATGACGCCCAGCACCCTTCGTTCAGGAGCAAGTCGGGGAAGATCTTTCATCTGAATACTGCGCAAAGCATGTGCAGAAGCAGTATTGCAGGCCAGAATCACCAGATTGCAACCCTCCTCAAAGAGTTTTTCAACGCATTCTAGTGTGTATTTGTATACTGTCTCAAACGAACGGGTACCATACGGACTTCTGGCATTGTCTCCGAGATACAAATAATCGTATTGAGGCAAGTGCTGATGCAGCTCTTTCAAAATCGTCAACCCGCCGAATCCCGAATCAAAAACGCCAATAGGTCCCATAAATTACTGTATAAATTTTGCAAGGTCTTCGGGAGTATCAATACCCGATGTTTCCATTTCTGTTTCGACTACGCCTATTGAATATCCATTTTCCAGCCAACGCAACTGTTCCAGGGATTCTGCTTTTTCAAGTTGTGAAACCGGCAACTGTGCAACTTCCTGCAGCACTTTTGACTTAAATGCATACATTCCGATGTGTTTGTAAAATGAGGCGTTGCCCAGCCAGGCATCCTTGTCAATGCCCCTTACAAAAGGAATCGGATTCCGGCTAAAATATAAAGCTTTCTGCCTTTCGGAATGCACTACTTTTACGATATTGGGATTGAAAATGGCTTCCGGATCATCAATTTTTTTAATCAATGTACCAATATCAATACTCGGTTGGTCCATCATGAATTGCAGCAGCAGATCTATTTGTTCAGGTTGAATAAAAGGCTCATCTCCTTGAACATTTAGTACAATTAGATCCATATCATAGCCTTCCAGATTGGCAATTATGGCAGCGCAGCGATCTGTCCCACTAGCAAGTTCGGGTGAGCTTATTTGCACTTCACAAAATTCACTTACGTGATCGTATATCCTTTGGTCGTCGGTTGCAACAATGACCGTATCTACAAGTCGGGACAATCGCACCTGTTCGACCACTCTCCTGATCATAGTTTTACCAAGAATTTCTATTAATGGTTTTCCCGGAAAACGGGTTGAAGCATATCGCGCCGGAATAATTGCTATAATGGGCTTGTTCAAAATCAAGTCTTTTTGCAAAAATAAAAACTGTCTGTCAAAACTACGCTGTTTTCAAAATTTGTTTACCTTTGGGTATTGAAAAACATTAAATTACCATGCCATGGAACCATCAAATGCCTTAACGATGCTATGTATATGCCTATTTATACACAACAGCAGCATAGCCCAATATTTAGATCCCACCAGAAGCAATTTTGGAACTGTTGTTGCCCTCGACAATCGACAAAATCTATTTACAAATCCCGCCTCCTACGACGATCACCAGAAAACCTATTTTTGGGCCGGAGCTCAAAGTCTTTTCCAATTAAAGGAAATCCAAAACTTTCAATTGGGTTATCTGAAAACTGGAAAAAATCACTGCGTAGGAATCTCCGGCATTTACTTTGGATCCGAATACCTGAAGAGTTATACTGTACAAAGTCAATTCGCGCGTCAACTGTTCAATCAGCTTAATCTAGCAATCAGATTTAAAATGACAAACATTGATCTCGACATTTACGGGAAACGTAATGTTGTAAATGCAGACATTGGAATGCACTACAGTTACAGTGCCAAATGGGAGTTTGCATTTCTTATACAGCAAATCAAACCCATTCAAATCGCAGAATTTGAACAATCAGGTGCTAAAATCAACCTGGGCCTGGCCTATATTCCATCAAATAAAGTCCGCTTTATGCTGGAAATCTACCAAAACGCCACTTCCGGTTCGGGTCTTCGTTGTGCATTGGAATATAAGCCCGCTAAACAAGTTCTAGCTCATACCGGCATGCAAAGTAACCCTACAATTGCACTATTTGGTATCCAATACCGCATCAGCAAAAAAGTCACTGTAGAGAGTTTTGGAAACTATCACTTGGTTTTGGGCTTGACAAGTGGGGTGAACCTGAAGGTAATGATAAATGATAAATGATAAATGATCAATGATCAATGATTACGGTCTGCGTACAAGTAGCTTGGCTCTATGATAGGTGGGTTTAATTTGGAAAAGAACTTTGCAGTTGCGTTCTAGCGCAGCAAGGTCAAATCTGTGTGGAAAGATTTTGAGCAACCTTTATTATCTTTAACTTTAATGTCACATACATACGTACCGGGTGCATCATTTTGCCCTTTGTGAATGCCATTCCATCCAAGGTTTTCATTATTGGAAGAAAAGGTATTTTGTTCATAAACCAAAGATCCCTAAGGTCGAAAATTTAACTAAGAGTACAGTACAATGCCTAATTTCCAAATGCCCCAGCATCAAACCAAATACACAGCAGGTTCATCCAGTTTTACATCGATATGTTCCTGAAATGTAGTCGCAAGTGAAATACCATAATAGGTAATGGCAATGGGAAACGCTTTGTGCTTGCGATCGACCAATACGATCGTTTCAATTTTTTTGGGCAATATATCAAGCAGCGGTTTGACGGCGTAAAAGATGGTCCTACCTGTATTGGCCACATCATCGACGATCAAGATGGCCTTACCGTTAAGCGAATCAAGCGGCAAATCAATTTGCACCTCACTTGCAATCGGATTGGCGGGATTCAAACGAATTCTGGTCAATACAATCGACTTAGTGGCGGCAATTTTCTGTAGCTCATCCACGATTAATTGAGCGAATTGCAAACCGTTATTATTTATTCCGGCAATTATGAGTTCATTTTCATCATAGTTGTTTTCCAGTATCTGAATGGCCAGTCTTTTAATTTTCTGAGAAATCTGTTTTTGATGAAGAATTTGCATAAAATTTATATTTTTGCAAAAATAAGAAAAAAACAATTACCATCCTTTCTCAGGAAAGTAAACTAAAAAATATGCAGCAAATCATTTTTGTTTTAGTCGCATCCGCAGCTTTTGGTTTAGCTTACAAGCAATTTTTAAGTCTGAAAAGAAACATTTTTCTCGGTAAGGACGAGAAAATGAGCGGCAACAGTACCGAACGCTGGAAAAATGTTTTGCTTAGTGCTTTCGGACAAAAGAAAATGTTTACCCGTTTGGTGCCGGCAGTTTTCCACTTTTTTATTTACGCTGCTTTTCTACTTACCCAGGTTGAATTACTGGAGATCTTTATTGATGGAATATTCGGAACGCATAGATTTTTCGCACCCATACTCGGGGGTTTGTATACTTTCATCATCAATTTCATCGAAACCCTCTCCATACTGGCATTTGTAGCTACATTCGTTTTCCTCTACCGCAGGAATATCATGAAACTGGCCAGATTCCAAAAACCTGAGATGAGCGGCTGGCCTTCTTTAGATGGAAATCTTATCCTGGTTTTTGAAATCATTTTGCTAATCGGAATTTTCAGCATGAATGGCGCTGATGTACTTTTACAAAAAGCGGAGCCTGCTCACTACATAGATACCGGCAACTTATTCTTCAGCTCAATCATCGGTCCCGGATTGTTCGGCAATATGTCAACCGAAGCATTGATGGTCTTGGAACGTTTCGGATGGTGGTTGCACATTATTATGGTTTTTGTGTTCATGAATTACCTGCCGGTTTCCAAGCACCTGCATATATTCCTCGCCTTTCCCAATGTCTATTTTGGCAAACTAACTCCCAAAGGTGAGATGGAAAATATGCCTGAAATCATGAACGAAGTGAAATCCATGATGGGACTGGCGGAAGCAACAGGAACTGACAGTATGGAAATTCCGGAATTCGGTTCAAAAGATGTCTTTTCACTCTCCTGGAAAAATGTCCTGGATGCCTATTCGTGTACGGAATGTGGACGCTGCACTTCGGTTTGTCCGGCCAACATTACCGGCAAAAAACTGTCGCCGCGCAAAGTAATGATGGATGTACGCGATCGCGCAACTGAAATCGGTCTGAAACTGGACAGTGCCAATCTGTCTTACGTCAGAGAGGATCTTAAAGCGACCGCTACGGCATTGACAAAAGAAAATTTTGATGACGGAAAAACACTTTTTGACTACATCAGTTCTGAAGAATTACATGCATGCACCACCTGCAACGCCTGCGTCGAAGCTTGTCCTGTAACCATCAATCCGTTGGATATCATCTTGAAAATGCGAAGATATGAAATCCTGACCTTATCACAAGGTCCTTCAGATTGGATTCCCATGTTTACGAGTCTTGAAAACAGCGGTTGTGTATGGCAAATGTCTACAGAACGCGAACATTGGGTAAGTGAAATAGAAAACTAATTATTCCGATCAAAACCATAAAAGAGAATATGTCCGACAATCAAGCCTATTTCAATAAGAAAAACCTGAGCTTTTGGGAAATCTGGAACATGAGTTTCGGATTTTTAGGAATACAATTTGGCTGGGGATTACAGATGGCCAACATGAGTTCCATCTATGAAAATCTCGGTGCCAATGCAGATGAAATTCCCGGGCTTTGGCTTGCTGCACCTTTGACTGGTTTGATTGTGCAACCCATCATCGGATACATGAGCGATAAAACCTGGACTCCACTTGGTCGCAGAAAACCATTCTTTCTTATTGGTGCAATTCTGGCCTCATTGATGCTTTTGCTGATGCCCAACAGTTCTACCTTATGGATGGCAGCAGGTTTGTTGTGGGTACTGGATGCTTCTATTAATATCAGCATGGAACCTTTCAGGGCTTTTGTTGCCGATATGTTACCTAAAGAACAACAAGCACAAGGATACACTATGCAAAGCATGTTTATAGGCTTGGGCGCCATCATCGCTTCTGCATTACCTTGGATTTTCACTAATTTGATTGGCATTTCAACAGAGACCCTACCGGGACAAATTCCTACAAACGTACGTTGGTCATTTTATTTAGGGGCTTTTGCTTTCCTTGGCGCAGTGCTGTACACTATTTTTAGCACCAAAGAATACCCGCCTGCTGATATGCAAGCTTTTGAAGCTGAGAAAAAAGCTGCGCAGTCTGAAAGTTTGATATCGCGTGTCTCCAAAGCCACAAGTGAAATATTCGATGCCATTTTTCACATGCCTAAAGTAATGCGACAACTGGCACTGGTACAATTCCTGACCTGGCCGGGTTTGTTTTTGATGTGGTTTTATTTCGGAGTGGGCACTACACGTCAGGTTTTCAAATATGCCGATTACAAAGCGGGAGAAACTGAATATGCCGCTTACCTGGAATCTAAAGAAAAAGGTACAACCTATATACTTGACAGTGAGTTGTCTCAGAAATACGGCACTACTGATGCATTTGCAACAGATATGGAGCAAAAAGTGCTGACTAATTTCGGTTCCGGTGCTGCCTTTATCTCAGAAATGAAAGCCAACACAAAGCGGAAAAGCGATGGAAATGACTGGGGAGGATTATGTTTTGCGTTTTACTCACTGGTCACATTCCTGTTTTCTTTCTTACTGTTACCAAAGATGGCCAATTCACTAGGTAAAAAGAAAACGCATTTTATATGTCTATTACTGGGAGCCGCAGGACTCCTTTCTGTAGGAATGATTTCCAATAAATATGTGCTTTTACTGTCAATGGTAGGTGTGGGCGTCGCCTGGTCCAGCATTTTATCCATGCCTTATGCAATGCTGGTACCACATTTAAGTGAAAGAAAAACCGGACTTTATGTGGGTATCTTTAACTTTTTCATTGTACTACCCGAAATAATGGCGACTTTGGGATTTGGCTGGATAATGAACCACCTGCTGGACAACAACCGAATTTCCGCTGTCATGTGTGGTGGTATGTTGCTGGCTGTTGCTGCACTTGCCACACTGCGCGTTAATGATCAGGATTAATTCACTCTATTAATATCAAATTCACTTAATAATCCACCAACATTTGGATTATATTTGCCTTAGAAATGTCGAATTTAAAATTTCACCCTTTAAGAATTTCAGACCTCAGACATGAAACTTCCGATTGTGTTTCAATTGCATTTGAAATACCTGAAGAAATGCGAAGTCTCTATACTTTCAAACAAGGACAATATGTTACCATCAAAATAGAACTGGGAGGACAGGAAATTCGTCGTTCTTATTCCATTTGCAGTAGTCCTATGGACAATGAACTGCGTGTAGCTGTTAAAAAAGTGCCACAAGGCGTATTCTCCACCTATGCAAACGAGCACTTGAAAAAAGGAGAAATACTGGAACTCATGCCACCGACTGGAAAATTTTACACCGAGCTCAACGCCAAAAATGAAAAGAACTATGTGGGTTTTGCATCAGGTTCCGGAATCACACCGATCATGTCGATTATGAAAACCGTACTGCAGACGGAACCTAATTCAACTTTTACTTTGTTTTACGGTAATAAAAATGCAGCTTCGGTCATTTTCAAAGAAGGAATAGAAGGACTGAAAAACAAATACCTGGAGCGATTAAGTGTTTTTCATATTCTTTCCCGTGAAACCAACGAATCAGAGATACTGAATGGCAGGATAGACAGCAAGAAATGCGATGAATTCTGCGAACATTTTATTGATGTCAATTCGATCAGCGATTTCTTCTTATGCGGACCTGAAGAAATGATTTTTGTCGTAAAGGAAAATCTCGAGAAAAGGGGAGTAGACCATAAGAAAATTCACTTTGAACTTTTTACAAGCAGTGAATCTAAAAAGGCTATTTTAGGGAATACAGCAGATACCGGCAATAACACATTAAGTGAAATTAACATCAAACTGGATGGTAAAATCATGACTTTTGGTCTGGCGAAAAACGGTATCAATATACTCGATGCAGCTTTACAATTAGGGGCCGATTTACCATATGCCTGCAAAGGCGGTGTATGCTGCACATGTAAAGCTAAGGTAATTGAAGGTGAGGTAAAAATGGATCTCAACTACGGTCTGGAAGAAGACGAAATTGAAAACAATTATATTTTAACCTGTCAATCACACCCTGTTTCAGAAAAAGTGGTGGTTGACTATGATGTATAAAATCTAAAAAAATGAATAAAGACTGGCCACTATGGGAGATATTTATCCGCAGCAAAAACGGATTGTCCCACAAACACGCAGGTAGTTTACATGCCTCTGATGCAGCAATGGCAATCGAAAATGCAAGAGATGTGTATACCCGCAGAGCGGAAGGTGTAAGCATCTGGGTTATCGAATCAAAAAACATCACAGCTTCTGATCCCGAGGATACCGACATGATGTTTGAACCCTCAATATCTAAAGTCTATCGCCACCCCACATTTTACGATGTACCGGATACAATAACACATATGTAAATAATTGACAATTGACAATTAACAATTGATAATTATTAGTTGTTATTGATCATTGACTAAAGTTTCGGAGAAGATAAGCATTTGATTATCAACGAAATAATATTGC
>JBMOJB010000164.1:0-8273 GCA_049316985.1 Saprospiraceae bacterium | reverse complement strand
TTATGAATAATAAGTTTTTCTGGCTTTCGGTAATGCTAACATTGCTGTATGCTTCATTTCTTAATGCTCAAAACCCTGCTCCCAATAACATTTTCGTTCAATACCAGGATTTTTCTTCTATACCGGATCAGTTGAATCTCTGCGGTAATACGGAAGAGGTTTCTGTTTTGATCTCTCATGAAAAAAATGACAACCTCACGATTAGTAATGTTTTTGCTACTCTGAGGTTGTTCAAAGGCGTAAGATTTCGGGGATTTGTTCCTGAACGTTCTTCAGCGGGCGTGTTTGTTTCCGACAGTAGTAATGTTTACCAACCTTCCTTTAGAATTCCAGATTTAAAAAAGGGATTCACTCCCGACAGCAAGGTCAGGGTGACTTTTAAAATCTCTGCTGATTGTGCGTATTTGGATACCTTAAATCAGAATAGTAATATCAGTGTTTATGATGTCTGGGACTTTAGTTATAGTATTAATCCACCGGATGTTCAGCGTGAACAGCATGCAACAGCAGAATATAAAGATGCCTTTGAGATACCTGAGTTTAGTTTATTAGTACTGGATCGCAGTACCAAAGCGAGGAAAAATGGAGAGTGTTTTACAAGAAAAATCTCAGTATCGAATTCCGGACTTAGAGGATACACGACAGGGTTGAAATACCAAATTCTGCAAGGTAATGCAATATGCTACAAGGCTTTAGTTGTTAATGGCGATCCGATACCCATCAGCAAGATGGCCCAGTCCAATGGCGACACTTTAATAGAAGCAATTATCCCGGGAGAATATTTTATAAAAAATCGGATAGGAACTGGCAGCTCGAATGCTGATAAATTTTTCGACCCTAACGAAAATATGATAGTAGAAGAGCAAATCTGTATAATGGATTGTACCTCTTCGAATTTTAGTACTCATTCTGTTATCTGGGGCTGTTTTGACAAGGAATGTGCCGTCAGCAGTATCAATGATGCTGTAAATGTAGGTGTGGGTCTTCCAAATCCCATTTTTTCAAATCAGGGATCTGTACCTGTCCAGTCTGTCGGTTTTTGCAAATTGGCAACAGCAGTAGCCGTTTATACCAATGATGGCTCTGAGATCGATCAGGGATTTGGAACGATGTACAATTTGCAGGCGTCGATTGGATTTAGCAATGGTTTCTTCAGTAAAATAAAAGGATATGAGGTCATTCGCTACAATATTGCAGGTTTGAATTTGCCACTTGGTTCTAATACCAGCACGGATTTGAGAAACAACCTTGCATTCAAATCAGATCCCGATGGTCCGGGAGGCTTGAGCGACGCCGATAACGATGGATTTTTTGACGATTTACCGATAGGACAATCAATTGAGTTGCGTTTGGATTACGAATTCGTCTGTGCTGAGCAAGATACGGGTAAGCTTTGTCTCAATAACCGGAACGTTAGTGTTTCCTCACTTTTGGAATATCAAACGGCCTGTGGAGAAAATGCCAGCAAATTAAATGACAATATCCAGGCAGCTTCCAACTCCAATTCAGGGTATGAAAATTTAACACAAACAGATGCTTTTATTGGTATAAAAGACACATTTATTATCTCCCACACGGAAGATAGGTCCATGTTTTCTTTTGAAAAGAATTGTAATGGAGCTGAAAAATTCTATGCAAAAATATTTTTACCAAAGGGTATTGAGCCGGTAATTTCAAGATTTGGCTTATTCAAAAATGGCAATACTTTAGGTCAAAATTTACTCAGCAGCAATATAAAAAATGATACCCTGTATATCTACTTCGATGCAAGTGATCCATTTTTGAATGGTAAATATGATTTGAAAATGGCATTTATAGCGAATTGCAATGCCGAAGCAGGAGTTGTTAAATTTCCATTTGAGTTTGGTTTTATCTGTCCTTCCTGCACCTGTACCATGCCTTGGTTTTGCGATGTAATGAATGGACCTAAACTGCATCTAACTTCCATTTGTAGAAGTGTTAATTGTCCCAAAGGTCTTACGACATCAGAATTTGAAGTAAAGCGAACCACTTTTGGCTATACGGATGCCAGCTTTACCAAGAAAGTAGATCCGAAAAAGGTAAACAGTAAAATTGCTATCTCATGCGATTCCATTGATTTTAGAGTAAAAGCAGTAGTTGGCAACACAGCAATTAATGACAGTATTGCCGTGCAAATTCAGTACAGCAACATTGCAGGATACAATGGTCCAAATGCTGCAAATGCTGAAATTTTTAAATTCTGCAAAGGCAGATTAAGAATTAAAAAGGGGAATTTAAATCAATTTTGTGCTGTTTCTGCGGCTAACGCAGTGCTTATACCGGGAACTGATAAAATCCTCAGGATTGATCTCAATAGTTGTTTGCAGCCTTGAATCACGCTCAATCCCGGAGATTCTCTGGAGTTCGTCGGAAATTTCTTTCTGGACCCGGATGGGGCTTACGTTTCGAATTTCAGAACTGTGCCCAACCTGCGTGGTTTTTTGTACCATACTGACAAAGGACAACAATACTCCTGTGATGATTTTGGTCAAAATTTTGTTGTCGCAAAAAATAGATCGGTATTCGATTTTCCATCTTCGAGTGCTTATCCAAAAGGATGTATACCTGCAAATTTAGAGTACAAACTAATCACAATAAACAACGGTTTTAAAGACTTCTTTCCCAATGAGTTTAGGCAAGCAGTACAAGTGGATTCAGTTTCTTTAGAGTTTGATCCACAAATAATCAGTGCTTTTGAAGATTTGGATGTTGAATATTCATTTCCGGGACACCCTGTGTTTGGATCGAATCCCATTTATTTGACAAATCTGAAAAACCATCCCGATGGTAAGTATAAAATAGATTTTACTTCTGTCCCTTTTCGCGTTGCTGCTTTGAATAACGTTACCAACTATTCTTTCGTGTTTCGTGTGAAAGCGACGCCCAATTGCAAATCGCTTTCGGGCAGTGCAGGTGGCACGAATTCATTTAAAATGCGTGCGACTTTGCGCTATGCAGATCGATTTTACGCAAGAGAAATTGGAGACGGCTCTTGCTCCAAAGACTCAACTGTCGTCGCAGATAATGAAGTAAATTACACTGATCCGCCATCTATCGCGTTAAATCCGCTTAGCAATCAAAACTTTGATTTGCTAAAGGATACAGCTACCTGGACAGTTAAAATTTGCAACACTTCTCTGAAAGCAGATGCAACCTATAGTTGGCTGGCACTTGAAAATGTTAATGAAAAATTAAACATTGTTTCAATCGAAGAAATACTGCCAAACGGCTCGGCAAAACCGTTGACTGTACAGAAGTATGGTGCCAATAATAGAAGCGCATTTGCAATTTCAAAATCGCTGTTGGCATCAAACAGTTCAAATGATGCGAATGATATCTGTACCATTTTGAGGGTAAAAGCGCATGTAACTTCGTGTAGTTCACTGGATATTACTGCACTTTCCGGCTGGGATTGCAAGGCAAAACCAGCGGGCTGGAATCCAGGTAACAATCCACCTTGCGATCAAAATGTGCTGGATTTGAAGGTGATTAGCCAGGAGGCAATTCTGGATGCATCACTGGAGGAAGGATTTGCACAAAATACGGAATTGTGTGATACAATATATCTGGATTTGTTAGTCAGAAATACCGGTAAAGCCAATGCTTTTAATCTCAATACTAAATTGTGGATTCCTGACTTTGGAATTCAAATCGTTAAAGGTAGCGTACAATACGCTTATCCGTCCGGTGCGCCTTTCAAAAGCGTGCAATCAGATCCGATTTATTTAGGAAGTGATCGCAAAGGTGAGTTGTTTTCCTATACTGACTTTTCAAAATTCTCTGCTTACCTGCAAGGCAATGGTTTGCCTGGTTTTAATCCATTTAATCCTACTGATTCCAATGAAGTCAAAATTAGATTCAAACTGGTGACAGAATGTGGATTTAAAAGTGGTTCGATTTCGAGGTTTGCTGTACAAGCTGAAAAAAAATGTGGAGAGAAAACCAATCTTGAAACCGGTGAATCGAAACCACTTCGTGTGAAGGGTGCGGAGTTCGCGAATGACCAGCGATTTTTTGAAATTCAATTGGGTGATAAAACGGAAGTTTTGCCGGCCAGTATCTCCACAATTGAATTCAAAATGATCAACCGTTCAGATTTTACCAGTAACACCGATGACAAAGTCAGGATTAAGTTGCCCATAGGTATGATTTACAAGGTAGGTTCCGCCAGAGGTATATCTACACAGCTTTTTACACCGGGTGAACCCCAAATTAAAGTCGAGTCGGGTAGACAGGTACTCATTTTTCCGGTTGCGACCGGGTTGAAAAAAGGTGAAAGTTGCACCATAGAAATTAATACGATTTTTCCAGATTTCGATTGCAATACTACTGTTTCTCTGGAAGTATCGATCCTTACTTTTGTAACACGAACGATTCAATGTGCAGTTGTCGCGTTGATTCCTCCCTGTGAACTTGAAGTAATTACTTCTACCAGTCCGGAAAATAGTTACGACTTGCCATTAGGTACTCGAACGGATTTAAAGTTGATTTTTAAAGAGGTGTTTAGCAAGTGCATAGGAGGCAACAAAGAATTGGTTACTGTTTCTGGAAATTTGTTTAATCCTGCTTCTGTTGCTATCAACACGTCGGCTGTTAAAATTTATTATTATGCAGATGTCAATGTAAATGGCAAAAGAGATATTGCAGAACCTATTATTGATGAATTTATTTTTATCGGACCGTTTGCAAGCGGGTCGTTAACTCCGTTTACACATAATTTGGAAATTCCTGTTGCGAATCTTTGTTTTGTTAAAGTCATTTTAGATTATGGTGCTGAGGCTTGTTCTTCACAGACAATCACCCTGCCTGTTCCCAGCTTAAGGAATGCGGGTGCTGACCGACCTTTTTGCCTAGAAGAAAATAAACCCTTAAAAATTTCATTGGGCAATCGAGAATGTATTAATGAACTGTATCAATACAAATGGTCATTCGCAGATGGAACAGATGCTTCGACCGTGTTATCCAGTATTTTTTCTCCTGATCCTGTCCTGAATTGGCCTGCAACTGCTTCGAGTCCTGATTCTATAGTCCTGGTTTTGGAAACCCAGCGAAATAATAATTGCAAACCTACTAAGGATACTTTGGTTTTGCATAAAAATAACCTTGATTTGCCTTTGGCTTTTGCAAGTGCCAATAATTTCAATCCATGTTCAGGAACTAAAGTTTTACTTTCTGCAAGTGGAGGGAATGAGTATGAATGGACCGATGTCTCCGGCAATCTTCTAAGCAGGTCAGCTATGGTGGAGGTAACTCCGACGAATGCTGCCACTTATATTGTAAAAGTTGTTGCTTCTGAAACTTGTTTTGATACCGCAAAAATCAGGATTAATCCACTTCCAAATCCTGTAGTCACGACAAGTGATGATGTAGCAGTATGTCAATTCAAAAGTGCAGAAATACAAGCCAATGCCCTTGGCGCCGGACCTTTTGTCTACAGTTGGTCACCTACAATCGGCTTAACTGACGCCAACGCACAAAATACTGCCGCAAAGCCGGAATTTAGCACGACTTATAGGGTAGTAGTTACAGATAGAAATGGGTGTACTTCCAGCGATGAAGTCAATTTGCGTGTTGATACTTGTATGAAATGTATGCCGCCGATGGTCGATGCCACAACGATAAAAAAGTCATTGTGTGGACTTCAGAATGGTTCTGTTCAATTGTTTATGTGGGGCGGACAACACAGTGATTATGTTTATTCCTGGTTTCCCAATTTGGGAAGCAGTGCAGATTTTGGAGCATTGAGAACCAATTTGCCGCCGGGTATATACACCATAAAAATTTCTAAGAAATCAAATTCTGATTGTAATGAAACATTCAAAGTTGTAGTTCCGGCCACAATGGCTCAGCCTGTAAAAATATCCATTGACAACGTAAAAAATGCAACTTGTAAAAGTTCATTTGATGGTGAAGTGAAGTATAGAATTCAGTACCCAAGTACCTCATTGGGCAAAGTTGATTCGGTGATTACTGATGGTATTAATATTTATACTAATGCTGCGCTTGGCCCTGGAAATTACTTTGTTGGTGTTTACAATAAAAATAAATGCCTGATTGTCGCCGCACCGTTTAAAATACTGGCAACTTCCGGCGACTCCATAGCACTTCAATATGTCGTAAAAGATAAATGCGACGCGTTGCAACAAGCAGGTTCGATTAGCTTGTCGGCGACGGGCGGCTCCAGCGGATACAAATACGAATGGACTGATCTTGCTGCTGCTGCGCAAATGAAAGATCGCTTGGGATTATCTACGGGAAGCTACAAGCTAAAAGTGACAGACTCCAAGGGTTGTTTTGCTAAAGCTGAATCGATTATTGTAGGCAGATGTGCACAGGACACGATTACACCAATTGGTGGTTTCCCGAAGATTGATGGTGTTGCAAATCTTCAACAACTTCGGTGTTATGGTGATGCAAATGGTGACATTGAGTACAAATTGAAAGGAAATGCCGCTTGGCTTGCGGGTACGAGCGTTTTCATCACTAAAAATGGTGTAGATCGTTTTGAAAACGGACAGCTAGCAGCCGGAAACTATAAAATGCTCTTAGAAAGAAACAACGTGCATTTTGATTCAATTTTATTCACCATCAAAGAACCTAAGAAGCTGTGTGCAATTGTTGATGTCAACGAAGCCTGTATACATCAATCGGGAAAAATTGATATCAATACGATGGGCGGTCTTTCGCCTTATCAGTATAAATGGAGCGATACCGGCGCTGCAAATCTGTCTAATAAACGAATCGATCTACTGGAAGGCAGCTATTCGATTACTGTCACTGATGCCAATAGTTGTGCTTTTTTGATAGAGAAAGTTGAGGTCAGATCTTGTATGGACAAGTCCCCGACCTTTTATAACGACACAATAACTTTAAATTTGCAAATGGGGGACTTGATTCAAGTTTGTCCGGACAGCACCATTTTTAATAAAAATATTTCCAATATTGTTCAGGATTTTGGAGATGAATTAGCAGTAAATGCCGAAGCAGACCCTGCTTTCTGTTTAAATATTGAAGCAATGCATGTCGGGCAGGATACTTTGTGTGTAACTTACGCGAACTCCCTGGGTCAAAAGTTCAAACGGCTGATTTTAATTGATGTAAACAACGACCTCCCTACAATCGAGACTTCAATTTCTGTTGGGGGTATTAGCAAAACTTGTCCTGATCTACGTGAAGCAGGTCTTGATGGTCCATTAACAATGAGCAGTACTTTTTCTGGCCAAAATCTTACTTATCAAATTGATGCGAAATCGAATTGTATAGAAGTACTCGGCCGAATCGCTGGAACAGACACCATCCATATTGTTGTTTGCGAAATAAATTCGGGTAGATGCAGTGATTTTTCCCTGATCGTACATATCAGCGCATCGCTTGCTGTAATTAATTTCAAAGATAGTTTGCAACTGGGAATTCCTGCTCAATTTTGTTTTGATTTGGCAGGTTTAACAAGCGGCCCAAAATCGATTACGAACGTGTGTAAGGGGCTAAATAAAGCGAAATTTTTCCTGGAGAAGGACCGCATTTGTATAGATTTCTACGGTAAAAAAGTAGGTGTTGATTCAATTTGTGCGCGAATCTGTGATAGTCTGGGAAATTGCGTACAAGTAAACTCGCTGATCTGGGTATATGACAATCCATTTCCAATTGCTGCAATTCCTGACTTAGATTCCGTAATGATAAACGTCAGTAAGAAAATTGATGTTTTGTCCAATGATCGAAACGCGACTCCTTTAAGTTTACTGGATCTGGTCAGTAATCCAAAAATGGGTTATGCCAGAGTTAGTCCCGATCGGAAATTGCTTTATTGGGCTACTGATGAGGTTAATTGTTCACGTCAGGATTCTTTGCAGTACCGGATATGCAATGGTTTCGATTGTGATACCAGTACCTTGAAAGTCTGGATACGCTGTCCAAAAGTCAAAATTTACAGCGGTTTCTCGCCGAATGACGACAACGTTAATGACGTTTTCGTGATTTCGGATATCGAGTTGTATCCTGATAATGAAGTAACCATTTTCAATCGTTTTGGAAATCAGGTATTTTTCAAAAGAGGATATGCAAATGACTGGAAGGGAATCTGGCAAGACAGACCATTGCCAGATGGCACCTATTTCTACTTTGTGGAACTGAAAGACGCTGAAAATACCGTACTTACGGGTTATTTGCAGCTTAACCGATGAATATTAACCAAACTTACAAAATTATTATCCCATTAATGTTATGGCTGTTTCAACAGAAGCAGCCATTTTTTT
>JBMOJB010000163.1:0-8298 GCA_049316985.1 Saprospiraceae bacterium | reverse complement strand
TATTTGATAATATTCTGTTAAGATTAGTTAAAATTGCCATATTATCATTATTAATATTTGTAAGAATTCAGTTATTTGACTAACTTTGCGGCCACAAAAAAAAACAAAGCTTTTTATGAAGGTATTAGTGGTGTGTTTGGGGAATATATGTCGTTCGCCATTGGCCGAGGGTTTATTGAGATCAAAAGTTGAAGCTTTGGGTTTAAATTGGGTGATTGATTCGGCAGGGACAGGTAGTTACCACGAAGGACATCAGCCACATGAAAAGTCAATAGAAGTTGCAAGAAAACACGGCATGGATATTTCTAATCAAAGGGCAAGAAAAATTGGAAAAGAAGATTTTTCAAACTTTGATTTGATTCTTGCTATGGATACCGCCAATCGCGATGATATGTATGAAATGACTTCAACGATGGAGCAGCGGAATAAAATACGCCTGGTGATGGATGTACTCTATCCCAATCGTGATGTAAGTGTTCCGGATCCTTATTATGGTGGAATCGAAGGTTATGAAAAAGTATGGGATATGTTGGATCAGGCCTGTGATAAGATTATCGAAGTTTATACTGCCTTACCTACTAAACATTAATTAAAAAAGCCGCAAAATTTCGTTTTGCGGCTTTCTTTATTTAGGCTCAAATTTTTTCTACTTTTATTTTTAAACTGAGCTCTTCAGTCATCTCAACAAGATCTCCATCCGTCAATTCTGCCATTTCGAGCGAAATCGCCAGGACTTCTGCACTGATGAAAGCGTTGAAATCTGCGATTGCGGCAGAAATAAAATCATGCTTTTGTATTTGAACCCGTATTTTGTCAGTGATATCAAAGTTTTTGTCTTTTCGAAGATTCTGGATACGATTGACCAGTTCTCTCGCAATACCTTCTGCAATAAGATCTTCAGTCAGTTTGATATCCAAGGCGACTATTAAACCACTTTCCGAATCATTTGCGACTAACCAACCGGGAATGTCCTCGCTGATGATTTCGAAATCTTCCAGATTCAAATCATAACTGTTGCCATTGACTTCTAATTTATAAAAATTGCTCTTTTCCAATTCTGCAATCTGATCATTATTCAGTTGTTCGAGAATTTCACCACCCGCTTTCATATCTTTTCCGAGTTTGCGACCCAGCGTTTTGAAATTAGGTTTTGCCCGTTTTTTTACCACGCCACTTGTATCGGTAATAAATTCCAGATTCTTAATATTCGTCTCAGCAAGGATCAGGTCTTTCACAGCCGCTATTTGGGCTTCGAACTGTTCGTTCATCACCGGCAATAATATACGGCTCAAAGGCTGTCTTACACGGATGTTCTGTCCTTTTCGCAGACTTAGAATCAAAGAAGAAATGCGTTGTGCATATTCCATGCGTTCTTCCAAATCAAGATCTATACAACTTTTATCAGTTTCAGGGAATAATGCCAGATGTACACTTTCAAAATTTTCTCTTTTGGTAGCAGTGTTCAAGTTTCTGTACAGCCAATCACCAAAAAACGGAGCAATCGGTGACATCATTTTGGACAAGGCCTCCATGCAAGTGTAGAGCGTTTGATAGGCTGATATTTTATCTTCAGAATACTCACCTTTCCAAAAGCGACGACGACAAAGGCGAACATACCAGTTTGACAAATGATCATCTACGAATTTTTCAAGCAAACGCGCTGTATTGGTTGGTTCGTAATCTGCGTATTGTGCATTAACTTCCGCAATTAGAGAATTCAGCTTCGAAAGAATCCAACGGTCTATTTCCGGGCGGTCTACAAGTGGTATATTTTGTTCTTTGAATGAAAATCCATCTACGTTGGCATACAGCGCAAAGAAATTATAAGTATTGTATAAGGTTCCGAAGAATTTATTTCTTACTTCGGTTAGTCCATCCAAGTCAAACTTGAGGTTGTCCCAAGGTTGTGAATTGGACACCA
The DNA here is from genome assembly GCA_049316985.1 of Saprospiraceae bacterium. Lineage (GTDB taxonomy): Bacteria > Bacteroidota > Bacteroidia > Chitinophagales > Saprospiraceae > CANHEE01. Next base: position 6,377 of record JBMOJB010000163.1, on the reverse strand, counting down.
TATACCATCTTGTCACGTCTGCGCCGTGTTTGTCGATGGTTTCGAATGGATCGATAGCATTTCCGAGGCGCTTGGACATTTTTTGTCCATTTTTATCCAGTACCAATCCGGTGGAGACGACATTTTTAAAGGCGATGCTATCTTCTACCATGACACTGATGGCATGAAGCGTATAAAACCAACCACGCGTCTGATCTACACCTTCGCTGATGTAATCAGCAGGATACGCTTTTTTCCATTTGTCTTGATTTTCCATTGGGTAGTGCCATTGTGCAAAAGGCATGGCGCCACTATCAAACCACACATCGATCAAATCGAGTTCGCGGCTCATGGACTTTCCGCTGGCTGAAACGAGTATTACATCGTCGATGTATGGTCTGTGTAAATCGGCGGGAACGGTTTGATTCAGATGCAGCGCAGCATTGGCCTTTTCGATCTCCATCTTCAATTGAGCAGCTGAACCGATGCAAATCTCTTCTGTACCATCTTCTGTTCTCCAGATGGGAAGTGGTGTTCCCCAATATCTACTTCTTGAAAGATTCCAGTCGTTCAGGTTTTCCAGCCATTTTCCGAATCTTCCTTCACCGGTAGCTGCCGGTTTCCAATTGATGGTTTTGTTCAATTCACTCATCCTTTCTTTCATGGAAGAAGCGCGGATAAACCAACTATCCAGCGGATAGTATAGGATGGGCTTGTCTGTCCTCCAGCAATGCGGGTAATTATGGACGTATTTTTCTTTTTTAAATAGTTTATTTTCAAGCTGCAGTTTCAGAATAATGCGTTCGTTTACGTCGAGATAAGCGTTGGTTCTGCCAACGATATTCTTGATCAATTGAGACAATTCATCCTCTCCCGATAGATTTTTCAAGCGCTCAACTTCAAGTGTTTTTTCTTCATCAGAGAGGTAATCACCTTTTACAAATTCACCTGAAAACTCGCCAACTGTTTCGAGGAATCGGCCGCGTTTGTCCACCAATGTCAAGGTTCCCATGCCATTGGCACGGCCTGCTTTCATGTCATCGGCACCAAAAGAAGGCGCAGTGTGAACGATTCCGGTTCCATCTTCCGTAGTAACAAAGTCTCCGACAACAACTTTGAATCCATCGATGCCTTCTGAACCTATGATTTCTTCCAGCGGATTTCCAAAAGGCAGCAGCTGTTCGTAACGGACACCTTCGAGATCAGACCCAGTGCCAATGATATGGCTTTCGATGATCTTGGGTTGATTTTTTCCGTTAAACCATTTACTGACCAGCGCTTCTGCTAAAATTACACTTACTTCTTTATCTTCAAGATAAGGAGAATTGCATTTTACTTTTACATAGTTGATATTTGGGCCAACTGTCAAGGCTGTGTTCGAAGGAAGCGTCCAAGGGGTCGTCGTCCATGCGATAATTCTCAAATCTTCATTTGAATCTTTAAAAAGTGGGGCGGATTTCTCATTTCGAACCACTTTAAACATGACCACTGCAGAAGTATCAGTTACTTCCCGATATGCGCCCGGCATGTTCAATTCGTGCGAGCTTAAACCGGTTCCGGCAGCAGGGGAGTAAGGTTGTATGGTATATCCTTTGTAGAGCAAACCTTTGTCGTACATTTTCTTAAGTAACGACCAGCAGCTCTCCATATAGTCATTTTCGAAGGTAATATATGGATGATCAAGATCCAGCCAATGCCCCATTCGGCGAGTCATATCATCCCAGCGATCTTTAAAGCGCATTACTGTGGCCTTACAAGCTTTGTTGTATTCGTCGACTGAAACTTTAACCCCAATATCTTCTTTCTTGATTCCCAATTCTTTTTCGACCTGTAATTCGATGGGAAGTCCGTGTGTGTCCCAACCACCTTTTCTTTCCACACGTTTGCCTTTCAGGGTTTGGTAACGGCAAAAGATGTCTTTCATCGCCCGGGCCATCACGTGGTGAATGCCTGGCAAACCATTGGCGGAGGGAGGTCCTTCGTAGAAAACGAAACTATTGGATTCGTCGCGTTGGCTTACGGATTTTTTAAAAATATCGTTTTTGTCCCAGAATTCCAGTATTTCACGATCTATTTCGGGCAGGTTGAGTTGTTTGTATTCCTTGTACATAAAGTTCTCCTTGTCTCCTTCTGATTTACAAAAAGGCGCAAAGTATTAAGTTGAGTTAAATGATCTTTTTTAATGTATTATACTGATGTAATCCGGCAAAATGTTGCAAAAAACCATAATAAAATTAGCTAAAAGCAATTAAATAGGAAAAATTGGGAAATGGTGAATCGCTGATTTGAGATACTAATTAATTCTAATCAAAGTAAGAATTACTTCTTGACGTCAATTCTTAGTATATCACTAATAGGAATAATAGCGGTTTGTTTCTTGGCTTGGTATTACATAAACACAAATCCAGAAGTTTTTCCTATATAAATCAGTGAATCTTGTGCGTTGAATTTGTTGTCTTTACAAGTAATTTGAGTTTTTTCATAGGTCCTGTTTTTTACGTTAGATGATTTAATCACACCGTAAAGGAAAGCCGCAATCAACACATAATAAAGCAATAAAAGAGCCGTTCCTTTAATTGAATACCATTCATAGAATTTTTCTTTATTTATATTAAGCAATGACTTACTATGTAATTTTGGAAATCGACCTTCCATCCAGCCGTCAAGCAGTGAAAATAAATAAATTAGTACAATTGAGGTAATTGTAAATAGCAGTATTGCAGGATCTTTGAAAGGTGCTAACAAGAAATCACTGAGATCAGAATATTCGATAATATTGATATTGAACCTCATGTAAAATGCAGCGTTAAATAGCATGCCTATGGTTACAAATACGATATACGAAATACTGAGCGAGACACTTATGTCTTCTTTCAAGAAAGAATACGCGTTTGAAAAAAATTTTACTCTCATAATAAAAAGCTTCGTCAAAGCGGATGTCTGACGAAGCAAAATGATATTTGTAAATACATTATTGGTCAGCTCTTTTTAGTGCTGACCAATAATGAAACTATGTGATTTAAATTTAAACATGCAATAACAATTGATAGCAAAGTTAGATTCATTTTGTGTAAATACAAATAGTTGTTCAATTATTTTAGCATTAAGGTTCTTATTGCGTATTTTTATTGAAAATTTTCTAACAACTATCGAATTGGATTTGTAAAAATATAACTTTGTCGGAGAAATTTGTTTTCTGAAGCAGTGAGGAGGAAGTTTTAGAACTTCCAATATCAAATAAAATAACTAAATTGTTGGAATGCAATCCAATTATCTTCGTCTTACGAGCCCTAAAAGGGCGTAATATCAATATTGAGTTCGATGTGACGGAAACGTAATAGCGAAATCCTATAAAGAGGAAGACAATCTTCCTGTAAGGACATTTTTTGGAACTTTTTCACAAACTGCTCGTAACTCAATAGTGATATTACGCCCATGCAGGGCTTACAGAGAGTGTATTATCGATACGATGGGCTGCACCCATCGCTGATATATTATGCCCTTTCAGGGCTTTCTCTATTTTAATGCTTAATATCAAAAACATTACTGGCATATAAAATTGAAAACTGTATTAGTTCCTGTATGTAATTGAATGATTAGCAAGCGATTAATTTTAGTTGTATAAAAGTCATGAAAATTCTATTCATCCCAATAAAAAACTTGTGCAGCATGCATAGTCGATTGTTATTATTATTTGTCAGTATTGCATTTTCATTCTGTTCTTACACTGAAAAAATAAGAGATGGCAGGTCTGCTTTAGAAAGAAAGCAATATCATGTTGCAATTCCCATGTTGGAAAAGGAATTTAAGAAAGAAAAGAATAATTTAGAGAAAGGCAAGATTGCCTTTGCTATGGGAGAAGCACTTCAAAAAAGCGGCAATATGACGGAGGCTGTGAATTGGTATAAGATAGCCGCTGATTTTCAATTCGGAGCAGAAGCGCTGCGCGCTTATGCAAACGGACAAAAATACAAGGAACAATATGCGGATGCTATTCAGGCATTTAAAGACCTGGGTGTAGAAATTGGAAGCAATTACGAAGTGAAAAAAGATATTGTTTCCTGCCAAAATGCGATACTTTGGAAACAAGCAAACAATAGAAGCGGATATACGGTAGAAAAGGCAGCATTTAATTCGATATTTGATGATTACGCCCCTGCAATTTATACCGCCAATCAACTGGTAATTACTTCTGATCGTCCAAATCCTCACAATGCCCACAAGTATAAATGGACAGGACGTTCTTTTTCTGATCTTTTTATTATCGACGCAGATAACAATACGGTAAAAAATTTTGGAGGATACATCAATACAGCTGAAAATGAAGGTACGGTTACATTCAATGCAGACCACAGTCTAATGATATTTTGTAGAAGTGTCGCTGAAGGGAAAAGAGATGATGCATTTGTTCAATTACTTTTTTCAAAAAAGGAAGGAGCGCTTTGGGGCATTCCGGAGATAATTGGTTTTTGCAAGGACAATGTCAATTATTGGCATCCGGTGCTCAGTGGAGATGGGAAGAAGTTGTTTTTTAGTAGCAATGATCCTGACGGCATTGGAGGATTTGATATTTATAGTAGTGAATTAAACGAAAAAGGAGAATGGGATCAGCCCCGGATTTTATCGAAAACTATCAATACACCCGGAGACGAATTGTTTCCCACTTTACAGGCCGATACATTGTATTTCTCATCCAACTACATGCCGGGTATGGGGGGATTTGATATTTTTAAGTCATACCCTATAAAAAGTGGCTGGGCAATCCCACAGAATATGAAATCGCCTATCAATTCCGGAGCGGATGATTTTTCTTTTTTGGTAGACCATGCCGCAAGTTTAGAAAAAGGCGAGCTCCAGAAAGGCTACTTTACGTCAAACAGGAAAGGAGGAAGTGGTGGAGATGATATTTACAGATTCATTAAAAGACAAGTACCGTCTGCAATAAAAGATACTTTGCTTGCCGCAAAAAAAGGTGGGGAAAAACAAGTTGAGTATCAGCTATGGTTGGATGGTTATGTACTGGAAAAAATCTACCAGAATCCTGACAATCCGAATTCGAAAGTGCTCGGTCGGAAGCCCGTAGGATCCAGTACCATAGTGGTCAAGTTTGGAAAAGAAAAAAAGGAAATTGTATGCAATGAAGAAGGTTATTTTACTTTTCAGTTGCAAGAAAATATGGATTATCAATTTCTAGTCAGAAAGTCGGCCTATCTCGTCAAATCTGCTGAGTTGAGTACCCGAAATGCAATTAAAGATCCGGCCAACCCTGTGCAGCGTTATGAACTTGAACTCGAACTCGATAGAATATTTACGAATAAAGAAATCATTTTAAATAACATTTATTATGATTTCGATAAGTCTGAAATCAGAGAGGATGCCAAGCCGACCTTGAATGAACTGGCGAAACTGCTTCAGGACAACCCAAATATTAACATACAGTTGAGTTCTCACACCGACTGTCTGGGCAACGAAGAATACAATGCAGATCTTTCACAGCGCAGGGCACAGTCTGCTGTAGATTATTTGATTTCATTGGGGATTCAAGCTGGAAGATTAAATGCGAAAGGTTTTGGCGAAAGCCAACCTGCTGTGAATTGCAGCTGCAACAAATGCACCGAAGCTGAGAATCAAGCCAATCGGCGAACCACTTTTACCATTTTGGAATAAATTTAGTACACCCGGTTTACATCTCCGATTTTAATACCTTGAAATTCGATGGAGTAGTTAGGATTCCCATTGCTTAGATAAGTTGCTTTTCCATCTTTGAAAATTGGGGCAGGACTTGCATTTTTGATCACGAAACGCCAGGAAGGAGATTTTGGCAATGCCGATATTACGCTAAGAATTAGTTTTCGAATATCGACAATATCTGCCACACTAATTGTCCCACTATTGTTGGCATCGGCAGCTATCAATTTCCAGGGTTCATTGAGCTGAGCGACGCTTAGGATATGTTTTTGAATCAGTACAACGTCAGCAGCGCTTAAACCATCTTTGGGTGAGCTATCAAGTTTTGGCGTTATGCTGATACTTGTAATATAAGGCGGAAATCTATAAGTCAATTGACCGCTATTAATATATATTGAATCGCTGAATACAAGTCCTTCGGCGCTAGTCATTTGAATCAGCGCGCTGTGTGCCAGTAATTTACCGGAAGGGGTTCTGCTTTCTACATTTAATACCGTTGAAGTTGGCTTTTCAATTCCTTTGAGGGAAATCAACCCAAGGTTTTTAGGGTCCAGCCATTTTTTCAGGCTGCTGGAATCTTGCCCTCCACCGGTCCAGGAGATCGACAGCCGTCCGAAAAAGGCATTGGCAACCGTGCAACCGTTCAAATCACCACCGTTAAAATTGCCCACAAAGTTTTTCTGAGCATTGTATAGTCCGCATCCGGATGA
>JBMOJB010000162.1:0-8350 GCA_049316985.1 Saprospiraceae bacterium | reverse complement strand
GAATTTTCAGAATGGCTTTCTAATTTTAACGGCGTATACCTAGTTCATCACATAAAGCACGGAATTTATTGATATCCTTTCGCTTAAGGTAGTTCAAAAGCGCTTTGCGCTTTCCAACCAATGCCAACAATCTGCGACGACAAGAGTGGTCTTTTTTATTTTCTTTTAGGTGCTCAGATAGACTCTGAATTCTATAGGTAAACAAAGCAACCTGACCTTCAGTTGAACCTGTGTTATCAGCTGATCCTCCGTATTTGGAGAAAATTTCATTTAATTTTTCTTGATACAAATAAACTGCCATTTTTAATATTTCATTTAAGTGAATAAAAAACCAATCAGAATCGCAATTTTTTCGGCAAAAAATCCATAATCGTGATTAGCGGTTGCAAAGGTAATACTTAATAAGGGAATTCCAAAATATTTTTACTAATATTTACTAATCGTCTCTTGTTGAATACGATCTGTAAGCTATTAAAGCACTAATGAGCGTTAAGACTGCCCCCAGAAGGAAAGGTGCTCCAGGAAAATAATAGTACGTTGTCTTCTTTGAAAAATAATGGAAAAGCACATTATTCATCAACAAAGGACCGATAATTGACGTCAAACTAACAATACTGGCTAAAGTCCCTTGTACTTCTCCTTGCTCATTAGCTGCGACCTGGTTTGAAATTAAACTTTGAAGAGATGGCCCTGCAATACCTCCAAACGCAAAAATAGTCATGAATGCAAACATCATCCATGTTTGGGTAGCAAAAGCAAAAAGTACAAATCCTAAGGATGAAATAGCAAGTCCAATATATACAGATTGGTTTTGTCCAAGTTTAGGAATTATAATTCGAGAAAGTCCGCCTTGTACAATTGCAACCATCAATCCCACCCAACCCAATGAAAGCCCAACCATCTTTTCATCCCAATTAAATTTTTCCATCGTAATATATACCCAGGAACTTTGATTGGCATGACCGGCTATATAAATGATAAATAGTGCCCAAACTAAGCCAATTATTTTAGGGTATTTCTTTAATCTTAATATTCCACCAAAAGGATTGGCTCTTTTAATGTCGAAAGCCCTCCGATTCTCAGGCTTCAGGGACTCAGGCAGTATAAAATATCCGTACAACCAATTGACAAACGAAAGAAATGCTGCGGCAAAAAATGGAACTCTTGAACCAAATGAACCCAAAACTCCACCTAAAACTGGACCAAGTATAAATCCTAAACCAAATGCAGCACCAATAAGTCCAAAATTCTGAGCTTTTTTCTCCGGTTCACTGATATCGGAAATATATGCCGTTGCGGTACTAAAGCTTGCTCCGGTGATCCCGGCAAACATACGACCAATGAACAACCATCCAATATTAGGTGCAAAACCTAACAAAATGTAATCCAAACCAAAAGCAAATAAAGAAGCCAAAAGAACTGGACGTCTACCGAATTGATCACTTAAACCTCCAATAATTGGAGCAAACAAGAACTGCATGACTGCAAATGTTCCCATCAAAATTCCACCCCAAATTGCGGCTTCACTCAAATCACTGCGAACCAACTCAGCAATAAGTTTCGGTAACACAGGAATTATAATACCAAAACCAATCACATCAATTAGTAAAGTAATGAAAATGAAAAAAAGTCCTTTGTTTTTTGACTCAAACATAATTTAAATTTACTTTATTTTTTGCTCTAGCTTTTCAACATAGTGCTATATATTTCGACTCAGTTTCTTCTTTGCCTTTTTCCAAAAACTATCTCGTTTTACCAAAATATAACGAACAGAAACGCCATATTGGTAATTGATCAAGTCTGAACTCGTTTTACTGTCTATTTGAATTAAGGGTTTCAAGTCAACAGAACAATTTAATCGACCAAAACTAAGTTCCATTCCCGCAATTGTATTTACGCCGTACGTATTGTTTCTAAAAAGTTTTTCTCCGTTTAAAAAACCGGTTTGCGGTCCTAGTCCAAAATAGATATTCCACCTCCTGCTGATTAAATTGATATGCTTTTCCAGAAGTAAGGAAATATTGTACACTTCCTTTTTATCAGGAACAGTGAATATCCCTTCAAGAGTAATTTTATTGCCAATACTTTGCTGAATGCTGATCCCTTTTTCCGCTGCAAATCGAACACCTACGGCGGTTCTGTACTGTTGAGAATAGCCTCGAAAGCAACAAAACAAAACAAACGTTGTGATAATGAATTTGTTAGTCATTATGAAATTTAGCAACTTGTTAATAATATATTTCCTCTGACGCTTCTCCAATATAAAAAGGCAGCGACCACCCTACTCTGATACCGGATAATAAATCCAGTCTTTGTTCGGTATTTTTAGATTTTAAATCCCAGTCCCAATCTCTCCAACTTTTTGTAAATCCTTGCATGAAATCAAATCCGATCATGAGGTTCACTCTGCGATTTTTACTTAAATGTTGGTAGCCGATAAATTCGCTGACGTACCAGCCTCCGGTAAGCCTATCATATCCCTTGTTGTATGGACTATCCAACTGTACCACACTTTTAGTATCATCCTGCAATCTGATTTTGTGCTGTATGTTGCCAAACCCTATTGTTAATCTAATACCTGATCGTTTATTTACTGAAGAAACCGGAATTAGTTTTCCAAGGTAAGCTCCTGTCCAGAATCCCCGCTGTCTTAGGAATATTTCAGTGGCTACAAAATCAGTTCCATAGATCTTCCCACTTAAATTGTAAATCTTAGTCAAGGGATCTTCTTTGACGGTCCTGCCGAAAATATATCCGAACTCTGCACCCCCAATCCAATTCCCTCTATCGGTCATCAAATCAATACTAAGATTGGGTGCAGAACTATTACCGAAACGAGTTTTAAGATCTCCCCCGGCAATTTGTCCCAATAATGAAAAATTAGCGGTCAGGGCCAACCCCTTGTTGTCACGGGTTATTCGTTGAGCCGAAGCTATTTGAATCGTAAGGAATAAAATTAATACTAAATTCGCTTTCATAGTAGATGGTCTGATAGAAAAAGGTCTATGATATGATACCGTTCGCAAAGATAGAAAAGCATATCTTCTTTTATTTGTTAAGAGGATATTAAAACTTTAATTAATTGAATAAACTTGATCTTTTATCTACGTGAATATTCTACTTTTGTTGAAATAAAACTTTTTACGAAATGCGTATTTACATTTTAGTGCTTTTGTTTCTTCATTGTTTCTTATTAAATGCTCAAACAAAACAGGTAAAGGGAGCTTGTATTGGTTTCTATAATCTGGAAAATCTCTACGATACCGAAAATGATCCGACTATCGATGATGAAGAATTTTTACCGAATGGTAAGAAAAACTATAACCTCGAGATGTATCATGACAAATTAGATCACCTCGCAGATGTAATATCCAGATTGGGTAAAGATTTTACTCCTGATGGATTAGCAATTTTGGGTGTGGCCGAAATTGAAAATAAAAAAGTACTCGAAGATCTGATCATCAGACCAAAATTAGCTGACCGAAACTGGGGTATTGTACATTACAACTCTCCGGATGTAAGAGGAGTGGATGTGGGACTAATTTACCAAACTAAGTACTTTACTCCTGTATTTAGCAAACCAATAGGAATGAACCAAAAGGATTCGAAAGGAAAAGAAAGAAAAACCAGGGATATTCTCTATGTAAAAGGAGTACTTGACGGAGATACCATGCATATATTGGTCAATCACTGGCCTTCCCGAAGAGGTGGGGCTGCTGCAACAGAACCCTATAGAAAAGATTGTGCGCGTGTCTGCAGAGAATTCTCCGATTCTCTTTTTAATATTGACCCTTTGACAAAAATACTAATCATGGGTGACCTGAATGATGATCCCAGCAGTCCTAGTCTAAAAGAGGTTCTAATGGCAAAAGAAAAAAAGGAAGATGTTGTTGAATCACAATTGTACAATCCACTTTACAAATTTTTTAAAGCCGGCATTGGAACGCTCGCATACGATGATTCCTGGAATTTATTTGACAATATTGTGATTTCATACGGGGTCATTCAAAGCAAAAAAGCAGGTTATCACTATTACAAAGCGAGGGTTTACAATGAACCATTCATGCAGGAAAAATCCGGTGCATATAAGAGTTATCCCAAAAGAACTTTTATCGGAGATACGTACAATGGTGGATATTCTGACCACTTCCCTGTTTACTTGACACTGATTAAAGAAGTGAAGTAATATGTTGAAAAATATAAATCTAAAAATCATTTCCAATACGGTTGTGATTTATATGTTGCTGGCTTTTATGTGGTGGGCGCTCCTGTTGCATCGAAAGAACAATGACGCTTTCGCAGCCAAAGCTGAATTAATGTCGATTAAACTAAAAGCGGAAGGAATAGTTACCACAACAGAACAACTGCTTGCACAACCGCAATACCTGCTCCTTAAAAGTAAATATGATCATCAGGAAGCAATGATTTATGGAGAAGGGCTTGTGTTTATTCTTAGTTTACTTTTTGGAATATATATGATTAACCTGGGCCACAAGTCGAAAGTTGATGGCGAGATGCAAACCAGAAATTTTCTGCTTTCAATCACGCATGAATTGAAATCTCCGCTTACGTCGATAAGACTCGCAATGGAAACCATACAAAAAAGGGATCTTGACAGGGAAAATACAATTAAATTGTGCAATAATGGCATCCAGGAAAGTGACAGACTGATTAATTTGGTCAACGACTTACTATTGGCAGCAAAAGTGGAAAGCTCCTACCAGCCTTTATGGGAAAGGCTGGATATTCAGGAAAAAATCGATTTTGCGGTTCAAAATTATCGCCACAAGTATCCTGAAGCAAACATAGAATGGCATCCACAGAAAAATTCTGTTTTCCTAAAGGCGGACAAATCGGGAATACAATCTGTGATTGATAATCTAATCGACAATGCACTTAAGTATTCATTTGAGGATAAACACATCAAAATTAGTCTTGAAGACAACGAAACCAAGGTAAAGTTCAAAATCGCAGACAATGGAATAGGTATTTCCGAAGAAAATAAACGCAAAATTTTCGAAAAATTCTACCGAGTGGGTAACGAAGATACCCGACGAACCAAAGGAACCGGTCTGGGTCTGTACATTGTCAATGAAATAATTAAACTTCACAAAGGAAAAATCACGGTGTCTGACAATCAGCCTTCCGGCACCGTTTTTACAATTTCTTTGCCTAAAAGTGTGGCATAGAACGTCAAAGCAGTTTCATGGCATTTTCTAAATCTTTGATGAGCCAATCAGGATCTTCCAGCCCAATATAAAATCTAACGGTGTTCCATGGAATTGGCAGATTAGAATCTCTGCCTTTGATATTATAAAAACCAATAGTGGGCATCATTAGTGATTCATGGCCTCCCCAGGAAACTGCTATCAGGAAATGCTCCAGCGCATGTACAAAATTTTCCATCTTTATCATGGAATCTGTTTTAAATTGAACGGTAATTAGACCGCCGCATCCACTCATTTGTGATTTTGCAAGTTCGTACTGCTCAAAAGACGGGTGAAACGGAAAAAATATCTTTTCAACTTGCTTTTGTTGATACAGCCATTCTGCAATCTTTGCGGCGGAACTGTCGCTTTTCTTTACCCTTAGCTCAAGTGTACGAAGTCCGCGTATTACCAAATTCGCATCATGCGGAGAAAGAATTGCGCCCAATGTCATGAATTCAGATTGAAATATTTTTTGAACCATTTCTCTTGAACTGCAAAGCAATCCGACGACCACATCACTGTGTCCGTTAATATATTTTGTACCGGAATGCACTACAATGTCTATCCCAAATTCCAATGGATTTTGAAAAATTGGTGAACAATGACTATTGTCGATAATAGTTGTGATTCCTTTTTCCTTCGCTAGTATCGCACATGCCCTTAAATCTTGTAATTCAAAAAACAAAGTATTAGGGCTCTCCAAAAGCAAAACTGTAGTATTTTCCTGTATGGCTTTTTCAATCTCTGAAATATGTTTGCCATCGACAAATGTGTGCGAGATATTGAATCGGGACAAGAATTTCTTTAATAAATTGGCGGTCCAGCTATACGGCGATTTCACACAAACAATGTGGTCGCCGGATTTTACGTTGGCTATGACGGCCATAGCGATTGCAGCGGCACCGCTACTGAACACCAGGCAATCTTCTGCATGTTCAAGGGCAGCGATTTTCTTTCTTAAGATCTCTACGGTTGGATTATTGCCTCTTGAATAGACGTGATTGGACAGTTCATCAGAGAATTTGTTTCGCATATCCTCTAAATCCGAAAATGCGAAATTGGAACTTTGCACAACCGGAGGCGCTACGGCGTTAAAGTAGGCAGCCCTATCTTCTCCTAGATGATTTAATATGTAACTTAGATCCATTGCGAATGTCTTAAAAAAAAGCCCAAAGAGAAAACACTCTTCAGGCTATATCTTTTTGGGTAATAGATTGATGTTTAAAATATCGATTGACGGCAGCCAGCCCTTCTTTTTAACCGTCCTCTTGAACCTACCAGGCCATTATCCAGAAAATTATAGGAAACGGTAAACTGAAGGATATGGTACCAATCAACTCCACTGTTATTTCCACGCTTCAGTCCACTGGGTGCATCGATTTTATTGCCAAGATCAGCAGCCACCTGACCGCCATTGATAAGCAATTCTGATTTAGACAAATATGTCTTGCTGACATCATCAAGATAGTCCGTCAAGGTAGGACGAAACCCAAGCTCAGCACCCAAATTCCAATGATCATTCAAGGCGTACTTAACTCCAAAACCAAGGGGAACTGAAACAGAGAGATTTTTATAAGCCTGTCCCTCAGTTTTAAGCGGTCGAAGATCAACCCAATCATTATTATATCTTGTCTGCGGATTAAATTTGAATCCCGCAACACCTACAAATATATAGGGTGAAAAAGGACTCGAAAGTCCATAGGGCTGGTAACCCATAATGTTGTACTCCAATTGTAATCCCAATTCAAGTATACTGGATCTGAAACTTAAATCTCTTTTTAATAGATCGTCTTCAATGGCATGCTTATCACGGCCAGAAACCGATGCATAATTAAACATCAATTTATAGGAAATGTAATCACTTGGATTGGAGCGCACAAACAGTCCGAAAGCTGGTTGACCCTCTTTGATTGATCCCGGCAACGTATGTGACAGGTCACCTTTAAAAAATCCAGCACCGGCACCCACACCCAATTCTAGATATTGTGCCTGACAAAATTGTTGAACAAATATAAAAGCTAAAAACAGATATTTTTTCATTAATTTTAGAGTAAATGTTAAGTTGTAATGATTGAAGAGGCAAAATTAACTACTTTTTTAACATTGTATTAATTTTTGGAAAATATTAAGATTTGATAAAATCAAGTTTATTATAAATCCTCATAAAATCTATATCTTTGCCCCCTATTTTTTATTGATTATGAATGTATTTAATAGTCTGGAAGACTTACCTGATTTTCACCAAACTGCCATCACCATCGGTTCTTTCGACGGAGTGCATAGTGCGCACGAAAAGATTTTGCAGAAAGTCAAAAGGGTTGCAGCTGGTGGCAATTGTGAGAGTATCGTGATTACGTTTCACCCACACCCCCGCTTGATTTTAAATCCCAATGACAACAGCCTCAAGTTATTAACGACTAAAGAGGAAAAAATATTCCTGTTGAAGCAATTTGATCTTAACGCGCTTGTATTTGTTCCTTTTTCAAAGGAATTCGCTAATATGAGCGCAACGGAATATATCGAAAATTTTCTGCTAAGGTACTTTCACCCAAAATATATCGTAATCGGTTATGATCATCAGTTTGGAAAAGATCGCAAGGGGAATATCGAATTACTAAAGCAATATGCCGGCAAATTCAATTTTGAAGTAATTGAAATTGAAAAGCAAGTCATCGATGACATTTCTATCAGTTCTACCAAAATAAGAAAAGCAATAGACAATAAAGATTTATATATTGCCGAAAGATTATTAGGGCATCCATATAGTATCATGGGTAAAGTGGTCAGAGGAAAGCAAATTGGCAGAAAAATTGGTTTTCCTACGGCCAATGTACAAGTAACTGAAAAGGAAAAACTCCTTCCACCAATTGGAATTTATGCAGCATGGGCAATTGTAAAGGACATAAAGTACGGATCAATGCTATACATCGGCGACAGACCCACTATCAAAGACGATGGTAAAGTTAGTATTGAAGTCAACATATTTGATTTTGACAAAGATATCTATGATGAGCAGATTCGGATCGAATTGGTAGAATTCATCAGAGATGACCAAAAATTTGATAATCTGGATGAACTAAAAAAAGCATTGGAAAAAGATAAAATCAGGGCACAATACTACCTTAATCCCCCCAAATAAG
>JBMOJB010000161.1:0-8457 GCA_049316985.1 Saprospiraceae bacterium | reverse complement strand
GTTTATAGGTCTTATTTTCCCCACGTTTTTAGCATGGATGAGCTGTGCATTAATAGAATCCCCGTTTTCAGAATGTACTGATTGATAAGCAATGTTTTGAAATGCTAAGTCCCGCAAAATAAGTTCGAATGTATCTTTGCCAAGGATATTGCTCACCGAATCTTTGTATAATTGTAAAGCAGGAGGCTGAACGAAATTTGTGTCCCATAAAAAAGGCTTATTCTTGAACTCCCAGTATTGAAAGATTTCTGCTCCATTTTTACTAATCACAAAAGGTGAGCGGGTTTGCAGAGAAAAGTGTCGCTCATTTCCATTGCTGCGGCAGCTAATTAGAAAAATAGTAACTACTAAAAATAGTGCACACGTAAACTTAATTTTTCTACTCATTTCCTTTACATTATTCCAAATTATCCGCTTAATTTACTGATCCACCAGCCTACCAAAGCTTCGTAACGTTAATCTTTTCAACAAACGCATTTTTCACTTACGTTTTCATTCTGTTTAAGAAAGCAAGTCCCGAAACAAACACTTAGCGATATTTGCTTCCGCTTCAAGTGACAAAGCTTAATAGCTGCTCTGCAATTGAGGTCAATTTTACCTCAAGTGGATGTTCATAAACGGATGATCATTATTCGATTTCCTTCTGCAATTCAAGCGCTTTAGCATAGTAGGCATGTTGCGGTTGTGCAACTATCTTTTTCAGATCTGCTTTTACATTTTCACCTGCGTACAAGCAGGCTACAATCGCATACCACTGCGCGGCTTCAAGGTAGCTGCCGGATTGTATTGCTTGAAATTCAGCTTTTGCCCTTTGAAAATCTTTCAACTGCAAATAAGCATATGCGCTGAAAAATCGCTGCTCTTCTGTCTTTTCGGCAGCAGGAATCAACGCGAATTGTGCAAGCGCATCTGAATAGCGCTGCGCCTCGAGGTATTGGTAGGCTGCATTATTTTCTCCGCCTTGAATGGTAGGTATAGGATAGTCAATATTGTATTTTTGTGCCAGTAATATATTGCTCTGTTGATCATTCCTGGAGAAAAACCAGAATAGTAAACCCGACACTCCCACCAGTGTTGCTGCTATGGCATAGTAACTCCAACTCAGCGTAGGTTTATTCTTAACCGGGCCGGACTGTTCAGCATTGATCGCAGCAAGTTGCTTCCTCAATTCTTCTTTGGCCAATACCGCTTGTGCTGCCCGATAGGCTTTTTCACTCGCTACTGCGTCGCGGACCTCAGCATCACTTTCCATCAAGGCTTCGAAAGCTGCCTTGCGAATGGGCGGAAGCAAATCATCCAGGTACAAATCTAATTCGTCGAAATGCGGATTCATGTTAGTATTTACTTTTAAAAATATAGATTTCGATGGCCTTCGATCAATTTTTGTAATAATCGATCAATTCTATGTATTGGGTTTCGATTACAGTTTTCAGAAATTCCTTGCATCGTTTATACTGGTTTTTGGCGGCATCCTGCGGATTAGACCCTTTCTCCATATGTCCCTCCGCAATCATGGTTTCACCAATTTCACTCATGTTGTTTTGCAAAAATACAAGGGCAATGAGTCGCTTGCATTTGGGTTTCAATTGCGCAATGGCCTGATCTATTTTATCTTTCAATTCCTGCTCGTACAGGAAGGCAAAAGGATCCTCATCTTTGGATAAAGTATCCCACTGTTCTTGTATATCGCTGTCTTCACGATTTTGTATTGCAAAAACCGTATTTTTTTCGACTTTACCTTTTCTATACACGGTTTGGATGAGCTTCCGGCCGTAGATCGTCCTCATATATGCTGCTATAGGTTTGTCCGGTTGGTAACGCCCTTGTGCAATATTTCTGATGGTTTCGAGTACGGTTTCCAGTAAAATCTCTTCCGCTTCTTCCGCAGAGCCCCCATTTCTGAGCACAAATTGGCGGATCTGCGGCTGATAGGTGCTCAGCAAATAATGAGTAGCCCGCTCAAGCGACCTGCCTCCTGCCTCAATCAACTGAATCAATTCCGTATCTGCCATATTTCGGTAAACTACCATACATTGTGTTTTCGCTTACAAAGAAAACTTTTTTTCATCAAATACAGGAGTTTTTTTTCAAAAGCAATTTTACTTTAAAATATCTGATTACTTTTGAAGGAAATACTTTTGGTCACACAAGCATTTATAAAATGAAAAAAACAACGCTCATTCTTTTACTTTTCATCTCAATTTTTTACTCATCCGCCCTTGCACAGGACATTTTGAAGTCATTTAATGCAGTCTACATTCCCTGCTTTTCAGAAGTTGCAGCTTCGCAGACTTGTGCTTCGATTTACAACCCTGTTGATAAGTCATACACCTGTAAGGATGGTACGATAGTTGAAGATTGTCAGCTATGTGCTGAAATCGCTGAGCTACAATGTAAAT
The DNA here is from genome assembly GCA_049316985.1 of Saprospiraceae bacterium. Lineage (GTDB taxonomy): Bacteria > Bacteroidota > Bacteroidia > Chitinophagales > Saprospiraceae > CANHEE01. The sequence continues at coordinate 6,058 of JBMOJB010000161.1, read as the reverse complement.
TTATTGATGAAGACCTACTGGAAAGAGTCAAGCCTCCAAAAGGGAAAGACTGTACTGTTTTCAAAGTCAATGGAAAAGTGAATATGCTGAAAGCGCTTCCAGATTTTTCTCAATTTGAAGGAAAGACCAATCCGAATAACGAGTGCTCTATGGAGGCTTTCTTTGCTCGTGAACGGATTACCTTCGATCCCCGTGCCAAAAAACTGATGGGCGAAAAAGTGTTTTACACCGAAAAAGGAAATGAATCTACTGCCGTTTATTTTTACTTTCCTAAGGCTACAGTAAAAGATGCAAAATTACGCTTTAGGATCAAATCTGAAAAATACCAGCTTTCGATAGTTCAAAGCAAATTTGAGATGAAATCACTCCGGCATGTTCCTAAAAGATAGCAAACAAAATTTTCCAAACGTATCTCTGAAACTGATTGGTATCCTGGGTTTGTTAAGTGCTTTCTTTTTTTCTAATAGTCAGAACCAAGCGAAATCAAGCACTGAAACTACTGAAATAAATAAAATAGAAGCTATTTTTGAACGAATTTATGCTGAAAAAGACACTGTTAGCTACCGAAATGGACTCGATTCAATAAAGGAAAACATTAAGAATATCGGTTCCGACAGCATTCGCTTTTACTACGAAATGGCCACCCTATCCTACCGGGCTGATTTTGAAAAAGACAAAGGAAATATCTTCGAAGCCGAACGACTTTTTCAGCAGTATGCTGCGAATATTTCCCTTAATAACGATGCCGCTTTGAATGATTTTTCCTACGAAGTCTTTTTATGGCTAGGCGGAATCTATAAGACACAAGGCAAATTTGCCGAAGCCATCGAATCCTACAAAAGCAGTGCTTTTTTTCACCAAGACCCAATTTGGGCGAAAGCAAGCTCAAGCAAATTAATCGGTGATATCTATTTTGTGCAACGTCAATTTCCGAAAGCTTACCAAAATTACCGTATTTCAGCAGCGCTATTCTTGACTGCTTTTAAGAAAGCAAGCCCCCGCAACAAGACCAAAACAGCACAGCGCCTTGCGCGTTGTTATGAAGGAATAGCAGAATACCACCGTCAGCTTGGCAATCGGGACTCCTCGGCTTTTTACTTGAATCTTCGCCGGCCACTCCTTGCCTTTGCACTACCGGTCGCTTTGATCGACTCCTATCTGTTGGACGCTTTACAGTGCAGCGAAACACAGCAGTATGCCAATGCAAATTTCAATTTTCAAAAAGCACTACTATTGGCCAAACAAAACTTTAGAAAACAAAAAATTGCTGAGATTTATACAAAAAGAGCCGAACTATTCCTCAAACAAGAAAAATTTGAATCCTGTATTGCAGATGCAGATAGCGCATTCAATTCAATCGCAACAAATGGAAATGTGGTTTACAAAAGGGATTTTGCTTCGCTTTTGGCTATCAAATCAAAAGCGATACTCTTTCAGGCGCGAAAACTTGGGGATAAGCGAAAAATACTGAATGAGGTTTACGTTTTATTGGGCCGCTGCATCAACCAGCTCGATAGTTTGGCTATCGAAAACGACGCAGATAAGCAATCCTTGTATGCATTACAACACGATGCGTTTTCTAATGCGATTTTTACTGCTAAATCGCTGTTTGAAGCCACTAAGGATCAACAGTACGTTCGTCAGGCTTTTATCTGGAGCGACCATAGCCGATCAGTTGCACTGCGCAATGCCACTCAACTGAAAAAAATTGTGAATTTTGCCGGCGTACCGGATTCGGTGCTTCAAATAGAAAAATCACAGGCGGCCTTGATCGCCAATTTGGAGAATCTGGTGCGATTGAGCAGTAGCGACAATGAAATCAACCAAATTGCCTTGAATCTGCAAAAACAAAGAATGAAGCAGCGTACGTTTCTGGACCATATTGCTTTGAAATATCCGGAGTATTACCGACTTCAACACCAGATTGAAAAAGTCAATCCTGACATAATCCAACAGGAACTTAAGAGCGGTTGTTCTTTACTGGAGTATTTTGTGGCCGAGGATTCCCTTTATATCTTTTTACTTAATAAAAATGAAGCGATAAAATTAGTCTCCTCCCCGATATCAAGCGCAAAACTGCAGCCGCTCATACAAAAAACGCTAAATTTTAGCAAAGGAAACGACAACGATAAGTTGGCTTATCAAAAAAATGCTGAAGCGCTATTTGATTATTTGCTTCAACCAGTTTCGCAGTGGCTGAACCCGGAATTAATCATTGTGCCAGACGCCGAATTGTGTAATTTGCCATTTGAAGTGCTGCTCTCCGAAAAATCATCGGATCATCGTGGCTTACATCAACTCCCCTTCCTGATTCAAAAATACATACTATCTTACCAATACGCCGCTGTGTTGGCACAGAATCCAAGCAAAACCAGCCAGCGAAGCGGATCTGGTATTTACAGTCCTAATTTCGAAGATGATAGTTTATTTTACCAACAAGCACAGCTGGATTTTCTGAAAAAAAATCTTCCTAATCCTGTCATCTACGCAGGTAAAGAAGCCACAAAAGGCAATTTCACTCGTCAATCCGGCAAGTATCAGCTGCTTCACCTTTCCTCACATGGATATGCCAATGACAGTATTGGCGAGCTTTCGTATATTCGTTTTAACGAGAAAGAGCGACTGTATGCTTCCGAACTTTATGCTTTGCAGCTGCATGCTGATCTTGTAGTCCTCAGTGCCTGCGAAACAGCTACAGGAGAAATCCGAAGTGGAGAAAGTGCCGTAGGATTGACTTTGGGTTTCCTGTATGCCGGTGCGAAAAGTGTACTTGGAAGCCTTTGGAATGTCAATCAAAAAAGTACCAATGAATTTATCAGCGCATTCTATACGAAGCTTAAAAGTGGGCGTTCTACAGCCGAAGCTTTACGGGAATCCAAACTGGAGTTGATTTCGCAAAATCCCGCCTATGCGCATCCTAAATATTGGGCGCCATTTATCCTTGTCGGTTCTACTATTGACTATCCTTCCCTCGAAAAACCCCTTTGGCTTCAATTAGTCGTTGGTTTTTCCATCATTTCTATCCTGATTTTTATTTTTATAAAAGCCTATAATTCATACCTTTATAGGAATCTATAAATTTTTTAATTAAATTTTTCTTTTATTTCGATACTTTTTTTTCTCCATCGCTATAAGTGATGTAGAAGCGAATTGAATATTTCCTATCCTGGTAGTAAATTGAAATTAGCGCCTCTGGACTTGTAGTTCAAATAGTCATCAACCAAAATTTTTTTAACAAAACTGGGCAAAAGAAATTGAAATTCTATAGCCGGAATTTCTATTGCTTTTTCTCAACAACGCGGAAGCCGAAAAGCGGGACAGAGTAGGCAATTATTCAAATCAATTTATTTTAGTTATTATGAAAAAGATGTCATTTTTAGTACTGCTCATTGCATTTATCCAGCTCATTTCGACAAATGCAATAATTGCCCAAGGTAAAAACGTATTGATCGTACTGCAGGAAAACAACGGATCCCCTTTTTTAGTCAGTTGGATACCAGATCAACAGACCCGTGCCGATGCCAATAGGGTCATCGATGCGCTAGCCGAAACTTTTGAAGATTTCAAAGTCAAATTACAAGCGGCAGGACGATATGACAATGTAATCTACCTGACCGATGTCAATTGCACCAGAGCAAAACTGGTGCAGAATCTTAAAACACAAAGTGCTGCCAACAATATCATAGACCTGCTGATTCTGGGTCATGGTACTACTGAATTGCTGGCGTTAAAAAATGAAACCCTCACTGGTGGGCCAAATGGCAATATTCGCAGTATGAAAACTGAAAATGGAAATGTCAACTACAAATTGCGACTGGTGTATATGTGCAATTGCAAAGGAGGCTCCACTGCGGACGAATGGCTGAGCATCGGTGCACAAACAGTAGTAGGATGCGTAAAAAACAACTACATGCCGGAGCCACAAACTACCTGGTTTTTTGACGATTTCTTACTGAAAAACAAGCCAGCCAGCGCCTGTGCCAATGATTCCTGGACGGCCTCAAAACCTTTCTATTCTGTATTGCCAAGGTACCAGTCAATCGATGAAGGTTCCACGCTGATTGATTGTTCCAAGCCAACCGTTTACGGAAATACTTCGCTTAGATTTGATGCCAAAAGATTGGGTGTTGGTGATTCAAAAACATTTACCATTCAAGCCAGAACAACGCACAATCTGACCCACCTTTATATGAGAGCAGGAGAGAAATATAAATTCACCGTAGCTTCCACAGATAAATGGAAAAATGGCAATACAGAAACTACCGCAAACGGCTACCAACCCGGAATTCTCGATGCCGGTCGCCGTCAGACTGCCTACAACATGATGACTTTAGTAGGTGAAATCTTTCAAAACGACAACGCCACTTCGTATCAAAACAATCATTTCAAGATAGGAACCAGCAGAACCTACACCGCAGAAGTATCCGGCTTCCTGGTCTGCCATGGCAATGATAACCTCGCATTTTATGGAGACAATTCCGGTGACATGCGACTAATTATTGAAAGACTTCCCAATTGATTTTTTCATAAATAGACTGAACCGGCGATCATTACCCTAATGTGTGCCGGTTCAGTCAATAACATACGATACAATGAAAACGCTTAACTTGATCACCCTGATTGCAGTCCTATTTTCAACAAAAGGCTTTGCACAAAATCCGGCGCAACGCTTTTTTCAACCCAATTCAAATACTACTGAAGTAAATGGCATTGCAAAAGCGACTGAGTTTTCAATACCTGTTTCTCCGGCCTTTGATCTATTGGGAGTGACTCCGTCACAAGTGACAAAACCCGGCAATATCCGAGAATTCAAAGTGGACTGGTCATTCCATTCCTGGCGACTAAAACCCAATCTGGCGCTGCAGATGCAGCCGATCTGGGAGATGGTGTACAATAAGCCAAATCTGCAAAAATACCGCCGTGCTAATGGAATTTTTCGCACATTATCCACGCTTGACCTTTCAGCCGGCACAGTTGAAGACGACGATAGCAAACGCCGGGCATCATTGGCATTGAAGATCAATCTATACCGGGAAAAAGATCCACTTTTGGATCGAAAACTCTTTCTCGAAATCGATACGAACTACCAGAAAATGCAGGAAGAACGACTACTTGCTTTATATCCACTTCAAAAGCAATTGAAAAAACAAAAAAATGAAGATAAAAAATGGGCTATTCAATTGAAAATCGATTCCATTGAATCGCATTATGTGCGAATTGAAACTGAACAAAAAATCAGGATTCAAGCCATCGCCCAGCAATTCGTCAAAGACAACTGGAATGCATCGCATATCGATCTGGCTTATGGTAAAATATTGAGTTTCAAAAATGCACCATTGAACAAACTGGAAAGCACAGGACTTGGAGATGCCATCTGGCTCAATTTCAGCAAAGGAATAGGAAAAAAAGCACTGATCACAGGACTAATAAAATACACCTGGTTGAACAGTATCGACACGTTCAAATTAAATCCGGAAGGGAATATTGACCTGGACGCCATGCCAGGCGCAAGCTCCTTTTCGCCGCGTTTCTTCACGCTGGGATTAAACTACCGATACGGATCTCCCAAATTCAACTTTTTCGCCGAAGCCATTTATTCACAAAATTTAGGAACCGATGACTTTTCAAAACCGCAACTAAATCTTACCAAAAGCAATCATATCGCCATTTCCTACGGTGGCGACTGGCGAATCAATCGCAATCTGTGCCTGACTTATGGCGTCCGCACTATTCTCGATGAAAATGCCAAATTCAGTAATCTGGTGCCAATTGCGGGTATATCTTGCATGATGCGGTGAAAATAATTGAAAGTTGAAAAGTGAAAAGTGAAAGTTGAACCTGCCTGCCGGCAGGCAGGAGTTGAAAACGAATTCTGTTCGGATTATTCAATAATTCTAAGCGAAAAATTGCTTTTTGTAATTTTCAAAATGCACAAAAACAAAACTGCCGCTTAAGAAGAATCTCAAGCGGCAGTTTAAAATTAATTGTCAATTGTTAATTGTCAATTGTTAATTCTACTTTTAGACTTTAAATAATTGAGTTAATATATTGATATACA
>JBMOJB010000160.1:0-8508 GCA_049316985.1 Saprospiraceae bacterium | reverse complement strand
GATTTGATTTATGTCAATGTCAAAGATTTACCGGTCTTTATTCCCAATACTTTTTCACCTAATGATGATGGTTTCAATGATTTCTTTACCGTATTTGGCGACCCAACGGTTTTCAAGGTCAAAATGATACATATCTTCAATCGTTGGGGTGATCTGGTGTTCGAAACCACTGATATCCTGCCCAGTGATGAAACCAAAGGATGGGACGGAAAATTCAAAGGCCTCGTTCAATCGGATGGTATGTATGTATACAACCTTGAAATCGAACTATTTGATAAAAGTACGCGTCAGTTGAAAGGTGAAGTATTCCTTTTGAAGTAATTATTTCGTTTCATTAAGTAAGTTGTTTTGTCGATGCGTTTAGATGTTGAATTGGTTAATAGGGGACTGTTTGAGTCAAGAGAGAAAGCGAAGTATGCTATTGAGAAAAAATCAGTTTGCGTCAATGGAAAAACGATTATAAAAGCCAGTTTTCAGGTAGATCCTGCAAACGACGATATAGCACTGGTAACACTCGCGTTGCCCTATGTTAGCTTGGGTGGCTTGAAGTTGGAGAAAGCCATTCTCGATTTCAAGCTCGATTTTGTGGGAAAGACCTTGCTTGATGTAGGTGCATCAACGGGAGGTTTTACAGATTGTGCTATACAATCCGGCGCAGCTAAAGTATTTGCCGTAGATGTTGGGACAGAACAATTGCATCCTTCTCTTAAAGGTAGGCTAGAGGTAATCTCATTGGAGAATTTGAATCTGAAAAATGTCAGGCTTGAGCATCTGGAAGGGGAGAAGGTAGATATCATACTTATGGATGTTTCTTTTACCTCACAAATACCATTGTTCCCGCATATACAGAAATTGTTGAAAAAAGATGGTTTTTTCCTTTCCCTGGTCAAGCCACAATTTGAAATGGAGACACACAAGCGATTCAAAGGCGGAATTGTCAGGGATGAAAAAGAACATGCAGTTATTTTGGATCGCATAGAATCTGCCGCTGCCGAGCATGGACTGTTGTTACAAAAAGTAAGTGAAGCACCCGAGCAAGAAGGCAAAAACAAGGAATACCTCGCCTTATTTAGTCCGGCGTGGCTTGAGGAATAAATGCACTCCAAAACTCAGGTTCGTATTTTTCCCAGGCATGACAGCCAAAAGGTAGTTGGCCACCTGTTTTTTTATAGCAGTCGGACGGGTCTAGTTCAAACGCAAATCGCAGGGCGATCGCTGCCGAAGGAATCGAAAAGAATGGATTTAGCTTGGGCATCATCAAACACCAGAAGAAGTCTTCGTTTTTAGGAAACAGCCAGCTCAATGGGCGATAAAATATTGCACTTCGGTAAAATTTTTGAACGTTTCTAATGCAGAAACCACCGTTTCCGACTTTCCCAAGCAGAAATTTAGACAGGTTAAATATCACCTTTTTGTTGGGAGGAGGAATCCTTACCCAAGGCGCTCCGATGTAATCATAACCTTTTTCACACCATTCCAACAATTCATCTTTGAACACCCAGGCATCGGTCTGGTAGATCAACATATATTGATATGCATGGAATCTTCGATAGAACATTGGGCTCATCATAAGTTGATTGTATGCAGCAATACTCTCAAAGGAAGTATCCGGAAATCGCTCTATTTTCAAGTCACCGTTGATCGACAGATAATTACTGACGTCCATCGAATCCGGACACAGCAGCACTGTCTGATAATCCTGCAAGATTTTCTTTCCTTGCAAGATACTTTGTTCTTCCGCTTTACTACAGGTAGATTTATATACCGGAATAACGACCACGATGTCCTTTTTCGATAATTTCATTTTCATATTGGCATAAAAAAACTGCCTTGAAAGTAGTCTTTTAAGGCAGTTTTGAAGAGAAAGAGGATTAGTTTTTACTTTCCTTTGGTGCGATTACTCTCTTTTCTCTCTTAGTTATCGTAATTTCTTTAGGACCTGCAATGATCTTAAACTCGGTCCGACGATTTTCCTGGTGTTCCTCTTCAGTGCATTCTACGTCGTTTCCACAGTTATTTTTCAATTGTGATTCACCATAACCTACGGGTTTTAGTCGCTCAGCTTTGATATCCCTTTTTTGCGTTAGCCATTTCACTGCCGAGTTTGCACGGCGTTGAGACAAGTCCTGATTGTATTTGTCTTTTCCCCTTGCATCTGTATGTGATGATAATTCGATGACCATATCCGGATATTTGACCAACAAATCAGCCAGATAATTCAATTCTTCCTCAGATTCCGGGCGGATTTCAGCCTTATCATAATCGTAAAGGATATTTTTCAATTCAATAGGTTGATTGATTTCTACCGTTACAAACTCCTCAACAGGTTTTGGTTTTGGTGCTGCTTTTAGGACTACTGTCTTTTCGATATTGGTAGTTTTTTTAAATCCTACCGTATTGAAATAAGAAGTATCCGGAATATAACCTTTCTTTTTGACTACGAGCATATACGAACGCTCCAAAGTCAACGGTGATTCGAATTCGTGACCTTTATCATTTTCTTTTGTTGTCGTTGTACCGGGTTGATTGTTGGTCATTTCGATGATTTGAATATTGGAACCCAGCAATGGTTTCTTATTTTTATCCAAAACGACAGCGATTAGACTTGATTTGATTTTGTCTTTGATTACAATCCAGATATCATCACAGCAGGTTTGTCCGACACCTCCTTTTAATTTTCCGGTGCCAATGCGGTTAGAGGCCAGGAAGCCATTTCCTTCTTTATCCACTGAAAAGTTTTTGTCATCAGCGGACGAATTGTATCCTTGTCCCATGTTTTGGGGCTTACTCCATCCTGTACCGTCCCAGATACTTACAAATATGTCATATCCTCCCATTCCGGCAAGACCGTTGGAGCTGAAATACAATTTTCCATCGCTATAGTAAGGCGTAATTTCATCACCACTGGTATTCAATACTTCACCCAGGTTGACCGGGAAATCATAGGTGTCATCTGATTTTTTTGTGGCGTAGTACAAATCCAGACCTCCTTTGGTACCTTCCATATCCGAAGAGAAGAAAAGCACTTCATTGCCAAACAATTCTCCTGTGATAGGGTACAGCACCCTTCCTGAGAAGCTACCTTTCAATTCATTGGCGGCACTCCATCCTCCTTTTTCGCGGGTACTATAATATATTTTGGATTCTGCCACTACCTCTCCCTGCAAAGTTCCGCGCGTAAAGTACATGGTATTGGCGTCTTTACTCAATGAAACGCTGAAATGGTGAAAATCTTCGCGATTGATGACCTGATCCAATGCTTTTACCGCTCCCCAGCTGCTACCTGATAATTGAGCGCTGTAAATTCGGGAGTAGATATTGGTTTTTCCATCTAATTCCGTCACGCTGTTTTTGCGATCAGAAATAAACAACAATTCGCCTGCTTTGGCACTGAAAGGTGAAGTTTCTTTTCCTCCGGAATTGACGTCTGTACCGGCATTTTCGATGCGCAGCATTTCCTGAATTTGTGCATCTTTGGCAAATTGAGCGCCTTTTAGTTCCAGTTCTGCTTCTTTTCGCACATCCATTTCCGTAGCTGTTCTGGACATGTGTTCCAGAATAGCGATTGCCTCATCGTATTTGCTATTGAGTTTTAATATTTTAGCGTACAGTAGCTGAATGTTTTTTATGCTATTGTCCTTGTCCTTTTTAATAACGGCAGCAAGTTTTGATTCTGCTTTGGCATAATCTCTCATTTGCAGATAGCACAATGCCGTTTTATACGCTATATTTTCTTTTTCGGGGTTATTCTTGTCGGACTTTACTTCGTCGTAGGCCATTTCGTACCAGGTGATGGCATTATAATAGTCGTTGAGTGCATACTGTGCGTCTGCAGTTTCTATGATCTGCTTAAATGTGTGCCTTCCGGACAAGGGCTGAGCGAAGATGGAAAAAACAAGTGCTACAAAAGAAAGTGTTAGGATTGATGATTTCATATAATTTAATCTAAACTTACAAGATTTGAAGTCGCGAAATAGAAATTGATATTAGAAAATAGGTTGAATAGCCAATAATATGTCCTTCTAATATTTAGGACAAACGATTATTGCTTTAACATTTGGCTTTTTATAGATTTTGCCCGTGTATTGAATTGCAATTTCGATGGCATCTTTAGCAGCATTGCTGAGTAATCCTGTATTGATATCATATCCGATACCTACGACCAGGTTTTTCACCTCTACGCCGGCAAGCACATTGGCTGCATTTCCATTGTAGTCATAACCCACGCCTCCTTTAAGTACAATTGGTGTCTCGCTGCCTTTCAGTTTCATTTTATAACCTAGCATACACTGTGGATTGATGGTATATACTGAATTTTGTCTATGATAAAGTACACTTGGATGAATACTGATTTTTGCGTTGATATCGCGGTTGTATGCCATTGTCCCTGCCATATACAATGGTATTCTGACATTGGCAGGTTTGGATTTAAGCAAAGAGTATTTTGACCTTGTTATATGATTTACAGCAAAGCCAATAGATAGGCTGGATACTTTATTGATGGCTGATTTGAACAACAGGCCCATATTCATGTCGGTATAACTTGCATTTCTATCATTTAAAGTCGCACGGAAATTGGGATCAATTGTTCCGGTCTTCAATTCTGAAAAAGAGGAGAGTTCATCTGAAGGTTTCAATCCACGGCTTCCTGCTCCAAATTGCAATCCCAAGGTCAACACATTTCTGAATTTTCTGTCGAATGAATAATGGAACGAACCGGATAGTGCTGTCATTCTTGTTCCCAGTTTGTGCGTACCTGCCTGGTCATTGGCATACATTAGTCCGATGCCCACCCAGTGGCGCTTGGCCACCATCAAGATCGGAGCATCAACATATCCCGTCATTGGACGATATATATTTGAAAATGAATTCCACTGAGAACGGATGATACCACCGGCTCTGTATGTACCTTCAAAAGCACCGGTCTGCGCCGGGTTAATAAAAATCGGATTTAGGTTAAATTGCGTAAATTGGTATTGACTTTGTGCATGTATACGAGAAAAGATTGCAGAAAAGGCAAATAAGCATAACAAGAGTCTGGTCAATTTCATAGGATGAAATTTTGTCTTTTTTTTAATGTAATTTCTATGTAATGATTTTGGTAACAAATATACGAAACTTTGTATAAGTAGTTGTTTTAATAGGGTATTTTTACAAATCGTTAAAGTATTTTGTGATTTGGTGTTGGTTACTGCCGCTAATATAGTTGTAGAGACACTTGCATGGAAAGGCTTTTCAAAACACTATTTTGCGAAGTAACTGATCGCTCATTCTTTCAATGGATTTGGGACAAAGACATCGTAGCCCAGTAGACCTTTGCGAATATCCAGTACAGCCGTCTTGCCGACCCAATTTTGAAAATTATCTATTGATTTATACCTCAGCTGTTGACTTTTTCCGCTTTTTTCGATAAAAACGACAAACCCATTCGGGGTGATGTTTTCACCTTTGATGATACCACCGCCTGTTTTAAAAAAAGGTCGGATGTCTAAAATCAGGTAGCGCTGAGCATCAGCATATTTTTTGGCAAAAAGGTAATTCGTATTGATTCCGACAATGACGAAGAACAACACTGACATTATTACACTGATCAAAATGAGTTGCGTGCGAACCAACCCATCTGCAATTTCAGATTTCTTCATGTAAAATATCGAAATGAGCAAACCTACGACCATTCCGGTAACTGACAATATGGCAATCATATGCTGTATTTCGAAAGTATTCGAAAAAAAATCTTTCATCATTGCATTAATTCCGATAAACATCAAAAAAATGACGTTCACTGCTGCTAGAATGTAACGGATCATACCTTAAAATTTTCCGCAAAGTACTAAGAAAAGTGCTTTTATTACAAAAAGTTAACATTTTTATCCTTTATGAAAAAAAATACTACTTTTGCCATATGATACCTTTTTCTATGATGTTGAAAAAACTTTTATCTGGCCTTCTTTTTTGTTCCCTGGCACTTTCCGTTATTAGCCAATCATCGGATTCCCGTTATGCTACTAAGCCCGAGCAGATACAGAATGCCCTAAAAATGGCAGAAGACAGCAAGGGGTCTGATCCAAATAAAGCTACTGAGTGGGCACAGAAAGCATACGATATAGCCAATTCAATTGGTGATCAAAATGCAATGGCGCGCGCATCCTACATAAATGGAGAAGCTTTTACGAGTCTGAAGTCAATGTCGAAGGCCAAAGCCAAATTTGAAAGAGCGATCGCACATGCTGAAACCAGTGGTGATTTTGGCCTGATGTCCAATTGTTTTGACAAACTCATATCTATGGCCACCAGGGAAAATGACATGAAAAATTTGCTGCGTTATGCCCAGATGGCCAGTGTTCAGCTCGGTAAGAAAGGAAATGCAACAACAGGCAATCGCGCGCAAAGCAGCGTTCCTGATACCCGTTTCCAGCAATTGGCACAAGAAAATAGCGCATTGTCAAAACAGAATGGAGAGCTTCGTCAACAGTTGGCCGGGTATACCAACAACAATAAATCGCTCGAAAGGGAAAATAACAGTATCGCCAATGCCAAGCAACAAGCCGAATTAAAACAGCAGCAGGCTGAGATACAAAATCGGGATTTTGAAGAAAAATTAAGTCACATGTCTGCCGAAAAGGCCAAAGCACTCCTTTTGGTAAAACAAAAAGCAAGTGAAAAAAAGCGAATTGAAGCTGAGTATGAAAAAGATATTGCTCAAAAAGACCGTGAAATTAAAGATCAGGAGTTGAAGGCTGAAAAATCACGAAGTCTGCAAAATATTCTGATTGTGGGCATTGTGGGTGCATTGATGGTAATGATTTTATTGTTCAATCGATTCAGAGCCAATAAAAAAGCCAAAGAGGTACTGGTAGAAAAAAACAAACTAATCGAAAAAGAACAACAGCGTTCGGAAGAATTATTGCTCAATATCCTTCCGCCTGCAATTGCTGATGAACTGAAAAGAAATGGTAAAGCAAAAGCGCGATCGGTGGATGATGTCAGTGTGCTTTTTACGGATTTCAAGAATTTTACCAGCCTTGCTGAACGTCTTTCTCCCGAACAATTGGTGGCCGAACTCGATTACTGCTTTAAAGGTTTTGACTACATTATTTCTCAATACAATATAGAAAAAATCAAAACGATTGGCGATGCATATATGTGTGCGGCCGGTCTCACCCCGAATTCAGGCAATGCCATCAAAATGGTAAAAGCAGCGACTGAAATGCAGGAGTTTCTACGAGATTACAAGGAAATGAAGATAGCAAAGAATGAGCCCTTCTTCGAGGCAAGAATTGGGATCAATACCGGTCCGGTAGTGGCAGGTGTAGTGGGAAATAAAAAGTTTGCCTACGATATCTGGGGAGATACCGTCAATCTGGCCGCCAGAATGGAGCAAAATTCTGAAGCAGACAAGATTAACATATCAGAAGCCACCTACTGGAAAGTGAAGTATGATTTCGATTGCGAATTCAGGGGAAAATTAAAGGTGAAAAATAAGGGAGAGGTCGAAATGTATTTCGTGAATGCGGCCATCACTTAGGGGTTGAATATTTCCAACCCATACACGATTTCGCTTGAATATTTTCAACCTGAACCCTACAATTAATTTCCTGCCAATTCGTCAGTAAAATAACATTCGCACGGAATTTGACTAAGCTTATGGAGTGATAAATAGTCTGGAACTGAAAATGTACTTATTAAAAGTGACAGTGAAAGCTAATATCAGTATTACAATAGAAAAAATTAATTTAATAAAAACTGGAATACAATGTTTCACAAAGAAGAATTTACCAAGTACGCTACCAAACATCTTGGGATGAGTAGCATGCATCTTGAAAAATATGCTAATCACGTCAGCAGTATCGCAGCACCCAACATCAATGCATTTACCCCGGCAGTAGTAGAGGAGCGCCAATTGAACGCGATATCTATGGACGTATTTAGCCGATTGATGATGGATCGCATAATTTTTATGGGTGTTCCGGTCAATGACTATGTAGCCAATGTCATTCAAGCGCAATTGTTGTTTCTTGAATCTTCAGATCCAAAGCGTGATGTTCAGATGTTCATCAACTCACCGGGTGGTTCTGTTATTGATGGTTTGGGCATTTATGATACTATGCAATATATCTCGCCGGATGTGGCAACTATTTGTACCGGAATGGCCGCTTCGATGGGTGCAGTTTTATTGGCAGCAGGTACAGCTGGAAAAAGAACCGCACTTCCGCACAGCCGTGTGATGATTCACCAGCCTTTGGGCGGAATGCAAGGACAGTTCAAGGACATGGAAATCTCCTACAATCTGATCAAGAAATTAAAAAACGAATTGTACGAAATACTCGCGCACCACACCGGTAAAACACTGGAGCAAATCGAAGTGGATTGCGATCGCGACAATTGGATGACTTCCTCAGAAGCCAAAGAATATGGCCTGGTAGATGAAGTTTTGGAAAGAGGAATGAGAAAGTCCTGATCCGCATAGACAAAAGCCTTCGGTCCGTCAACAATTAACAATTAACAATT
>JBMOJB010000159.1:0-8513 GCA_049316985.1 Saprospiraceae bacterium | reverse complement strand
ATGGTTTTGTCAAAGAAGTCAGCATGTATGCTGCAGATCCTGATCAGGGGAAATATATGTTGAATATTTTTCAGCAACTTATTCCATTAGGGGATGTGGAAATTAAAAAGCGCATACCCAAAGCAAATGGAACGGAGGCGCTTAAGTTGTTTTGTGCGTTACCTTCGAAGATAAGTGCTGAAAAAGGTGAAATTGAACAAAAGCTTCAAAGCGGATGTGTAAATGTCTTAAGTATTAAGAAAAATGCCGAATTATTGGAGCATGCATTTAACTTTGGAGACCTGAATGAAAAAACACTTGCTTTTGAAATTTCAAGTAAAGGCGTTACGATTAAGGCGAAAATCCTGTTTTCAGAAGAATGGGTACAGGAGAAAAAAGATGGAGTAGTGCAAGGATACGATGATGATTTAACTTTTTTCTTCTCTGATGTTGAAAGTGGTCGTTACTATGAGGCGCTGCTACCCGCTGTCATAGCACATTGTCATCAGATAGTGAAGCCAAATGATTTTGCCTGGTTGCAGAAAAATCTTTCTGCGTACGATTCAAAAGAAATTTCAGTTGCACAAAAGTTAGAATTACAAAGTGCTCAGACGCTTTGCAAGTGGAAGTTTTCAAGAACGAGCAATAATGGAAAAACGAGTACTGAAGAAATTTATGAATTTGGCTTGTCGGACTTGGATTCCAAAGCTGTCAATATCAAGGTCTCCGGCAAAAAAGTATATGTAGTTCTGCAAACTAAATTAAAGCAAAAGATTATTTCATACTATAAAGATGGAAAACCAGGTTATCAAGCAGATTTCAATATGGAATTTCCGGATATTGAATCCGCCAAAGCAGCGAAAGAGACATTGGTGAGTTTATTAGAAAACTGCAAAAGTAATTGACAGTTGACAATTGACAATTGACAATGAATTTTACTTTCAAACAACGCTGATCCTAGGTAAGTGTTAAAGTCAACAAGTTTTCAAACTGCGAAGCGTCAAACTTTCAAACTTAGCAGCTTAACATCTTGACAATTCAACAACGAAGTATTTTTTTGTTGGTTTTTAACAGAATTAATTAATTATTCGCTACTTTTACCTCGCTGATAACTTTTTTAATAAAAAAACGTTTTCTAGCATATAAATTTAATTATTAACAAAACCCATTTTCCTTTTGGCAAAAGTATTTAGAAAGAATAACAACAATCCAAGAGTCCCGTTTCGGGGACAAAAACAAGCAGAGCATCGTATCAATGATTTTATCAAAGTTCCGGAATTGCGCCTTGCAGGTGACAGTTTAGAAGAGTTAAGTGAAATTGTTGGAGAAACCATTGAGCCAGGAATCTACCCACTTAGGAAATTGCAAATCTGGGCCGAAAAGGCAGAATTGGATTTGATCGAAGTGGTGCCTAATGCCAGTCCGCCAGTTGCGAGAATAACTGATTACAATAAATTCTTGTATCTTAAGAAAAAGAAAGAGAAGGAAATAAAGGCCAATTCTTCGAAAGTAGAAGTGAAAGAAATTCGATTTGGTCCTTCTACTGAGGCGCACGATTTTGAATTCAAAGTGCGACATGCAACGAAATTCCTGCAGGAGGGTGCCAAAGTGAGGGCATATGTACAGTTCAGGGGTCGCGAAATTGTTTTTAAAGACAAAGGTGAGTTGCTTTTACTTAATTTTTTGAAAGAGTTGATTGATTATGGTGTTCCTGAAGCAGAACCCAAATTAGAAGGCAAGCGGATGTTTGTAACGATTGGACCTAAAAAGAAAAAATAATTTGGCTTGATGTTGATCTGTGTGGGTAATGCAATTTACTGAAATAGATTCGTCCAAATTTGATGATTTGAAAATTTGAAAATATTTTTGGACTCTTGTTTTCTTTCTTTGTATCAATTGGACAATTTTGTTCCTTCAAAGGTGAAGAATCAATAATTTTATATCAATCCCGGACTATTTGTTGCGGGATTTTTTTTGCATTTTTATGAAAAAATTTAGCAGAAAGACCGCGGAGTACTTTTTTTGGCTTATTGCCTTACTGCATTTGTGCAGCCTGTTGTTTGGGTTTATTATGGATGCCTCTATCACGAAAGTAATGCTTATGCCGGCATTGTTCGTCTGTTACTGGACGTTGGCTGCTGAAAGTAAAGTTATGTTACCGCTCTTATTCGCTTTGTTTTTTTCATGGGCAGGTGATGTTTTACTCATTTTTACGGCAATGCATCCTGTGTTCTTTTTAGCGGGCTTATGTAGTTTCTTCCTGGCACACAGTGCTTATATTACAATTTTTATTAAACAAGGAAAACGAATTATTTGGGACAAAGTTGGTATAATAGTTTTGGCTATTGCGATTGCGAATTTGACGATTATGTTGAATGTCCTTTTGCCTTATTTGAAGCTAGATTTGATTATTCCGGTAGTTGCTTATGGAGGTATTCTTAGTTTGCTGATGGTGACAAGTCTATCTCTCCGTGAAAGGTTGAAGAAGCATTGGGAAATGCTTCTAGCGGGAATTATTTTGTTTATTTTTTCAGATATGTTAATTGCATTTCGGCAATTCAGGTCAGAATTGATTTCTTTTCTGCCAGTTGCGTCATTCTGGATTATGTTGACCTATATTTTTGCACAATATCTGATTGTAAGAGCATTGTCTAAAATCGGTAATGCCGTTCAAACGTAGTGTTCCACTGTCGTTTTTAAGCTTACGCGATAATAGATGCCGCTGATTAGTCCAAATACAAAACCGCCAATATGTGCCCACCAGGCAACACCTCCGGTGTCTGCTGTGCTTGAAAGAGCGCCATATCCATTGCTGAATTGTTGAAATATCCAGAATCCCAAAAACAAAATAGCGGGCACTGAGAAAGTAAATACGAAAAATAGAATTTTTATCCGAGAAGCGGGAAACATAATCAGATAGGCACCAAGAACTGCAGCAATTGCTCCACTTGCGCCCAAAGTCGGTGTAAGTGCCTCAGGAAAAAGGAATACCTGCGATAACCCTGCGATAATCCCACCCAACAGGTAAAAGAAAATAAATTTGAAGTTGCCAATTACAGCTTCGATATTGTCACCGAATACCCACAAAAACATCATATTTCCTATAAGATGCATCCATCCGCCATGTAAAAACATCGACGTGAACAAGGCATCCATATCCTGGAAATGGGTAATGCGATAAGCAGTAAAGGCGAATCTGTCCAGGAAAGCACCTAGCTCTTCACCCAAACTAAGTTCATAACCAAACAAAGCAATATTTGAGGCGATTAGCAAGTAGCTAAATATCGGTTTATATCCTCCTTTTACATTATCATCTCCAATTGGAATAAACATTTTTTATCTTAGTTTTAGTAGTTTAAGGCAAAAGAATAATATGAAGATTTGAAGATTTGAAGATTTGAAGATATTAAAATTTGATGATGTTAAAATTTGATGATACAATTATTTTAATGCAATCCGCCCTGCATCCAAATTGGCTGAAGGGCGGATTTATTATACTTGGAGAATTCAGCTTATTATTTTCCGGCAGAATCGCTGTTCTGACGTATCATGTCGTAAATAATATTGAGCGATTCATACAATTGAATATCTTTTTTGACATTTTTAAACCAATCCTGGTTGCGTGCTACATAAATAGAGTCAGATTCGATTTTTGATTTGTCCGGAGTTGGATTGTCAAGAACAAAATCCGGGATCTCCTTCAACATGTCTTCATATTTCTTTGCTTCTGCAGTAAGCTCTTCGTCGTATTTCTTATGCTTTTTGTATTCAATTGAGTATTTGGTGATGTCTCTGCGTTTTTTCAATCGCTTGGCATTTTCCTCAATTTTGGCGAATGTCGCATTTTTGCGTACTCGCGCTTCACTTGCAGCTTTTAATTTGTTGAGGTCTTTGATGCTGCCGGTCTTTTCAAAAGTTGCCGGTGCGATTTCGGTCCACTGCAGTGGGTGTTCGTTTTCTATCTCTCCTACTTTAAGATAATTGTAGTTATCAGGAAGAATAATGTCTGGCGTTACACCTCTCAATTGAGTTGAGCCACCATTTATTCTATAGAAATTTTGTATGGTAAGTTTCACTTCCCCAAGTGGTTTGATGTCACTATGGCCGGAAATAGTGCGGTCCAGATCGATGAAGCGCTGCACTGTTCCTTTGCCATAAGTTCCCTTTGCGCCAACGATTACCGCTCTGCCGTAATCCTGTAGTGCTGCAGCCATGATTTCTGAAGCAGACGCAGAACCTTGATTGACCAGAATAATCAGGGGTGCATCATACTGCACTTCTTTGTCGTAGTCGCGAAGAACTTCCGGCTTGACTTCTCTGCTTTTTACTTGCACAATAGGACCTTCTTTGATGAATAATCCGGACATTTGTACCACATCTCTCAGCGAGCCGCCACCATTATTCCTCAAATCAATAATTAGACCTTTTACATTTTCTTTTTTAAGTTTTTCGACTTCAGTAGCAACATCACGCGCACATGAACTTCCATTCGAATTTTCGAAATCTGCATAGAATCTTGGCAATTTGATGTATCCAATTTTTTCTTTGCCGTCGTTGGTACTTAGAATTAGAGATTTGGCAAAAGTCTCTTCCAGGATAACCTCATCTCTGATGATAACGATCACCTTGGTCTTGCCATCCGTTTTTTTCTTTACAGTTAGGCGGACTTCCGTATCTTTTTTTCCTTTTATCAATTTGATTGCATCGTCCATATCCATGCCTGCTATATCGACTGCTTCATTGTTCGCCTGTGCTACTTTCATAATAACATCGCCCACTTCCAGTTCTTTTTGTTTCCACGCGGGTCCACCGGCGATAATTTCATTGACTTTTACGTATTCGCCTTCTTGTTGAAGTCGAGCACCTATGCCTTCGAATTTGCCGGACATATCCTGATCAAATTTTTCTTTGTCCTTAGGCTCGAAATAGCCGGTGTGCGGATCGTATACGTTGGTGATACAATTCAGGTAATCACTTAGCCTATCCATTCTTTTGGATTTAAACATGCGCTTATACCAATCATCAAATGTCTTTAATACATCTTTCCGTGCATCTATTTCGAGTTCTTGGGTTGTTTTTTTAGTTGGAACTACGCCATTTTCATCTTTTTCGCCTTTGTCTTGGGCTTCCTCTTTGTCGACAATTCTATTCAATACTTCATATTTCAAAAGCTTGTACCAAAAATCCTTCAGTTCAGTATCGTTTTTTGCGTATTCGTGTTTCTTGCCATCCAATTCAATGCTTTCATCCTTTGAAAAGTCAAAAGGTTGGGCCAATATTTCACGGTAATAGCCTTGCGTTGTGTTGAGTTGTTTGTCCAACAGCTGCAAAGAAAGGTCAAAAAACTCATAGGACGCAGCGTTGGTCTCGTCATCAATCAGTGTTTGAAATTTCTGCAATTGGGCAATATCTTGCTGTGTGAAAAAACGACGGGCGTTGTCTAGTCTGTCCAAATAAAGGTGGTAAACTTCTTTAGAAAATTTATCATCTATCACTTTTGGGCTATAGTGCATATTGGTCAGACCGCTGATGAGTGTCTGAACAATCATTGCTTCTTTTTCCTTTGGGTCGCCACCTCTGTTTTTCATGGTGAAGCTGGTAGCAAATAAAATACCTACAGCTGTAATTACTGAACCGATGATTAAGAGACTTTTTTTCATTGTCATTGTCATATTACAAAATGTTTTTTGTGCAGAAATTAGATCACTGAAATTAACGCAATATTGATCACGATGTTTTACAATTTATTTGGTATTGCGTTAATTTACCAAAATATTAACGTCAAAAATAAGGGAAATAGTTGTAAGAAACCTGAAATTTCTACCAAATGAGCTACTGAGAAGATGAAAGCTGCCAAAAACAAAAATGTCCCGCTATTAACGGGACACAAAACGAATTCTACAATCCTTTTTTAAACCAAACTTACACATATTATTACATGCAATATGTGTGCCAATTTTCAATAAATATGAAAAAAAATTATTAATTATTCATTGCAGTTGTTGGTTTAATGTATTATATATTATTTTATATAATTAATGGATCGGGTTCTCATCGTAGGATGCAATTTGAAATAAGTTCAAGATCAACGCGCTTGTTTCGACAGTGGATATTTATTGTATGCGGTAAAATCCTATATTTATTTTACCTTTGCGCCAATTTTTCAATAAGCATGATAAACCTTTCAAATTATGAGTACAATAAAAGAAGAAATAAATAAGCGGCGCACATTCGGTATTATTAGCCATCCGGATGCCGGAAAGACCACACTTACCGAGAAATTACTGCTTTTCGGAGGTGCCATTCAAACTGCCGGTGCCGTGAAATCCAATAAAATTAAGAAGACCACAGTGTCGGATTTTATGGAGATCGAAAAGCAGCGTGGAATTTCGGTTGCGACTTCTGTGATGGGTTTTGATTACCGGGATGTAAAAGTAAATATTCTGGATACACCCGGTCACCAGGATTTTGCCGAGGATACTTTTCGTACTTTAACAGCTGTTGACAGCGCTATTGTTGTGATCGATGTAGCGAAGGGCGTAGAAACGCAGACCGAGAAGCTCGTACAAGTGTGCAGAAAGCGCAATACTCCCATCATTGTTTTTATTAACAAGCTGGATCGCGAAGGTCGGGATGCTTTTGATTTGCTTGATGAAGTGGAGAAAAAGCTGGACATGATTGTTACTCCACTTAGTTTTCCGATCGGGATGGGGCAAACTTTTCAGGGTGTCTACAATCGGTACGAGAAAAAACTCTGTCTTTTTGGGGCACACGGGAAACAGAACGATGATGAAACGGTGGTATTTGACGATATTAACAGCAAGGAACTGGAGAAAATAATTGGGGAAAGGCCTGCAAAAGAATTGCGCGAAAACATCGAAGCTATTGAGACTATTTATCCTGCATTCGATATTGAAGAGTACAGAGAAGGATTGGTGTCACCGGTTTTTTTTGGTTCTGCAGTGAATAATTTTGGAGTAAAGGAATTATTGGATTGCTTTATTGACATAGCACCAAGTCCTTTGGCACGACAAGCAGAAGAAAGGCTGGTAGAGCCCGACGAAGCTAAATTAAGTGGTTTTGTATTTAAGATTCATGCGAATATTGATCCGAAACACCGCGATAGGATTGCATTTTTAAGGATTTGTTCCGGTAAATTTGAAAGAAATACGAATTATTACCATGTTCGTCAGGGAAAGAAAATGAAATTTTCTAATCCGACGATGTTCATGGCATCTAAAAAAGAAGTGGTGGACGATGCTTATCCGGGAGATATTGTCGGTTTATATGATGCCGGTAATTTCAAAATTGGCGATACATTGACCGAGGGTGAAATATTACATTTCAAAGGCATTCCTAAATTTTCACCGGAACAGTTTAGGTTTGTTAATAATACAGATCCCTTAAAATCAAAACAACTTGCGAAAGGGCTTGAGCAGTTAATGGACGAGGGAGTCGCTCAAATGTTTACCAAAAGTTTTGACGGGCGAAAGATTATCGGAACGGTCGGCGCATTGCAGTTTGAGGTTATTCAATATCGCCTTAAACACGAGTATGGAGCCTCCTGTGATTATGAGCCGGTTAACTTATATAAAGCCTGTTGGTTTAGCTGTGATGATGAAGTTGTATTAAAAGATTTCATCAATAAAAGAAAGCGTGATCTGGCGGTTGACAAAGATGGTCAACCCGTACTTTTGGCTGAATCTGCTTGGGTGTTAAGAATGGTGCAAGAGAATTTTCCGAAGATATCGTTTCGTTTTACTTCAGAGGAATAAAGGATGAAACAAAGTCTACATATAATAATCCCCTGTTACAATCCCTCGCAGCCGGATTGGGCAAGGACGATTTCGACCGCATTTCGGCAGTTGGAGGAGCAACTTGACAGCATTGATCTTGGCCTTGTTTTGGTAAATGACGGATCTGTCAAAGGGATTCAAGAAAAGGACTTTGAATTCTTAAGGAGTAGCATACCCAATTGCAAGATAATTTCTTATACCGAAAACCGTGGTAAAGGATACGCGTTGCGCCAAGGCGTGGCCCAATCTGACGCGGATTTTTATGTATTTACAGACGTTGATTTTCCATATGAAGAGCGCAGTATGGTTGAGTTGATTACTGCACTTTTATCTAAAAAAGGAATTGCTGCCGGAACGAGAAATCAAGAATACTATTTGAAAGTGCCTTTGCCCCGTCAGATACTTTCCAAATTATTCCGGGTGTTTATTCGATTGCTCGGCATCCCCGTTAACGACACGCAGTGTGGATTAAAGGGATTTGACAACGAGGGGAAGAAGATATTTCTGCAAACAGAAACAGACAGATATTTGTTTGATTTTGAATTTTTAGTTTTGGCAGCGCGGGCGAAGAGCTTGAAAATCTACAGCGTACCCGTAAAATTAAAGGAAGGTATTGTTTTTACTAAAATGGGTTGGAATGTGATACGAGCGGAAAGTGTTAATTTTCTTCGTATTTTATTTCGAGTTTCTTAAGGTTTTCAGTCAAATAGTTTTTTTCCAATCTATAGTGCCAAATCT
>JBMOJB010000158.1:0-8540 GCA_049316985.1 Saprospiraceae bacterium | reverse complement strand
TTAATTATCAATTATCAATGATCAATGATCAATTCCTACCAAAGGTAGTCAAGCTCAATTGTCCATTGTCAATTATCTCCCATTTCAAACAATAATTCCCCGCCCCTCATAATATCGGTATGATCAATTGCCGTGCCTTTGAGCGTTTTTCCATTGAGCAGTAAGCGCTGGATGTACTTGTTTTGCTCACTTTGGTTTTTGACGGTGATATTGAATGTCTTGCCTGATTCGGTATGGATGGTGGCGCTGTTGACGATGGGACTGCCGATTTGGTATTGGCTGCTGCCGGGTGCGACAGGATAGAATCCCACGGCGCTGAAGATGTACCAGGCACTCATCTGGCCACAGTCATCGTTGCCGCCGAGGCCGTCAGGTGTGGGTTTGTATTGGTTTTGCAGGATCTTGCGGACGATTTTTTGCGTTTTTTTGGGCTGCCCGGCGAAATTGTAGAGATAGGCAACGTGGTGTGCGGGTTCGTTGCCATGTACATAAGTGCCGATTATGCCTTCGCGAGTAATGTCTTCCGTCTCGGCAAAGTATTTGTCGGGCAGGTACATGCTGAACAGCGAATCCATGCCGGCGACGAATTTTTGCTGTCCGCCCATGAGCTGGATGAGAGATGAAGGATCATGGGGAACAAAGTACCTGTAATTCCAGGAATTGCCTTCGATGAGTCCCTGGCCAGTGGTGCTAAGGGCATCGAAATTTTGTAAAAAATTTCCATTGGCATCTTTGGGTCGAACGAAGCCATCTTTGTCAAAGACATTTTTGTAGTTGACAGAACGCGCGATGAATTCGTCGTAAACGGATTTGTCTCCTACCTTCTTGGCCAGCTGTGCGATAGCCCAGTCGTCGTAGGCATATTCGAGCGTATTGGAAACGGAGATATTGGATTTTTCCGCAGGGATATAACCGTTTTTAACATAAAGTCCTATGCCTTCGTAGTTGCTTTTGCGGGCTGTCTCAACACAGGCTTTCAATGCTTCTTTGGCATCTATTTTTGTATTGCCTTTGATGATCGCATCGGCAATGACGGAAACGGCATGATAGCCGCTCATGCACCAGTTGTCGTTGGCATAATGGCTCCAGATCGGCAACATGTGCAGGGCACTTTGCCGATAATGCGCGAGCATCGAATTCACCATGTCGGCATTGCGGGAAGGCTGTATGATGTTGTACAAAGGGTGCAAAGCGCGATAAGTGTCCCAAAGAGAAAAAGTGGTATAATTGACAAAACCATCTGCCTGGTGAATATTGTAATCCAACCCGCGGTAATTGCCGTCGACATCCATGAAGATATTGGGTGCGATGAAACTATGGTACATGGCGGTATAGAAATTGGTTTTGATATCCTCGTCGGCGTCAATTTGTATCTTGGCTAATTCTGTCTGCCATTTGGCGGCGGCCTGTTGGGCGATGGCATCGAAATCCCAGTGGGGAATCTCCCCCTGCATATTTTTCAATGCACCTTCTGTGCTTACTCCAGATAAGGCAAATTTTATTTTTATTTTTTCATCCGCTTTGGTGTTGAAATTGAAGTACATTTTGATCTGTCTTCCGGCTATATCAGGGAAGTTTTCTCGCTGATTGAATTTGCGCCAGAATCCCTTATACAGTTCTTTTTTGCCTTCATCGGCACTGCCGTAACTCGCAATGGGTTTTGAGAATGTCATGGCAAAATAGACGATCCGGGTTCTTGCCCAACCCATGGTCTGTCGAAATCCGGTGATGAGCGTGTCGTTTTCTACCCTTACGACCGTCCATACATTCTTATCGGGATAATTGTAAATGCCACTTACCAGATCCAGTAGGATATGCGCATCTTTCGATTCGGGAAATGTGTATTGATGGAACCCCGTACGTTCGGTAGCCGTCAATTCAGCTTTGATATGATAGTCATTTAGTTCGACTGCATAATAACCCGCACTTGCTTTTTCATGTTCATGGCTGAAGGCAGAGCGATAACCACTGCGCGGCTGGGAGGCTGTACCGGGATTCAGTTTCAATGGCCCGGTCGTAGGCATGATCAGGAAGTCGCCCAAATCGGAGTGGCCGGTACCGCTGAAATGGGTATGGCTGAAGCCTACGATGGTTTTGTCGCCGTATTGATAGCCGCCGCAATACTTGTACATATCGGGATTGTACTTGCCATTTTCGATGTATTGCAGCGTGTCAGTATCGGGACTTAGCTGCACCATTCCGAATGGCACCGTGGCGCCGGGAAAAGTATGTCCCATTTTTTGTGTGCCGATCATCGGGTTGACGTATCGCAGTAGGTCTAATTTTTGCGCATGAACACAACCTAAGTGTGTGCCAAGTAAGAAGTAGATAAGGATTAATTTCTTTGTCATATGGTGTTGACCGGAGTTCTATTATTCAACAATTTGCTAAAATAGCGTTTTTTGATCATTTACAGAAAATAGGGTGGAGAGAGTCAATAACCAATGGTCTGTAACGCGAGTAGCAAACCATATTTGCGATGCATATAATGAAAGATTCTAGCTTCGGTATGGCAATTAACAGGCCGCTCCGCTGGAGCTAGATTAATTGTATTCCTAATAATCTACAAACAGGTCGCAGCTACGCCGCTGTTGTTGATGGTGTTATCGAAGTAGACAAATTTTTCTTGCAACTGAAAAATAACTCCGCAGGAGCGGTCTGTTAAATATATTTATTTTTTACAGAGAGCTCGCAAGATGTTTAAGAAAACTTTCTTGCGAAATAAAATAATAAATGCTTTTCCACAACAGATCAAAGGATGTGCTCAGCGTTCTTTTTTACCATTCGCTGTATTATTGTGCAGTATAATAATAATCAAAACAATAATACTGATTACTGATGCAAAAAAACACCAGACAGAAATGATATAGTCGGTATACAAAATGGCAGTTATCAGAAGTGAAATGGCTATTGCAGTACCCATCGCCCACATGTATTTTATTCTGGAAACAAAAAGCGGAACGACCGTTGCGATCACGTATAGATATCCAACGGTTTTCCCGAAGAAAGCAGGATATTGCTGGTCATATGAAATGTGGTAGGACATGATGCTGGCATTTACAGGATAATTCAGCAGGCAATAACCCAGATAAAACGATACCAGAAATCCGAGTCCAACCATGATTTTCGATGTAATCCCCCGATGTTCGGGGAGTTCCATTTTCAACACGCCTAATGGCACCCAGATGGGCCAGATGATTTGTGCAAAAAAGAGAAAATTGTAGGTGCTGACTTGCTGTAAATTAGCATACGCGGGATCTGACAGGGCGATCCACAGCACTCCTTCAGTCAGTTGTTGAATAGCAAACAACAATGGAATGGAGGCAAAAATAATCTGGTTGGTACTGCCTGCTTTCTTAAGTGTGAAAACACCTACACCTGAAAGCACTACTCCTGCACTAATACTCGAAACCGCTGAGAAACACATAATGGGCTTTATGTTGATTTGTGTGAGTAATTGGGTTTTTGAAGCGTTGTGTGATTGTAATTTGAAAATTTGATGATTTGATGATTTGAAAATAATTTCTAATCAACTTCGTTGATTTTATTCCTTGTTAAGTTCCTTGGATTTAATTTCAAACTTAAGCTGCCCGCTCAGGACAACATAGAGTCCACATTTTACAGTTAAATGAGTGATTAAAAAAAATCTGGAGTAGGATTTAGTCCAAAGCGGAAAGATCTGAACCTGAATGGTACAACCATTCAACAATTCTAAACATTATTGTTGATAAACAACTGTTGTGATTGTCTTTTTCTTACTGAAAGTGAAAATTATGTTTTTTGTATCGAAAGCGTTTGCGCAGATCAATTCTTTGCAATCCAACGGGAAGGATTCTCTTTTTCCCGGTTTTGCCAGAGTTCAAAATGCATGGAATTTCCGGCTACTTTCCCGATATTTTTCTTAAACGAAACTTCATCGCCTTTTTTTACATATACTCTGTCCAGATTTGAATATACGGTATAATAATTTCCGTGTTGAAGGATGATGAGGTAATTGGATTCGGGCAAAAATTGAACGGCTACCACTTTGCCACCAAATATTGCTTGAACATCCGCGCCTTCGTTGGTTGTGATATCAATGCCGTGATTTTCGATATATACATTTTTAAGGGAAGCGTGCTGCTGCTTTCCGAATCGACTGCTGATAGCACCATTTTTCACCGGCCAAGGTAATTTACCCTGGTTACTTCTAAAGTTTCTCGAGAGTTCTTTTACTTCTGGAGTCTCCTTTAAAGAAAGGCTTTCTTCTTTTAATTCTTCTCTTTTGTTCTCTGTTTTTGCCTCGGGGCTCGAAGGAATTCTTGTTTTTCGCAAGGCCAGTGCTGCAGCTCGTGCTATTCTGGCATTTTCTTCGATTTCCGCTTTGATAATATTGTCGATAGCGGCACTGAGCTTTTCATGATTGCGTTCTTGTTTTCTGAGCTCGCGGCGGAGTTTTTGTTCCTGAGTTGACAATCCGCTAAGTACTTCCTCCGCTACAGACAATTTCTGTCCCAGCTCCATTTTTTGATCTACTATTTTTTCTTTGACTTCCGCATTCTTTGCCATTCCCTGTTCAAGTTGCACAATTCTGGCTTCCAGCTCATCTTTTGTATCCAGAATGGATCTGATTTGTTTTTTTCTGAACCGGTCAATCTGCCGTAGATAGTATAACCTTTTTAACAAGTGATTAAAATTGTCGGAGGAAAAAAGGAAGGTGAGTAAACTGTAATTTAATTTTTGTCTGAATCCTCTCCTGATGGTTTCTCCATAATCATTTTTTATACGGGTGAGGTCGCCGGAAAGCGCATTGACGACTTCGTAATTTCTTTCCGCTAGTTCACTGGCATTGGTAATGACGCGATTTACTTGTTCAATCTTTTGAGTTTGCTGCTCGATAGTGCTGGCAAGCAAATCCTGCTTCCTTGCAGTTCGTTGCTTTTCCCGCAATGTTTCACTGAGTTCCGATTTGGTGATGCTCATAGCTTCAATCAGGCGTTGTCTTTTCTTTTCGAGTTCTCTTCGGTTTCGTTGTGGTGAGGCCTCTTGAACGAACAGAACAAGGAGCAAGAGCACAATTTTCAGCTGGGAATGATTTTTTTTATGAAACACGAATTTTCTTTTTTTTACAAATATAAAACTAATGTTGAAACTGATATAAAGTGTGATAAATATAATATGATAATGAGGCACTTAATATTTTTAAAATGGCATATTAATTGCCCTGATTCAGTATTATTTTGATGTATTTCTTTTCAGCTGGCAGTTGAAGTATCTTTTGGATTTGTTCTATTGTAACTTCAAAAAATATTTCTGCATCGCAGACAACGCATATGTCTGAACATTAATCAAAGTATAAAGTATTTTAAAATTATCAACTAAAACGGATAAACTGCCAGAAATAGGCCAAAAATGCAAACAATACGGTTATTGATTTAATTCGGCAATTGTATATACTCACACTCACTCACATCCCCCCAATTTTTTTTGTTGTGTAATTCTATTGACCAGCTCGTTGTTGCTAATTAGCGACATTGTGTTAGTTTTGTAGTTTTCAAAATTAATGTATGAAACATCTAATTAAGTTGCTATGCATATGCGGTTCGATGCTTTACGCAACGAATATCGTAGCACAAAGCAATTCTAAAAAGCCTAAGACCGCACTTAGTAAAAAGAAAGATAGACAAGCACACTGGGAAGCAGGGTTTTTGGGAGGTGTTGCATATTACAGTGGCGATTTGAATGGGCCGGAAATGAGGATTTCGAATGTATCGCCAGGTGGTGGTTTGTATACAAGGTACAACTTCAATGACATTGTATACACAAGGGCAAATCTGCAGCTTGGGAATATAAAAGGCCAAGATAGTAAATTCGATGACATTTACAGAAAGGCGAGAAATTTCTCTTTTACCAGTACATTTTATGATGTTGGACTGTTGGTAGAGATTGAGCCTTTGGGCAAAAAAAGAAGTATAAGAACGAGTTCTTCCCGCTTTTTTCTGTCACCCTATTTTCATTTTGGCATTTCAGGAGTACTTTCAAAACCATTGGTGGATTTTAACGAGCCCAATAGTGTAAGTAGTCAGGCAATAATCGATAAAGACAAAAATAACTCCTCGTTTTTTCATGCAGCAATTCCAATTGGAGTAGGCCTGAGATATGATATCAATAGCAATTGGATGCTGGGTGCAGAACTTGGGATCAGAAGAGTATTTACCGATTATCTTGATGGAATCAGCAGAGCTGGTAATCCGGATAAAAATGATTGGTTTGAAACCGCTAATCTGGTGCTGGGATATCGATTTGCTGCATTTCGCGACAGAGATGGAGATGGAATTCCTAATGAGCAAGATGCTTGTCCACTGGAAGCAGGATCGCGCAAGTCAAGGGGCTGTCCCGACAAAGATAGTGATGGCATCCCCGACAAAACCGACTATTGCCCCGATGCACCCGGCACTGCACAGACATTTGGTTGTCCGGATGCTGATGCTGATGGTATTGTTGATAAGGATGATTCATGTCCAAACGAATATGGGACAGAAGCCATGAAAGGATGCCCTGACAAGGATGGAGACGGACTTATTGACAAAGATGATCAATGTCCTGATCTCAAAGGGGATGTAGCGAATTTTGGTTGTCCTGATGCGGATTCAGATAGTGACGGCATTCCTGATTACAAGGATAAATGTCCGGAGAAAGCAGGGGTTTTGAGCTTTGAGGGTTGTCCGGATACAAGTGCAATCGCGCGGCTAGAAAAGATGAGGAAAGACAGTGTGGATAAAATTGCCGCTGATATCGCAGCGTTGGAAGCAAGTAAAAATACAAATACTAAGGAGGTTATAACAAAAGAACAAGAGATTAATAAGAAATCAGACCGTCAGCAGCCCATAAGTTTTTCGGTTGCAATTGCAGATATTTCGCAATTGACCATGCGAAACAATGAAAAAGACCGCACTACTATCTTAAAACCGGAAGACTTGAAAATACTTCAAGAAGCAGAAGAAGGATTGTTTTTTGATCAGAACAAGTCTGTTATTAAGGCGAAATCCTTTGTGTACCTCAATAGAATTGTGGATTTGATGAACCGTAATCCTACTTATGTCTTAAGAATTGTAGGGCACACTGATAATACAGGCAAGGAATTGGCCAACGTAGTACTTTCAGTTTCGCGCGCGCATTCCGTTTACGATTATCTGATTGCAAAGGGTATCAGCTTCAAAAAACTAAGTTTCATGGGCGCCGGAAGTACTAAACCTGCCGCTGACAATTCAACGCCTGAAGGCAGAGCAAAAAACAGAAGAGCAGACGTTCAAATAATTGAAAATTAACAATTGACAATTACAAATTAATCATCAATTGTTAATTGTTAATTACACTGTTCCTTTATTGATTTGGCGCCAAACGGATATGATCATTCGAAAAGGAAACGCTATAGCAGCAATAATACTGCCTACACTAAAAAGTGTAAATTCACTTTTAATATAAGAGGCCATTTCAAGAACCCGACTATCTTCCACTCCTTTGGTTATGTATTCCGGACCGATATTGTCTAGATTGGTCTGAAAAGCTTGATGATTTTCAATCAGGTAGAATATAAAGGGCGTAGCAATGAGTACAAACACCACTTTCAGCCATTTCATGTGGGCAAGAAAAGTATATTTCAATAAAAACATGTATCTGGTCAATGTAACAAAGACAACGATAAACATGATATTTTCTTTCCATACCGGGAAATTGTCAATGTTAGGCCATATAGGAAACATTACAGCACATACAATAACGGCCGTGATAGCCCACCATGTTAATTCCAGTAATAATTTTTGCATAATTAGTTTTCTATCCGGAGCGTGTGACAATTTTATTTCGCCTGACCCTCGATTTCTTTCTTGTTATTGGCTTCAAACTGCTTGATCAATTCCTCAATAGGGATGTCAATGTTCTTTAATGCCATAGTTATATCATGGTTAAGATCGTGATTAGGGTACAAGTTGAGGAATTTTAAATAGCATTCTTTGGCTTTGTCCTTATTCTGCAGGTCATTTTCATAAGTGAAACCTTGTAAGAAAAGCGATTCAGCTGCGTATTTTGATGATGCATAATTGTATTGAATCTCGTTCCACATTTTCATGGCGTTCGGAAAGTCGCCAATGCCTCTGGCGACATCTGCCGCCCTAAACAATACACGTGCGCTGGTAGAATCGTCGGGATAAGCGAGTGCATATTCCTGTGATTTCTTCACTAATACTGCAGCTTTGGCTTTATCCATTTTTGAAATGTCAGCCAGCAATTCGTTTTCTAACTTTTTTATTTCCTGTAGTTTAGATTGTTGCTTGTTGCAAGCAGTTGCACTAAAAATAGTAAGCAGCAAAAAGAAAAGATGTTTCTTCGTCATGGATGTCTGTATTTATTTTTTTTGCAAAAATAGGAAGAAATAAACTTAAAAATAAGAAATGAAAAGAATTGAATTATAAATTAATTCGTGGCGCTATGTTGTACAATACAGGTAGTTGGTTTTTTCGAGATTGGGACATTCAAATTTGATGAGTTGTTGAGTTGTTATT
>JBMOJB010000157.1:0-8552 GCA_049316985.1 Saprospiraceae bacterium | reverse complement strand
GATTCTAACGTTGACATTAGCTTTAGTGAAACTCGTGAAAATGGCCTTTGCCCGGATGCATACACTTTGACAAGAACCTGGATAGCAACGGACAACTGTGGTAACTCTACATCTGCTAGTCAGGTAATCACGGTTCGCGATACACAATCACCGGTTATTAGTGGAGTTTCGACCGATGTTACTGCAAATTGTGGTCAAGTTATACCAATTCCAGTCAACGTAACTGCTGCAGATAATTGTGATACACAGGTAACTATTGCTTACGATGAAACCACAACGCCTGGCCTTTGCCCTGGAAGTTTGGTGATCAGACGCACCTGGACAGCGACAGACAATTGTGGAAACACAGCAGTAGCAGTTCAAACTGTCAACACAAGCGACAATTCGAATCCAGTACTTTCTGGGGTTCCTGCAAATGTTACTGTAGAATGTAATGCTGTTCCGGTAGCTGCAACACCTAAAGCGAGCGACCTTTGCGATACCAATGTCAATATTTCATTTAATGAAGTGAAGACAAATGGCAGTTGCTTAGATTCTTATACTTTGACTCGTACATGGATTGCTACTGATAATTGTGGTAACAGAGATATCAAAACTCAAACTATCACGGTTCGCGATACTCAAAAGCCTGTAATCACTGGTGTGCCTTCTAATGTTACAGTGAATTGTGGTCAAATTCCTACAGTTGCGCAAACTATTTCAGCAAGCGACAATTGCGATTTACAAGTTGCGATCTCGTTTAGTCAAATTACAATTGCTGGAAATTGTCCTGGCAATCTGACTATTAGACGCACATGGCAAGCAACGGATAATTGTGGAAATACCACTACTGCGGCACAGTTAATAACGGTAATAGATAACATAAGCCCTGTGCTTACGGGAATTCCTGCAAATGTAACTGTAGAATGTAACGCAGTTCCAACTGCAGCTTCACCTTTGGCCATCGATGATTGCGACACAGACATTGATATCACCCTAAGTGAGACTAGAGCAAATGGTGCTTGTCCTGATGCTTATATTTTAACTCGTACCTGGACAGCAACTGATGATTGCGGCAATAAGGATACAAAAATTCAGACAATTGTAGTGCGTGACACAAAGGCTCCTGTTTTAATGACAGTACCTGCTAGTGTTACTATTAACTGCTCTGATGTGATTCCTTCTCCAAATGGGGTGACAGCAACAGATAATTGCGATACTAACGTCTCCATAACTTTAAGTGAAGTCACTTCTCCTGCATTAAATGGAAGATTTGTTATCACAAGAGTTTGGACAGCGACAGACAATTGCGGAAATGCAACAAGCAAATCTGCACAGATTACTGTAATCGAAAATGGTGGTAATATTACTTTCAGTGGATCAACAGAAGTTTGTGAGGGAGAATCAGTGCTTGTAATTGCAAATGTCTCTGGCAATAATATTAGCTGGACTGGTCCAAACAATACAAGTTATTTTGGTAACACTTTGACTTTCTCAAGTGCATCAATAGCGATAAGTGGTCGATATTTTGTGACTGCAGTTAATGGAAATTGTACAAGTACAGGATTTATCGATATTACTGTTACGCCTAAAGTTTTTGTAACTTATGAAGTTGAAAACGAAACATGTAGCCAAACTGGAAAAATTACTTTGAATGTAAGTGGAGGCAACGGGTCTTACCGTTACGATTGGTCGGACATTGCCGGGAATAGCAATCCTGCGAACAGAACCAACCTTGCACAGGGAATTTACTCTGTAACCATCTATAGTGGTTCATGTGATGTTGTGGTCAACAATATTGTCGTTGGTAAAGATTGTAATACATGTGTATTGCCAGTCATAACAAGCGTCACAACTACCAATCAGGACTGTGCAAACTTAGGTTCTGCAACAATTAGCATTGCTAATACTGGTCAGGTATTTAACTATATCTGGAGCACAACTTTAGGTCAAACCAATGCTGAAGGAAATCAACGTATCAATTTACCAGCGGGCCAATATTCAGTTACAATAACAGATGCTTCTACATCAGATTGTTCAATATCTTATACTGTCACTATCCAAGATGAAAGACCATCTACTGGAAAACTCACAGCAGTTCAGACACCAATCTGTTTGAATAACCAAAATGCAACAATAGCCGCGACAGCGACAATAGCACCTATTGTTCCTACTGGTTATCAAGTAGTTTATATTTTAACTGGAGCAAATAATTCTATAGTATCTAATATCAAGAATAATGCCATATTTACCGTTTCAGATAGTGGAAAATACAGTATTCATACTTTAGTTTACAACCCACTTACGTTTGATATCAATAGCATGATTGTTACCGGTATCACTAGTAGCAGCGATATTCATCAGTTGTTGGTACAAGGTGGTGGAACTATATGTGCAGCTTTCGATCTTAGTGGTGTAGAAATTAAAGTGAATATCTGTGAGCAAGGTTGCGGAACAACAACAAATGAGCTGGTAGTAATTCAAGATTGCGACGCTAAAGGCTATTTGTGTCTTGATATTCCACAAGCAGACTATTTAAATAATAATCTGGCAGTAGATGGTGTATTGTACAATGGTTCAACTCTCGCTTGTAAATTTGATAGTATTGTATCTTATTCTTACTTCACATTGTTAGGCCAAGGAAATACCGGTCCTTATGATGTGTTGGAATGGACAGCTCACGGACAAGTATACACGGGCTTATTCTCGAATGCGAATGATCTTGTGGACTTAATGAGGACATGGGATCCGGCAGCAAACTGGATACATTTGCCATCTCAATATTTAATTACTCGTAAAGGAGGTACTGTTTCTGATTATGGTACAATGAGAATTAAGCAATTGGCAGCATTGAATTCGTTTGCGACTTTGAAACCAAACGATGGTATCATTGCTTTTGGCTCTGCTATCGAATTGACAAAAGGATTCCACCAAATTACTTACAAGCGTTTGCCTGGTGATTGCGTAGATACTATTAACGTGAGTGTTATCTGTAAACCAATTACACCAGATACGATAGTAACTCACTTATTTGTAACTGAAAGTGCCAAGAAATGTGTTAGTCTGGAATCAGGCTTTGCAGGAATTGGAAAAGTTACCTATACGATTCTTGGAGGAAGCACCAGCTCTGTATTTGGTACTTATGCAATGGATAAATTTGGTTGCTTAAGCTATACCGCTAAGACAAATATCGGTACTGATAAGATTACTGTTATTGCTTGTAACGAAGCAGGATACTGCGATACTACTGTTTTCATTTTCCATATTCATCCGATTTCTGGTCCGAATGATTGCGATGCAGCTGTATTTGCTGATAATAATTTGAACTTGTATGCACAAAACTGTGGTGATAAAGCTATCAGCTGTTTTAATATACCAGCTGATAGCCTAAACAACTATATTTTCACAACAAATGGCAGCCTTTACAGCAATGGATTTGCCGCATGTGATCTGGATACGACGTTAAATTATAATTACAATTTAATTCCGGGTCAAGGTAATTTCGGTCCATATACATTAAACAGCTGGACGGTCAACGGTAACATCTACAGTGGAAGCTTTAATAACATTCCTTCACTAATCGATTCGATGAATCTTTGGGATGCAACAGGTCAATGGAAACTAAACAACAGCAACCAATTGATTACAGGTGGAAACACCAACAATACTTATAGCTCGCTGAATATTACAAAAACGGGTACCAATGCGACGGCAATAATTGATATCAACAGCTACGTCATCGCAAAAGGTCTTCAGATGAAATTTGATTCTGGAACAACTATTTTGGTTGCGCAACACAAACGCACAGGATGTACAGATACGCTGACTGTAAATGTAAGATGTGGTCAAACTTGTCAATTTGAAGCTTACATCGGTTCAGATACATTATCTACCAGTACTTGTGATGCCGCATTGAAAGTATGTACAGAGATCAAAATATCAGATTTAAGTAATTACACGATTTCTGACAATGGCACTGTGATTACTTCAGGTTTTGCGGGTTGCAACTCTGATACACTGATTAGCTATTCTTATTATTCATTGTTGGCTTCTTATCCTACAGGTCCTTACAAATTGAAATCATGGGCTGTTGATGGAAATCAGTACAGTGGTATTTTTGATAGCATCGATGAGCTGGTTGATTCCATGAATGTTTGGGATAATGCAGCGAACTGGAGCAATGATATCGGTGGTTTTGTGATAAAGGGTGGCGATTTTGATAAGTCTTACAGTTCAATGGTCATTACTGCACTAAACAATCAGGTACTGGCTAAATTTGAGCCTAACTTGTTGATTGTTTCTACCAACATTGCCGTAAGATTAAAAGTTGGTGATCATAAGTTGGTATTTGTTAATAAATTGACCGGTTGTACAGATACTGCTACCATCACAGTCAAATGCGCTCCGATAGTATGTGGTAATTTCATTGCAGCTGAAAAGCAAATTTTAACAACTATTGATTGTCCAAGTGGTGCAATGCTTTGTGTTGAAATTCCATTTACTGAGATTTATGACTATCAGATTATTGACAATGGCAAATTATGCACTTCAGCAATTACGAGCCATGATGCAGGACCAGGTTCAATGATTCAGTTGGATGAAGGAGTACATAATTTAAAATTTGTAAATGTCAAAACCAGCTGCGTCGATTCTATCGAAGTAAATGTAGTATGTCTTGACGTATTCAGTCAGCGCAACACTGTGATTGTCGGTCGTGTTGATAGCATCTCAATCAAAGTGCCAAAATCTAATCCTAGGTCAGTAACAATGAAGAATGTTTGTGCAAATGATTCAGGTGAATATGTCGAAATCGATGTATTGCCAGGCACTAACACCGTAGTAGTTAAAGGCATTGATAAAGGAGTTGAGAGAGCATGTATACAAGTATGTGACAACAGCGGAAAATGTGACACTGTTTATCTGGAAGTTAATGTGATTGAGAAACCAAAGTATTTGCCGGTTACGCAGGGAGATAATGCTGTAGTTCGTCAAGAAGCTACGTTGAGTATCAATATCATTGAAAACGACAAGTTGAATGGAGTACTTAGTGAGGTAACAATCATTAAAAATCCTGCCAATGGAACAGCTAGAATTAATGCAGACGGTCTGTTAACTTACAAGCCAAATGCAGGTTTCTGTGGAGACGACGAATTAACCTACAGCTTATGCAACGAATTCGGGTGTGAAAAAGGCAAAGTGAAAATCTCCGTCTACTGCGATGAATTGCTGATCTACTCAGGCTTCTCTCCAAACGGCGATGGTACCAATGATAACTTCATGGTTCAAGGTATAGAGAGATTCCCGAACAACAAGTTGTCTGTATTCAACCGTTGGGGTAATCAAGTTTACGAAGCTGAAAATTATGCCAATGATTGGGACGGAACAAGTTCTGGACAAAGGCTTCCTGATGGTACTTATTTCTATATTTTCGAGGATGGCAAAGGAAATAAATACTCCGGATACGTTCAGTTACAAAGGTAAATTTGTAAAATATAATTTGTGTTGTTGAGGAATGAAGAATCCTGCTGACTACTATTTGTCAGCAGGGTTCTTTTTTTAATGTTTAGTTGTTGAGTTGTTTAGCTGTTTAGTTCACTTATTATACCTAAACACCTAAACATCTAAACCATATTCAGTATTTCTACGATATTTCTATAAATGACCCGATCCTTTTGTAGAAGTTCTTCTTTACTTAACCATACTGCGGTTTCAATGTCTTCCTCAGTTTGAGGGATTAATTCTGTTTCATTGGTTTTCATCGAAAACCAATAAGTCGGTTTGAGGATTCTTCTTTTATCTTGGGTGTAAATATGGTAAGTTGTGCCAATCAAGTGCCCAAGCACCAGTGTTTTAATACCTGTTTCTTCACTTACCTCTCTCAGGGCAGCTTCAGGCTCAGACTCGCCCTTATCGATTTTTCCTTTAGGTAAATCCCAATATCCCCTTCTGAAAATGGACAGAATTTTATTGTCTTGATTGAAAACGACACCACCTGCCGCACCAATTATTTTAAAAATACCTAAAAAATCCTTGGTAAGCTGTTCGATATCATTAGCATGAATTATTGCAGCATCGTAATTATTCTTTTTCTCAAAAGTGTCGACAATCTGGTGAAATAACTTAATATTTCCGCGATAGATAACACTCAGCGTGTGCGCTGTTTTGGGAAAAGTTTTTGCTTTTTCGGAACTGATAAGATGAATTGGCTTCTCATTGATAAAAATTTTCATATTGATTTATGGGTTGAGCAGGATGTTGAAATGAAATTTATATTTATCTAAAAGCAGCAAAAGTAAGGTAATAATCATTCAAAAGTAATGCCTAAGTCATAAATAGCAGCCTTGTTTGTATTTATTAAGGAAAATAATCTACCTTTGTAGTAAATATTACAAAACAAAATACAAAATAAAATTATGAAGAAAATAGGTATTCTCTTTGGAATGGAAACTACCTTTCCGCCGGCATTTGTTGAGCGAGTAAACAAAAAAGCCAAAGCTGCTAAACTTCCGGTAATGGCCGAGTTTGTAGTAGTCGATAAAGTACAACAAGCATCACCAACAGAATATGCTGTAATTATTGATAGGATTTCTCAGGATGTGCCATTTTATCGTGCTTATTTGAAAAATGCTGCAATCTGCGGAACTGCAGTAATCAATAACCCTTTCTGGTGGTCAGCAGATGAGAAATTTTTTAATAATGCATTGGCTGAAAAGTTGGGTGTACCGGTTCCCAGAACTGTGTTATTGCCGTCGAAAGTAAGACCGGATGATACTTCGGATAAATCATTCTCTAATTTGAAATTTCCATTGGGATGGAGAGAAATATTTGATTATATAGGTTTTCCGGCATTCATGAAACCTCACTCAGGTGGTGGATGGAAATCTGTATATAAGTTGGATGCTGAAGAAGATTTCTTTGAAGCGTATGGCGAAACCGGGCAATTGGTTATGATGTTGCAAGAAGCAATCGATTTTGATTCTTACTGGCGTTGTTATTGTATCGGCCGCAAGCATGTGCGCATCATGCAATATGAGCCTCGTAATCCTCACCACCTTCGTTATGTTGCTGATCATAAAGTAACACCGGAATTATTGGCCACCATAGAAAAATATGTATTGGCACTTTGCGAAGGTCTTGGATATGATTTCAATACTGTTGAATTTGCAGTCCGCGATGGCATTCCGATAGCAATTGATTTCTGCAACCCTGCACCTGATGCAGACATTCATTCTGTTGGAGCTGAAAACTTTGAATGGGTTGTTGAAACGATGGCTGATTATGCTATTGAAAGAGCAATGGCTCATAAAGAAGGTCAAGACAATTGCAGTTGGGGATCTTATTTGCGTGATGCATCCAATTCGCATGCTTTACCTGTAAATGTAGTGAGTACTACAAAATCAGCTGCAAAAACTCCAGCGGCAACAAAAACTGCCAAGCCGGCAGCCAAACCTGCAGCGAAGGCTAAAAAGTAAAAAAAGATTGTTAAATAAATTAGATAAGGGAGGATTGACATTGTCGGTCCTCCTTTTTCTAACAAGTCAACTGGCTTTTATTTGTTTTTTCAATTTTTTTTTTGCAATTTGCATGTGTTTTCCTAATTTTATGTTTTTTGAATCCTATGGGTTCAAATTTACATACTAGTATCTTGAAGCTTAACCATTAATTCATGTCTAAATTAAAACTGGCTGTTCTAGATCTTTATGAAGGTACGGCTAACCAAGGTATGCGTTGCATTCGTGAAATTCTGCAAAAATATGCAGAGCAGATCGAATACCAGGAATTTGATGTACGTTGCGAAGCGGAACTTCCGGATTTGGATTTCGACATCTACATTTCCTCTGGTGGTCCGGGCGATCCAAGGTATGGTGATGGGATTTGGGATGTGAAATACTATGAATGGTTGCAGAAAGTCTGGGATTTTAATCAACAGGAATATAATGAGCGCAAAAAGTATGTCTTTTTTATTTGCCACTCCTTTCAAATGGCTTGTATTCATTTCAAAGTTGCGCAGGTCACCGAGCGAAAATCCATGTCATACGGAACTTTCCCATTATATATGACCGCTGCCGGTGAAAAAGAAGTGCTATTCGAGCCACTAAAGAACCCATTTTATATTGCTGATTTCAGGAGATTCCAGGTTATTCAACCCGATCTTCAGGTCTTGAACAAAATGAACAGTGAAATCCTTGCCTTGGAAAAACCTCGGCCGAGGATACCATTGGAGAGGGCAGTAATGGCCATTCGTTTTTCAAAGGAATTTTTTGGAACACAGTTTCATCCTGAGGCTGATGCAGATGGTATGTTGATCTGGCTAAAAGATGAAGAAATGAAAAAAAGAATTGTAGATGAGCATGGAATTAAAAAATACGAGCAAATGATTCAGGATTTGTCTGACCCAAACAAGATTGAACGTACGCAACAAGCAGTACTTCCCGGATTTTTGAATTTTTCTATTGAAGCACTGGTGGCTGAAGGAATATTGGTATCTTAACGATCAAAGATCAATTATTAATTAATAATTAATTCTACTTTTAGACTTTAAATAATTGAGTTAATATATTGATATACAGATT
>JBMOJB010000156.1:0-8660 GCA_049316985.1 Saprospiraceae bacterium | reverse complement strand
CCCAATGAAAGTTGGCAACACTACTACTACAATATCCTCATGGAACACACAAAATCTGTCTAAACCGCCAGCAAAAGATTGTCCTTCTTCACCATGTCAAGGATGCTATCCTAATGACAATTCCGACAAACGCGCAATATACAACTGTAATTAAACTATGAAACAACTTGCTATTAAAACAATCACCGTAATAATTGTACTAATTATATGTTGCTTTCTTTATATCTTAATTTCTTTTATTATCGCATCATACCGTCACTATCCGGGAGAAGTATTCCTAATTCCTGATAAGTATGTTGGATATATATATATTATTTACGATGATCATGAAAAAGGTGATACCAAATGGGAAAATGGTAAATTACTTTATTGTATCCCCAATTCTGGTATTTATAAAACATCTTTAACGATTGAAAGTAGACTGTACATGGATGAACACACTTTGGATTTTTTTTACCTAGACTCTTCTGGAAATAGAAAACCAATACCGAGATACGACATAAGCGGCAAAACGCATACAAAGCTAAATAAAAATTCTATTGTCGTCTCAAGACAAGACCCGGACACTAATTGGGTCAAGGAAGATACATTTGAGGGCCCTTACATGGTTTACCAAATTGATAGCTTAAAAAATCTCACAAATTGGGCTCCTGAACTATCAAAAAGTAAAGTTTCAAAATTGGAATAAAGAAAAATAAATCTAATTGTTTTGTTTCGAATAAGTAATTTATTCTAATAACAGAAAGGACTGGATGCTGAAATGTGCCCGCAATCCACGAGGATTAGTCATCTAAAAGCACACTTAGATACTGCTCGTGTTATCTGTTTGAAAGGACAGCTCGTACATTTTCATCCTGATATGATTTTTTATTCCAGCGTGACACGTTACCACCTGTCCTTGCAAAACGAAATTCTGCGTTAATGTGATGGATCTTTGCGAAGGAGCCTTTCTTACAAAGACAGAAAAGAGAGAAAGAAAGTTATTTAAATATCAATGGGATCTAATTCATGCATTAACGCAATAATTATTATATTATGAAAAAATTTATTTTACCAATTATACTCGCTCTGTTGTCATTAAGTGCAAACGCCCAGAATTTAACTCCGGAAACTGCCAAAAATTACATCATTAATTATGGAGCGGTAGATCTAAATATTGATCTAGTTCATCGGTTTGAAAATGATGATGACCATTTTAATCTTCCAATCCTAAGTGCAATTCTTCCAGTTTTTGACGAAAATAGATCTACAAGAAACATTGTAGCTAATTGTCACGACCTGTGTGGTGATATTTTTCGAAATTCTAAAACACAGGGTGTGAGGTCAAAAGCATTTTGCACACTATTGAATATGGCAAAGCAGCAAGAGCCTATTATGGCAGAAGCAGATGTTTATAAACCACTCGCGCGAAGTACAAAGCCCTCTGACTTCAATGAAGAAGTAACTAATGCATTGCTTGAAATACTCAGATCCGATAATAAGGATTATTCTACCTGGCTACTAAGAATGATTGGCACCAATAAGAATGAAAAATTTATTCCAACTATTAAGTCAGAATACCTTAACAACTGTAAAAACGAGTACACACCCACTAGTGCTTGTTTTGAAGCAAAATGTACTTTAGCTCAACTTGGTGTAAAGCAATACCAAAAAGAAGTGTTTGAAATCTTAAGTAGGATCAATAATAAAGAAATTACTGAAATTTATTTGACATCGATAAGTTTTATTCGAATACCTGAAAGCATTAACTTCTTGGTAAAAGTGATGAATGATAGTAAATGTACCAAAATTTATGACTTTGAAACAAATGAACAAGAACCCTGCTCTGGAGAAGTTATCAAAACAATAGTTGAGATGACGTCAAATATACCACCTGAAATAAAAAAAATTGGCTTTGGTGGTGTTTCCCCTCGTCCAGAGCTGGTCGCGCAAACAAAAAAATGGATTAATGAAAATAAAAGTAAATTGAAGCTGAATAATGTGGATCATTGACGAATTACCAGTTGTCTCCATGAACACCTCCGAGTGAACGAATGTCGATCAATGAAGGCTTCATGTCCGCCTCGAGTGGATGTATGGCTATCGGAGATGAAACTGCCGGTATTTTCGTATTTTCAAGTAATAATTGTCTCTTGTTTTTTATTGTATTTTGCGTTCAGCTTTGGACTGGTTTAGAACCGGAGGTTCGACGCAAAGCCTACAATTAATTTCGGAAAAGATCACTTACGCCGTTCCTCCGGAACTCCGATTGTATTTTTTATTTAACACCGTGCAAAAGCACGGTGCTACAATCTGTATAGTTCCTCCGGAACAATTAGTGTCTGCAAAAGTGGTATTTTTACGATAAATGTGATTAAAAATGTACTAAGCCTCTTAGAACTATTTTATTTCGTCTTATTAGAACCGGAGGTTCGGCCCAGATTATAGGACCGGATTTCAATCCGGTCAAAGAAAGACCCCCAATATAGAGAACCGGAGGTTCGGCGCAAAGCCTACAATTAATTTCGGGAAAGATCACCTGCGCCGTTCCTCCGCTAGCGCTACATTTTCTCTCATCCACCCAAAATACCAATGCATTAGGTTGAATTTCTAATTTAACTTTCCTGCCTACCGTCAGGCAGGTCTGCTAGCTCATCGCAGACGAAACATCGCAGCACAAAATTAGTGATAATTCAGAACCCAATACCAATGAGTGCACCGGTTTTTCCGCATAACCAATTCACTGGAAAATTAATCAATGTTACTAAAAGAACACCTTTTTCGGTAGAAAAATACGAAGTGTTGAAATCAGTGCATACATTAAGTACTGAGCTGCTTCGCCGCGTTAATAATCGCCCAACACGCCTGCCTGCCAGATGCAGGAGAGCTACTTCACAAATTTAACCCAGCGCGATGGTTTTTGTGGTTTATTGAAAGATGTGGCGCTCGTGATGGGGTTTTTGAGATTTTGGTGGAAAATGCGTCGCTAGCAGATAGAATATCAATTAAACTTTCTCAGCAACGTACGCAGTAAACCCTGCAAGGTCACCTTATAACCTTAGTAATAAACACCCAAAACAGTAAACTTAACCTTATTACCTTATCGGCAGTGAACGATAAGCTAATACGGTCGGCATATAGGGATTCGCGGCATGTTACTAAGTTAATAAGGTTTAACTAACTGTATTATAGTCTGTTACTAAGGTAATAAGGTTGTTTCACCAGCTGTTAAATGTCCATCGAGAACAGCGCATCACCACACCATTCCACAGTAGGGGTTCAAAATTTTGAACCCCTACTGTGGAATGGTGTGGTGATTGTTTGCCCGAACCCTAATTGATTGAAAGCCGCCTGCCTGCTGGCGCCAGATCTTCCCCCTATACAAAAAAAACAGCGCTTTCTTAAATTACAAATTTAACCAAGCTCGGTGGTTTTTAGGTATTTTGATCGAAAAAGGAAGATGTGCCGCTAGCGGAGCACGAGTTCACCTTTACCTGCATTGAGAACCCCTAGACTAAATGCTGGTTTATCTAATCTAAGGTTTCCTCTTCTTAGTGTTCTAGCCAGGTCTTCCAACCATTATCCTGACAGAAAATCTGCTCCAACGGACTCTTGTGTCGACTAATTTTTAGTCTAATTATCCCTCCGCCGACCGAAAATTCCGGTAGGCCGAGGGAAATTTCCGGTGGGCCGACCGAAAATTCAGGTAGGTCGAGGGAAAATTTCCTGCAGCGGAAGCTAATTTTCCCTCGGTCACAGACCGATAGAT
Source organism: Saprospiraceae bacterium (assembly GCA_049316985.1). Taxonomy (GTDB): domain Bacteria; phylum Bacteroidota; class Bacteroidia; order Chitinophagales; family Saprospiraceae; genus CANHEE01. The sequence continues at coordinate 4,912 of JBMOJB010000156.1, read as the reverse complement.
AATCGTACGAAGTTGTAAACTTCGCACAACAGTATTTATGCTTTGAATGCAAAGACCGATACTTTAGGTTTTAAATTTTCCTTAAAGTTTGATGAGTGTATTGAAAATTTCCCGCCTTATGATATTTTTGTAAAAACAATTTTTTAACTTAAAATTTCAAGCCATGGGATTTTTTCCAATTACAATTGACGCCTACATTATTAAGCATTTAGCTAGTAATCCTGAACAAAACGAAAATGAACTGAGAGATCAGCTGAACCATGCACTTAAGGCATATAAAAATGGCCAAAAATGTGCTTGTGGTGCAGATATTTGGGTAATCGGTTCAGCATTTTCAGGTCACAAATGCTTTGCATGTATCTCAGGCGAAGCTTTGCCCGATTTTGATTTTGAAATTGACACTGCCATCAAAAAAAAAGAAGGCAATACCCGGGAAATCTTCGATGACGATTTGGATTTTCTCACCGGTGGTAGCTATTTTGATGATGACGGTAATGAATTAGATCCAAACTCGGTGCCGATTCCCGCCTTATGCCTTAACTGTCGCTTTTACCAAGACCCCTATGAACTAGTCTTGTGTAATTTAACCCGATTGGATCAACGTGACGATGAGGAATTTATTTGCTATGCTTTTCGACCAAAATAACTGCATTTATGGAATTCAATTATAAGCAAGCCAGGTTAGAACGCTAATTATTCGCTACTTTTACCACGATTGCTTTAATTTGAAGTGCAAGTAGTGATTTATAGTCCAGATGTTTCACTTTATTTAGCGTGCAAAATAAATTTAAAAAAAAAACACAATGAATTCACTAAAATTAATGCTGGGATTACTGTGTGCGGTAGTTCTCTTTCATTTACTGATTATCACCCAAATCATACCGTATAATATTGTTTGGGCGGGCAAATTAAAGACCACTGAAGATATGCTGGTCTTTGAAAGTGCATCGTTGCTAATCAACTTTTTTTTAATCCTGGTTCTTCTGTTAAAAGGTCAGTATATTCGAAATTCCATTTCTACAAAAATTATCAATAGCATTCTTTGGTTCTTTGTAGGTCTATTTGCAGTTAATACTATAGGAAATTTATTTGCTGAAACAACGTTTGAGAAAGTAGTTTTTACGCCGTTGACATTTATTTCTGCATATTTACTTTGGAAAATAATTGGACGTGAAGATGCTAGTCGTTAAAGTTCCACCTAATTAATAAAAGTAATTGGCCGGAAAAATAAAAAATCCACAATTAGTTACCACTTCGAGGCACTTTAAACACAATACTAAAAATTGATGGGTATAGAATTTGAAAAGCAGAATGAGCTGGATTCCGAATTATTCCAAGCTTTTGCCGAGCAAGATTCTGATCTTGCTAAAATCGCGGACTTGATTACAGCTGGAGCAAATATCGATGCTGAAAACGAAGAAGGCGACACCATCCTGATGCTCGCCTGTGACGCTTGTCAAACAGAAGAGGATCTTGACAAAGTCAAATTAATTCTGGAACTCGGAGCTGACATCAACTACGAAAAGGATGGGCTGAATTGTCTTTTTGACGCCTATCGCACCTGGGTGCCCGAGCTGGTTGAATTGCTGCTGCGCTCAGGCGCCGATCCAAATTGCTATTCAACAAATGGCGATGGTGCCCTGCTCGACTGGGTCGCCAACGATTTATGGATGTACAAAGACAAAAACATGGCACAAGGTGGCCCATTGACTAAGATCTACCAAATGCTAAAGGAATTCGATGCGAAAACCAGCAGAGAATTAGCTGAAATAAAGGGGCCATGAAGCCCCTATTCCTCAAAATGTCCATTCCAACGGTCAAAAGCTGCTTTTTCAAGCATTTCTCGGTCGTCAGGGTGTGCAAGTTCGATTAGCAATTTTGCCCTTTCTTTTAGGCTTTTACCATATAAAAAGGCAACACCATACTCTGTCACTACATAATGAATATTAGCTCTAGTAGAAACAACACCCGCACCCACTTTTAAGGTTGGAACAATTTTGGCGACACCTTTGGCCGTTCTGGAAGAGATGGCAATTATGGGCTTACCACCATCGGACATAGCAGCACCACGCATGAAGTCAATCTGACCGCCGACTCCTGAATATATTTTTGTTCCAATTGAATCCGCACATACCTGTCCGGTCAAGTCAATTTCAATGGCACTGTTAATTCCAATTACATTTGGATTCTTACTGATATTTCGCATGTTGTTTACATAATCCACAGTTTTCATCTGAATGCTGGGATTATCATGGACAAAATCGTATAATTTCTGGGAACCCATCACAAAAGTTGCAACAGTTCTACCTTTCAGTAGTTTCTTCATACTATTATCTACTACCCCGCTTTCCAGCAAGGGCAATAACCCGTCAGAGAACATTTCGGTGTGTACGCCCAGATGTTTGTGATTGGTCAGATTTTGGAGTACTGCATTCGGCATAGAACCAATCCCCATCTGTAAGGTAGCCCCATTTGGAACCAAGTCAGCTATATACTGCCCTATTTTTTTCTCTGCTTCGTTACATGGTTCTGGAATGGATTCGACCAAGGGTTGATCATACTCAACAAGAAAATTGATTTCACGAATATGTATGGTTGAATCACCAAAAGTACGTGGCATGTATTTGTTGACTTGTGCAATGACGAGGTCTGCGTAATGTACTGCAGCCCATGCACCTTCAACTGATGTACCTAATGACACAAAACCATTTTTGTCAGGAGGAGAAACAGTTACCAATGCCACATTTATGGGTACAGCTCTTCTCTTGATCATATCAGGAATTTCACTGATAAAGACGGGAATATAATCTGCTCTTCCTTCCCAGGTCGCCTTTCTAACATTGGGACCAACGAAAAATGAATGAACGTTAAAAACTCCTTCATATTGAGGCTCCACATAAGGGGCATCACCTTCTGTATGAAGATGATAAATATGTACGTTACTCAATCCGCTGGATTCTTGAACTAGCGTGTTAATTAGGTGATGCGGAGCTCCTGCCACGGCATGAATATAAATATGATCCCCTGATTTGATGTGGGATACTGCTTCTTTTGCTGTTACTACTTTTGACATAATAATTTCTATAAAATTTTAGCACAAAAATCTACTTTGAATCCAAATAATGTATTGGCACAAGTCATTTAATTTAATGATATTCGTCATCTGCAAAGTGGATCAAAGGAACATCTGCCAAATATCAGCGCACAACGAAAATGACAGCCAACAATTTCAATTGAAATGAGATAACAAATGGAACTCAGGTCTGAATAAACTCAAATTTTTCAGCATCGAAAAGACCCAGATCACTCATTTTTATTTTTGGAATGACCAATAAGGCCATAAAGGAAAGTGTCATAAATGGAGCCTTTAATTTACAACCCATTTGCTTGACAAGCTTGTCAATCTCAGCATAACGGGTTCCAATGAACGCACAGGATTGATCGCTCATTAATCCTGCAACCGGTAACCCAATTGAAAATTCATTCAATGGGTCCACTGCAGAAAGACCACCTTTATTTTCAACGATAAGATTTACAGCACGACAAATAAAATCATCATTTGATCCTACGACAATAATATTATGTGAATCGTGGGCGACTGAAGAAGCCAACGCACCATTTTTAATTCCAAAATTCCTAATAAATCCGACTGCAACAGGAGCATCACGATACCTATTAACTACACAAATCTTGAGGATATCATTTTCAGGATCTGTTGAAACAAATCCATTTTCAGCAGGCAGGTCGGAAATTGATTTTTCCGTAATCAATTGTCCATCGAGTGCGGTAATTATTGATACTCTTTTCCCATTACCCCTCGCGACAAAATCAGCAGGCGATTTTGCATCAATGCCGAATTGGTTGACGATGTCGTGTTGTCTATCGGGAAGAAAACTACTGCCATCTTTAGCAACACATTCTCCATCGATGTAAGTTTGAAGAATGCTAAAATCTGTTAGATTATCTACGACTATAAAATCGGCTGAATCTCCAACTCTCATCGTGCCAACCTTCATCTTATAATGTTCAACCGGATTAATACATGCCATTTTCAAAACATCGTAAAGGTCATAGCCATTTGCGATTGAACGTTGAACAAGTTGATTGATATGTCCTTCGAGAAGATTATCAGGATGCTTATCGTCACTGCAAAACATTAGTTGATCCGTATACTTCTCAATTAAGGGATGAAGCGCATCGTAATTTTTCGCTGCAGATCCTTCTCGAATTAAGATCTTCATACCCAATTCGAGTTTATCCAACGCTTCTTCGATCGTAAAGCACTCGTGATCCGTACTTATTCCTGCATCAATATATTTTTTTGCCTGATCTCCTCTAAGTCCGGGGGCATGACCATCTACCGGTTTGGCAATTTTATGAGCTGACGCTATTTTTTGCATAACCTCAACATCCTCGAAAAGCACCCCAGGATAATTCATCATTTCTGACAGATAAAAGATATCCTCAGATGCCAACAATTCAGCGACAGCACCGGCATCAATGACCGCTCCAGCTGTTTCAAATTGCGTAGCAGGCACACAACTAGGTGCTCCGAAATGGAATTTCAATTTTGCGCTGCGGGCATTGTCAATCATGTACTGAACACCGGCAACGCCCAAAACATTGGCGATTTCATGCGGGTCGGATATAGTCGCGACCGTACCATGAGTTAGTGCTACACGCGCAAACTCATAAGGAACGACCATCGAACTTTCGATATGGATATGGGCATCAATGAACCCTGGAAGGATATATTGAACAGGCACATTTTCGGCACTTTCGACTGCAACAATAATTCCATTCTCTACTGTCAGTCTGCCAGAGAAAATGTTTCTATTGTGGATGTCGATTATGTTGCCGGAAATTTGCATTTGTTTGGTGCGCTCCGCGCGTTTGTTGGCTTCGCCGTTTG
>JBMOJB010000155.1:0-8691 GCA_049316985.1 Saprospiraceae bacterium | reverse complement strand
CAACCCAAAAAAAACCAAATGCTTCCTTCAATACAGCAGCAACATTGGCAAGGTTTGCAATGAAATCAGGTTCACTTGCAACTAAAGCTTTGATTTGTGGTAGTATTGTGGCGTAGACCTCAGATCTTTCGGCGTTTTGGGGAATTATCAGTGATTCAGACATGAAAATTGAAAATTGAAAATTGAAAACTGAAATTTGTCTGCTTGTCGGCAGGCAGGAAAACGATTTCTTTTATACTATATTTGCGATTGCAAAAAAATTAAATTTCTATCTGAATTCGATCAAAATTGCAATCAACAAATGCAAAGTAGGTATTTTTTGTAAAAAAACAGCATAATATAAGGCAAAAATTTATAAAAATGTAACTTTACCGATCTAGTTGAAATATTAACCGATTATGTTTTTACGTCTATTGTACTTTTTCCTTAGAATACTGTGCACCATTTTCGCTCACGTATTTTACCGTATAACTTTTTTTAATAAGGAAAATTTACTTTTACCAAAGGGTCCCTGTATTATGACCGTCAATCACCCTAATACCTTGATGGACGTGATTACAACCGCGCCTTTTGTAAACAGAAACACACATTTTCTTGCTAACGCAAGTCTATTTATCAACCCTATTTTGAATTGGCTGTTCAGAAAGTTGTGGTGTATTCCAATAAAAAGAAAAAAGGACGAGGATAGTAAAGTCAAAAATGAAGACAGTTTTGAAGAATGCGACAATTTCCTTAGCAATGGTGGACTTCTTTTTATTGCGCCAGAAGGAAGCAGTAAACACGAAAGACATATCAGAGACTTCCGTCCCGGTACTGCAATAATCGCTTTTAGAGCTGAAGAAAAGAACAATTTCAATCTGGGGTTAAAAATTTGCCCGATTGGTTTGACGTACGAACGGCCTTGGCAATTCAGAAGCAGAATGTATGTGCAGGCTGGAAAACCAATTCGCATTGCCGATTACCAATCAATTTACGAATCGAAGCCCGAAGAGGCAATCGAACAGCTTACCTTGGAACTTGAACAGCAAACAAGGATTATGACCGTGGATACAGATAATCCAAATCATGACAGAATGCTTGGCGTTGTAGAAAAAATAGATGCCGCCGTTTATTATGAAAAATACCATCGCTGGCCTCATTCAATTCAGAGATTTGATAATGCACAGCGCAGGTGTCACCAGCTGCGTGAAATTGAAAATTCCAATCAAAATGCGCTTTCAACTTTACAAACATCGCTTACAGAATATTCAAATCTGATTAATCAATACGAAATTTCAGAAAACGCCCTTGCAATTTCTAAATACCCATTAGCAGTAATCTTGAAAATATTTTTGATCGTCATCGGAATTCCATTATTCTTGACAGGATTAGTATTGAATATCGTTCCTTTTGTTCTGACGGAGGTAGTTTGGCGTAGTTTAAGGTACCCTGATTACGAAGCTACAGTACGTATTGTAGTTGGAGGTCTACTATTCTTCCCAATTTGCTATGGATTGGGAAGCCACATTGTTTGTGAATATTTAAATTTGCCATATTTTGGAATATTGTTTTGGATTATATCTGTATTAATGGGTATTTTTGCCTATAACTACTTCAAGAACTTGAAATTATTGTTAAAAATTGTTACCGTTTTATCGCTGTCAAAGGAACAATTAACATTGTTGTTGCAAAAAAGAAAAGATATACTGGAAGAATTGAAAATTCCCAATTAAAAAAACGTAAAAAACCTAATAATAAAATTGATCATTAGCGACTAATCACAATTTTTCAATGGAAATCCGTCCTTTTAAACAAGTAAATCGTGAATTTGAACTGGAATTGCCTAGATTCGAAAGGATGAACGAATATTTAGATTTTATCCTGGACAAGGTGGAAAATCAAAGTAAAGATCTGGAGGACGAAGATTATTTTGTTGGTAAACGTTGGCTGGAAGTAAACGAAAGCGATCAAATTCCAGAATCTGTTCTTCATTTTTTCAATGACGGTGGAGAATACCTGATTTCGATTAATGGAAATATCCAAAAGGGAGTTTGGAGATTACTGAAGGAAAGCAATTCCATCATAACAGAGTGCCTCAGCAAAAATGAGCTGTACGAACTGGCATTTCTCAATGAAGATTTTTTTATTCTGAAAAAACACGGCAATCATAATAATGGACAGAAACGATATTTGGTTATGGGCAAGGAAGAATCTATCAAAGACATGAAATGGACTACGGTAATGGATAAAATATTCAATATTTATCGCAGTAGCTCTCAGCTTTTATTACTAGTCATCATCGCTATATTGGTATTTGCTATAATAGCATTTTTTACATTTTACTGATTTTTTCTATAAACCAAACAACTATGTTACTTGAAATCCATCCAATAGATCCGGAATCACGAAAAATTAAGCAGGTAGTCGAAGTACTAAAAAAAGATGGTGTAATTATCTATCCAACAGACACTGTTTATGGGATTGGCTGCGACATCATGAGCAAAGCAGCAGTTGAAAAGGTTTGCAGAATCCGCAAATTGGATCCTGATAAAGCGATGCTTTCGATAATTTGCAACGATATGAGCCAAATTGCAAAGTACACGGTTCAAATCGACAATGCACTGTTTCGATTAATGAAACAACACCTGCCCGGTCCCTATACTTTCATATTAAAAGCGAATAATGATGTCCCCAAACTATTTAAAAATAGAAAGAAGACAATTGGCATCAGGATCCCGAACAACCCTATAGTAAAAGCCATTGTTGAGGAACTCGGGCACCCTATACTCACTACTTCATTAAAATCTGATGATGAGATTTTGGAGTATTACACAGACCCAATTGATTTTTTCAATGATTTTGACCACCAGGTCGATATAATTATCGATGGTGGAACCTGTGGAAATACACCCTCTACCCTTATTGACTGCACAAAAGATGATCCTGAATTAATTCGTCAAGGCGCCGGAGTATGGCCTTAAAATTCCAGTTCGAGTTGCATACCTGTAGCAGCATGTGCTTCATATTTGGTATCTAGTTGAGAGACAGAAATGCCTAACAATCTCGCTTTTCCTCCCGACGCTTTAACGCCGGATTCAAGCAGTTCATACGCGACATGTAACATGTCATCCAGATTATTGAAGGCTTTTACAACAGTTCTACTTCGGGTATAAACCTGAAAGTCAGGAGATTTTATCTTAACAGTCAAACACCTTCCATAGTTATCGTGCTTTTCCATATGTCTGAGTACATCCTGCGCCAATGGTATTAAAGCTGCTTTCATTTCGGCAACATTGCTTAGATCTTCAAAAAAAGTTTCCTCCGATCCTATTGATTTGCGAATACGTTGTGGATTGACCCTTCTATCATCCTCCCCTCTGACAACATGATAATACCATACGCCTGCTTTCCCAAATTTTTTAAAAAGATCCTCCTTATTCCACATCTTAAGGTCTGCACCGCAGTTAATCCCCAATCTTTTCATCTTTTGGGCAATTACTTTGCCAATTCCGAAGAACTTTTCAATAGCAAGCTCATCTAAAAATTTCTCTTCCTGATGTGGCCGAATAACTGCTATTCCGTTGGGCTTATTGATATTAGATGCTACTTTAGCAATAAATTTATTAAAAGAAACACCTGCACTTGCGGTGAGCTTGGTTGCTTCAAAAATTTTTTTCCTGATTTCTTCTGCGATCTTACTTGCGGAATCGATTTGTTTGTGATTCACCGTAACATCAAGGTAGGCTTCGTCCAAAGAAAGCGGTTCTACCAAATCAGTATATTCAAGAAATATCGCACGTATTTGCTTAGAAACTTCTTGATACACTTCAAATCTGCCTTTAGTAAATATTAAATCAGGGCAAAGTCGTTTTGCGGTGATACTCGGCATGGCTGATCTGACACCAAACTTTCTGGCTTCATAACTGGCTGCAGCGACTACACCTCGCAACGATCCACCACCAACAGCGACTGGTTTGCCTTGCAAATCCGGATTATCTCTTTGCTCAATGCTGGCAAAAAAAGCATCCATATCGACATGTATAATTTTACGAGAACTCATTTCATCGAGTAAATGATGACGAAAAGGCCGGTACTAATAAAAAAATAAGGGGCACTTGAACTATTTCTTTTCCAGTTCTTGTAGTCGCTTTAATAAATCCGGCAATTGTTTGAATATTGCAAATGAACGCAAAAAACCTGAATAAGCAAATGCTGGAGAACCGTATAGCGCGGTATTGGGTTCTTTTACTTCGGCGGCTACTCCTGATTGTGCTTGTATTTTAGTTCTATCTGCTATTTTGATATGACCAACTATTCCAACTTGTCCTCCAATCATACAATTTTCGCCAATTTTAGTACTCCCTGCTATACCTGTTTGAGCAGCTACAACCGTATTTTTACCAATTTCAACATTATGAGCAATTTGAACGAGATTGTCTAATTTTACACCTTGCCTGATGATAGTTGAACCCATAGTGGCCCGATCAATCGTTGAATTAGATCCAATCTCAACATTCGACTCAATCAAAACATTTCCGATCTGTGGGACTTTCTTGAAAGAGCCGTCATCCTGCGGTGCAAATCCGAATCCATCACTTCCGATTACAACATTAGAATGTACAATGCAATTGTCACCAATGACACAGTCAGCGTATACCCGCACACCTGGATAAAGCGTAACGCTCTTGCCAATCTTTACATTTTTACCCAGGTAAACCTGTGGATAGATACGGCTACCTTCGCCAATCTCTACATTTTCTTCGATCGTAGAGAAATCTCCTACAGAACATTTTGCCGCGATTTTCGCCGATTGATGAATGGCAGCTCTTTCTGAAATTTCAACTGTTGACACTTTTTCATTTGCAGCAAATTGCTCCAAAAGAAAAGCGACACTGGCATAGACATCCTCGACCCTAATTAATGTTGCGGTGATGGGCATGGTTGGTACAAAGGAATGACTCACCAACAATACAGATGCACGCGTTGTATAGGCATAAGACTCATATTTAGGATTACCTAAAAAAGCAATGGAGCCGGATTCTGCTTCTTCAATTTTAGCCGGACCATAAACCAAAACATCCGGATTGCCTTCAATATTTCCTTGGAGCATCGAAGCTAATTGTTGTGCACTAACTTGCATTTCAGGTGATTTATATAAATTAAAAAGAGAAAGTTAACGGTACGCAAAGCACAAAAATAGATTTTTTTCACAGTTTTTTATTTCCTTTGTAAGTATATTTTAAAAAGCAGTTCGATCGGCTCATCAACATGAAGCTGATGTTGATTTTATTATCTTTAAATTCCAAATTATGGCTGGTACTACCAAATTATTATATGCTGACTATGTAAGAGTAATTGCAACAGTAGCAGTTATTTTGCTACATGCGGCCGGCGATTTATTGTACAACTTCGATAAGAATGATATGTTCAATAGTTATTGGTGGGTGGGCAACATTATCGATAGCATGGTTCGTTGGTGCGTGCCTGTTTTTGTAATGTTGAGTGGAAGCCTATTACTGAGTTCTAACAAAGAAGAAGCGATTGGCACCTTCTTAAAGAAAAGAATGCTACGCGTATTTATCCCTTTTTTCTTTTGGTCAATCATCTACATCGCGTACATTCATCGCGGCAATATTCGGGATTTGACCTGGCCTTGGTGGCCTGATGTTTTTGATTTATTGTTATTTAAAGACGTTTATTTCCATCTTTGGTTTGTTCCGATGATTCTTGGATTGTATTTTTTGACCCCAACTTTTCGCGTCTTTCTAAAGTCGGCTAAACGAGTAGATATTGAGTATTTTTTGATGTTCTGGTTTTGGGTCAGTATACTTCAGGTTAGTTTTTTTCAGTTCTTCGTAATCAAATACGTTGGATGGCTGGCTTATATTGGCTATCTGATGATGGGCTATTATTTAAAAACCTATGATATTCCCCGTAAAAAACTTTTATATGCAGCCGGTTGGATATCCTTGTTGGTTACTATTTTTGGTACCTGGTATCTCGCTATGTTCTTTGGAAAATTTGAAAATAATGAGCAAATTTTTTATCAGTACTTGCATCCAAACATCATTTTCATGGGCTGTGCTTTGTTTTTATACATAAAAGATTACGATTGGAGCAGCTTTGCCGAAAGATTTCCAAGGTTTCACGGATTTATTCATTGGTTTTCGGGATTAAGTTTTGGGGTATATTTAGTCCATGCACTTTTGCTGGATGTGTTTAAAAATGGGTATCTAATGGGCATTACGCTCAACTCAACTACCTTCTTCAATATAAAAGGTCATCCTATATGGTGCGTGCCATTTTATTTCTGTTGGGTAACCGGGCTTAGTATTTTGATTGTTGGGGTCTTGCTAAAAATCCCGGTTATCAAAAACTGGGTAAATTAAAATCCAAATGAGCACTGATTATCGACTTCTTTCGGTAGTACCCTCCATTACTGAACTTCTTTTCGACCTTGGACTGCAAGACCACTTGGTCGGACGCACAAAATTCTGTGTGCATCCTCAACCCGAAGTTCGTACATTACCTATCATTGGCGGCACAAAAAACCTCAAAATTGAAAAAATAACAAAATTAAAACCAAATCTGATTATCACTAATATTGAGGAAAACACAAAAGGTGACATCGAAACACTGTCAAAACATAGCGAGATATGGCTTACGAATATCAAAACATTACAGGACAATTTTGATTTGATATCTAAAGCCGGCCAAATCTTTGATAGAGATAGGCAAGCCAATGAAATCATTGAAAAGTCCAAAATTACAATTAGTACTCTGTCAAGACCGATTAAAAAAAGAGCCCTTTACCTAATTTGGCGTGAGCCTTATATGACTATTGGCGCAGACACTTATATTCATGACATGATGGCCGTGCTGGGTTATGACAATATCTTCAGCCATTCCACACGCTATCCGGTAGTTGATTTGCAAAATATCGACCCCCGCTCATTAGATGTAATCCTTTTGTCGTCAGAGCCCTACCCTTTCAAGGACAAACACATCCACGAGATCCAAAAACTTTTCCCCCATATAGAAGTTAATCTTGTTAATGGCGAACTGTTTTCCTGGTATGGCAGCAGGCTGACACATTTATAATTGAAAATTGAACCTGCCGGCAAGCAGGCAGGCAGGAGTTGAAAGTTGAAAATGAAATTAATTTTCAACTTTCAACTTTCAACTTTCAACTCTGAATAGTTTCCTATCTTTGTGGCAAAAAATAATCTCAAAAAATATGTACGACGTAACAATCATTGGCTCCGGACCCGGAGGATATGTGGCAGCTATAAGGGCTGCACAATTGGGCTTTAAAGTTGCTTTAATTGAAAAATACAATACATTGGGAGGAACCTGTCTCAATGTAGGCTGCATTCCTTCCAAAGCATTGCTTGATTCCTCAGAACACTATCACAACGCAGTTGAGAAATTCACCGGACATGGAATTGATATTTCCGGAAGTATTTCTGTTAATATGCCTCAAATGATAGCGAGAAAGAACAAAGTAGTAGAGGACACCTGCAAAGGGATAGACTTCCTGATGAAAAAAAATAAAATTACCGTGTACAATGGACATGGAACTTTTATCAATAAAGGAAAAATAGCCATTTTAAAAGCTGATGGTAGTACTGAAGAAATTGAAACCCAAAAAACAATCATAGCAACGGGTTCAAAACCAATAACCCCTGCATCAATGTCATATGACAAAGTCCGTGTCATCACCTCTACAGAGGCGCTAACGCTAAAATCAGTACCAAAAAGCATGGTTGTTATTGGTGGTGGCGTAATAGGCCTTGAATTAGGTTCTGTATATGCTCGATTGGGAGCTGAAGTTACTGTAATAGAATTTCTGGACAGAATTATCGCAGGCATGGATTCAGATTGCTCAAAGGAACTGGAGCGCTCCTTGAAAAAGCTAGGTATAAAATTCTACACGGGACATTCTGTCAGTGCAGTAAAAAACAATGGTGATTTTGTTAGCGTCACCTATAGTAAAAATGGAAGCGATACTCCCCTGCAAATTGATGCTGATTATTGCCTTTTGGCTTTGGGTCGCCGTCCTTATACTGATCAACTCGGCCTGGAAAATGTCGGAATTATACCGGATGAAAAAGGTCGCATTCCTGTAAATGAAAATTTGGAAAGTGCTGTTACGGGCATTTATGCAATTGGAGATGTAATCGCAGGTCCAATGCTGGCTCACAAGGCAGAAGAAGAAGGTGTTTTTGTCGCGGAAACCATTGCCGGACAACATCCCCACATCAATTACAACCTGATTCCGGGAGTGGTTTATACCTGGCCCGAAGTTGCCGCTGTTGGTCAAACAGAAGAGCAACTTAAAGCTTCAGGAATTTCTTATAAAGCAGGGAAATTTCCTTTCAAAGCACTTGGCCGGGCTCGTGCAAGTGGCGACATAGATGGAATGGTAAAAGTATTGGCTCATGCCGAAACAGATGAGATTCTTGGTGTTCATATGGTTGGACCTCGTACTGCAGATGTGATTGCAGAAGCAGTTGCACTCATGGAATTCCGTGCCTCTGCAGAAGATGCAGCCAGAATCAGTCACGCTCATCCTACTTATACTGAAGCATTCAAAGAAGCAGCATTAGCTGCAACAGCGAATCGAGCAATACATGTATAAATAATTACGAATTACAAATTAAGAATTACAAATTAAGAATTAAGAATTAAGAATTAAGAATTAAGAATTAA
>JBMOJB010000154.1:0-8716 GCA_049316985.1 Saprospiraceae bacterium | reverse complement strand
CTGATGTTGCCAATAAGAAAGAAATCCGACAATTGATTGGGCAGGCTTATTTCGAAAAAGGCAATTACCAAAAAGCTTTGCCGCATCTTGAATATTTTGCTGAAGAATCGAGTTCGCTCAGAGAAGAAGAGTTCTATCAGCTTGGATATACCCAGTACAAGCTGGGAGAGTACAAAAAAGCGAGCAAAAATTTTGAAGAAATCAGCAGAACAGATTCGAAATTGGGACAGATTGCTGCTTTTTACTATGCTGATTGTTGTATTCGTGCGGGCAATAAAGTAGGAGCCAGAAATGCATTCGGCTCGGCTGCTAAAATGAATTATGACAGAAACATCCAGGAAGAAGCCAATTTTAATTTTGGAAAAGTTTCTTATGAACTGAATTACGATCAGGATGCCATTTCTGCTTTGCAAAAAATTACTTCGGGTTCAAAGTATTATGGTGAAGCACAGACTATACTGGGTGCCTTGTTTTTGAATACCAGAGATTTTACCCGAGCACTAAAAACCATAGAGAGTATTCCCAATAAGTCACCACAAATGAAAGAGGCATATCAAAAAGTCCTCTATTTCAATGGTGTCAAACAATTCAATGATGGCAATAATGCTGACGCGAAAAGTCTTTTTGCGCGTTCAATCGATGTGCCGGTAGACAATACTTACAAGGCTTTGGCATTGTATGGAATTGCAGAGATCGAACATCAAAACAAAAATTATGCGGGCAGTATTTTGAATATCAATCAGTTCTTAACGATTGCAAAAAGTAGCAATGATCTGCCTAATGAGTCTTCCGTGTATACAGCGAATTATATGCAGGGATATAACTACATCAAACAGGAAAAATATGACAATGCACTTCGTTTCTTTGAAGATTGCATTTCCGGAATTAACCGAGACAAAGCAAGTATTAAAAGTGATTATCTGAAAAAACAAGTATTAGGTGACGCTTCTCTTCGGGCGGGAGACTGCTATTTTAAAAACAACAAGTATGATGATGCACTGAAGCATTACAACAGAGCGATTGATATCAAAGCCAATGGTTACGTGTATGCGATTTTTCAAAAAGCAATTGTAGAAGGTTTGCGGGGCAATAATGATGAAAAATTGCTAGCGCTTGAAAAATTAGTCAGAGATTATCCAAGTTCAGAGTATGCCGACGAGGCTTTGCTGGCGCAAGCCAACACCTACAAGCAAATCAATCAGCTTTCAAAAGCGGCTATTCCTTTGAAAAAATTAGTGAGCGATTACAAAGGAAAGTCAAACCTGATGGCTGAGGCCTATCTTAACCTCGGTTTGATTTACTACAATCAAAACCAATCTGAAGTAGCGGCAGGTTATTACAAGAAAGTATTTGAATACAATCCTACGCTGGAACAAGGTAAAATCGCCCTTGAAGCATTAGAAGAAATTTATGTTACAGATCTTGGTAAAGCAGATGATTATACAGACTTCCTTGCGACAGTGCCGGGTTATAAAGTCAGCGATAATGACAAGGAATCCCTTAATTTCAAAGCAGCTGATACAAAATTCAACAATGCCAGTTACGATCAGGCCGTTGTAGCGTACACGGACTACTTGAAGAAATATCCGAATTCTGCCAATTCATTGACGGCGACATTCAGACGAGCTGAATCTTATTTGTTTTTGAAAAAGTGGAATGAAGCGCTTGCTGATTATGAAGAAGTAGTGGGGAAAGGTCAGAGCTCTTTTTACACAAAATCGCTTTCAAAGGGAGCCAATATTGCGTATAATTCTCAACGAGATTTTGCAAAGGCATATGAAATGTACAGCAAATTAGAAAAAGTTGCTCCCAACGATGAAATGAAGTTTGATGCTCAACTGTGGGCCATGCGATCCGCATATCGGAATAATGACCCATCCGGCACCAAAGAGATGGCGCAAAAAGTAGCAAAATCAACTACTGCCAAACCGGAAGTGCTGGCTACCGCCAATTACTATATCGGAAAAATAGCTTTTGATTCCAAAGAATACAATACCGCCTTACCTGCTTTCAATAAAGTAATCATGTTGCAACCTGACAATGAGGAAGCTGCTGAAGCCAGATATCGCATTGCATACATGTATTATTTGCGCCGCGACCTTGACCTGGCAGAACAATTGTGTACCGACGGAGCAAAGGCATCCGGTTCTTATCCACTTTGGGTAGCGAAAAGTCTGATCCTAATTGCAGACATTTATGCCGAGCGGAATGATTTTTCTACTGCGCAAGCAGCTTTGGAATCAGTGATAGACAACTATAAAGATGACAAAGAGCTGGTAAAAGAGGCTAGCGAAAAGCTGGAGCAATACAAGGAGAAGTCTCAGATCAAGTCTAAATTAAAAGTGGATCCTAAGGACAAGAATACTTTGGATATGGAAGAAGGTAATTAGTTAATTAACAGGTACCTATACACGTATTCTTATTTTTTAAAATAAAATTTTCATTATGTTATATATCAGAAAAGCTTTTTTATTCCTATTTGTGTTCACATCAATAAGTGTTTTTGCACAAAAAGACAAAGATAAAATCAGCGGTGGACAAGTAGACGTGGAAGCAACTTATAAAGCCACCTTGTTGCAGAGTGAAAAGATCAAAACTGATCTATCCTTGCCAGTACTTGATACAAGCTCAAAAGTGCAAAATTATGAACTTTCAAGTCGCAATATTAAGGTTGATTACCTGCCTCCTAAATTGCGTCCCATCGCAATGGGAGCTGAAAAGAGGGAAGTAGGTAATCTCAAAAATGGCTACATAAAGGCAGGATATGGTGTTCCTTCCGCTCCGTTTGTAGATGCTTCTTATGCTTTTAATAAAGATAAGCTGCAAGCCATCGCAGCCTTTAACCATTATAGTATTCGTTCGAAAAATAAGGAACTCATGCGTTATGGAAATACGGGTGGGAATATAAGCGGAAACTATTACATCACGAGCAAATATGCTGTAAATGCCAATATGGGGTACAATCAAGAAACACCCCGGTATTATGCATTAAATGATAATCCGAGTGGAAAGATAACTACTCAACAGCTGAAGACCTTTACTTTCGGAACCAGCATTTTTAATACCGCGAATACTGAGCACAATTTCACCTATGGCGCATCTTTGAATTTGTATAGATTGGGAGATAATTTTGCATCCCATGAATTTGGAACTAAGTTGGATGGTAAAGTGACAAAGTGGTTCGCAGACAAACATCCTTTGGCTATATTGGTGAAAGGCGATTTTACCAGCTTTTCCGCATTGGGTACAATTGGAAACGAAAGATTGAATAACCTATTCATACAACCTTCATTTACTTTTCACGGAAAAGCATTTTCGGTGCAAGCCGGTGCTAATCTTGCTTCTAACAATGACGAATGGACACCTTTTCCGATGCTGGAGTTAAGTGTGAATGTACTGGGAGAGCGCTTGGCCGCTTTTGCAGGGTGGAAAGGAGATTTTCAGAAGAATAATTTCAAGTCGTTGACCGACTATAATCCGTTTCTTAATTCACAGATCAGTACTTTTTTGCCGTCAAATCAAAAATTGTCAAATTCCAGTTTTTATGATTATTTTGGAGGGGTAAAAGGCCATTCCGGCAAATTAGACTATAATATGCAGGCAGGCTACAAACCGGTTACAAACCTCGCATTATTTCAAAATAATATCGCAGCAGAAGATACGCTGACATTTAGTTCCATCTACACCGATGTTAATCTTACTTATTTTAAGGGAGCGATAACAGTAGAAATGGCAAAGGGTCTGGAGTTTACTGCTACCTTTTCGCAAAATATCTTCAGTTTGAAAGACAGCCTAATTGCCAAACCGTGGGGATTGCCCTCGACGGATTTTTCAGCGATGTTGAAATACCTTACGCTCGAAAATAAACTGGGTTTGAAAGGACAATTATTTTTTCAAAATGGAATTCCCTATCAGGATGCTAAAACAAAAAATGCCGAAAAATTAGGAACTTTGCTCGATATAAGCATTGGATCTGAGTACAATATTAACGATACTTTCAGCTTATGGCTGGATGTAAACAATGTATTAAATAATAAAAGACAGCGCTGGTATCGCTATCCTAGCTTTGGAATCAATGTACTCGGAGGCTTAAAAGTCAAATTCTAAAAAGTTTTTTTTTATATATTTCTTAATCTTAATGTTTTTGGCATATTAATTGAATAATATATATCAGCGTAAGTTTTGGTTAAAAATTGAAGATTCAGGAGAGCTCGTCAAAAGTGACGGGCTCTTTTGACGTTGGTATGAAAATTAATTTATATTTTTATGCTTTATTAATTTTTAATTCAAATCAAATGAAGAAGTTATTATTTTTAGTAGTGCTCAGCGTGACTGCTAATTTTGTGCTCAATGCGCAAAAGTTGCTCCCACCTTTAGAGCTTTTTTCAAAAGACAAACCCTGTTACCTAATTAAGTCCAACGGAGAACGGATTGATTTTAAAATCAAAGATCTGGATCGCAAAAAAGGACTTATCGTAAATGTTGAAGGAGTAAGCACTGATGGCAAAAAATTTGAACTGGATGCAAAAGATATTGTAGAACTGGCTTTAGCTCCTTCCAGTTGGGCACAATTTGCTGGAGCAATGGGTGCTTCTCAATCAGTTATGAAAGCTTCTAAAACAGACGGCACACAAACAGGTAGAGAATTAGTATTGTTTTATCAGGAAAACATAGGTGATAAGAAAAATACCATGGCACTTCTACAGCTACTTAATCCCGATTTTTCATCAAAAATTAGAATTTACCACGATCCTTTTGCAAATGAAACGCAGAGTGTAAGTTTCGGAGGAGTAGCTGTTACCGGAGGAATCGACAAATCATTTTTTGTGAAATTCGAAGGTAAAACAAGAAAGATTTTCAAAAAGGATTACAAAGATGATTATAAAACTTTTTTTGGTACCTGTCCCGACTTGATTAAAAAATTCAAGAGTGATTTCGCCTGGAGAGATTTTCCTGACCACGTTTATTTCTTTGAAAATGAATGTAAATAAATGATTAAAAAGCCCTAATGGATCAAATTCATTAGGGCTTTTTTCTTATTTCTTGTGGCAGTTTGTATGGGAATCACCAAGTTTATGGGAGTTAACGCACATAGGAATTGGAGAAATTTGAATAGAAGTTGCGCAACTTGATGATCCAAGTGCACTGAGCTAATTATTTTTTATTTTGATAATAGTTAAATAATTATTGATTATCAATAAATATTTATTATCTTTGTGGCATAACTTAAAATTTTTCAATTATGTCAAAAAATAACAACTTTGTATTTGCCGGCCTTAATATTGTGGCTTGGATCATTTTTGTAGGCTTGAGTATTGAAGCAGGAGCTTTGATTGTCAATTTTATCATCAGTATATTTAAACCGGAAATTATCCAAAACTTATACCAGAAGCTGGACTTACTTGAAATGTATAAGCGCAGTCAGTGGGCTTATTTCAGTATGTATTGTTTTATTTTGATTGTTTCGATTTTGAAAGCGTATTTATTCTATTTGCTGATCACACTTACCAGCAAATTAGATTTGTCTAAACCATTCAGTAGTTTTGTTTCCAAGCAGATTACACAAATCAGTTACTGCACTTTTTCCGTAGGGCTCATTAGTTTTATCGCCCGACAAACCGCGAATTATTTGCAACATCGAGGATACGAAATCGATGCGCTCAATCAGTTTTGGGCAGACAGTCAGGCATTTATTTTGATGTCTGCTGTTATTTATGTAATCGCTACAATTTTTTCAAAAGGAGTAGAACTTCAAAACGAAAGTGATTTAACCGTCTAAAATATGGCAATTATTGTAAACCTTGATGTAATGATGGCTAAACGAAAAATCTCCTTGAACGAACTTTCTGAGAGAGTTGATTTGACTTTATCTAATCTTTCGATACTAAAGACCGGAAAAGCGAAAGCAATTCGTTTTAGCACTTTAGAGGCGATTTGTAAAGCCTTGGATTGCCAACCTGCCGATATTTTAGAGTACATCAGTGATGTAGAAAGTAACACTATCAAATAGTAAAGGCAAGTCTGGGGCGGTGTAAAGGTTATAGCTGAATATAATGCTAAACCATGCATGCTTTGAAAGAACAATGGAATAATGCCCTGAATTGAATCCTTTGCAATCATCAATTATTAATTTTCTTATTGTTTTGCTAAAGATAAATAAGCCAAAAGACCTTTATGAAAGAAAATTTGCTCGGTTAGGTAACTAAATTAAAATTCAATTAATATGTTTTGCATATTAGTCGATTATCTTTGTGCGGCAATTATTCTAATAATTTATCATGGTGAAATCAGTAAAAGTATCGGTATTAATGTCAGTTTTTAACACTGATTTCTTGTACTTGAAAAGGGCAGTTGATTCCGTTCTAAATCAAGATTTTCAAGATTTTGAACTGATCATCATTGACGATGGCAGCACACATAGTAGCCGAAATCTTATTTTGGAGTATGCCGAAAAATATGAAGATAAAATTGTTTACATCAGGCATAGCAATCGCGGACAATCGAGATCAATAAGGCGAGGAATAATAAATAGTATTGGTGAATTCATTACTATAATTGATGGTGATGATGCCTATAAACCGGAACATTTGAGCGCTTGTCTTCAGCAGATGCAATCGGCAGATTTGATTGCTTCTGCTACTGAAACAGTTGTAGATAGTCATGAAGACTATTATGTTCCTGATAAAAATGATCTGACACAGCTCATTCATGTCGATGATTGTACTTTATTTGCTACTTTATTTGGGCGTAGGGAAGTATTTACATCCATTGATTTCAAGAACAACTATGCTGCAGATGCTGAGTTTTATGCGATTGCCAAAACTCAGTTTCGTGTAAAAAAAGTAGAATTAAGAACCTATGTTTATTATCGAAATATGCCGAACAGTATTTGTTCTATTATTAAGAAGCAAAATTTGGCAGTACTAGATTGATGGCTTCCAGAGATCTTCGTATTCTGCCTGCTGCAAGACTAGTGATGGCCTGCCACATTACCGGCGTCTACGACGTCAATCGAAATACCGTCTTGAAGGATGACTATTACGAACTGGTTCAAGAGTGGGCCCTGTCGGTGATGGCATTCGGTTTACAGGGGATTATTTTTCACAATAACTTTTCAGAAGAAACCTGCGAAAAGTATGAAAATAGCAATATTTCCTTTATTAAAATAGATTACGATCCTCAATTTAATCCCAACGTGTATCGTTATTTTATATACAGAGATTTCCTGCAACTGTACAGTAAATACATTGAAAGTGTTTTCGTAACCGACATTTCGGATGTTGTTATGCTTAAAAATCCCTTTGCAGATCCCTATTTTATTGACAATCCTGCAACAATTTTTTGCGGAGACGAACCCAAGACACTCGGAGATGAATGGATGGTAGCCCATGCTGCCCATCTGAGGAATAAAATACCGGATTATGCAGTCTATGAAGCTCGGTTTGAGCAAGAAAAATTATTAAACTGTGGTATCATTGGGGGAGGAATTGGCATATTTAGCGATTTTATTCAAAAGCTTTGCACCATTCACCAAAGTTTTAATAGTGATAATCAAACCGCTTTTACCGGTGATATGGGAGCTTTTAATTATTTGGCAAGATCGCGGTTCAACAGCCAGTTAAAGCATGGCGCACCCGTCAATACGGTCTTTAAAATGTACGAAAATGATCGAACCGACTGTTGGTTCAGACATAAATAATCACTACTTTACCCATTTTTCTCCTGCAAAAAATGTCTTTGGGCAAGCGTAGCTGCCAACAATTAATGCCATCATATCGTCACTTTAAGTTGAATGGTATTTTTGAGAGATGCACATAGTATGGCAACTCTCGGGAATTTTCCTTTTCAATCTTCTTCCAAAACCAATTCTGCGTCTTTTTCCCATATTTCCATTTCGCAGGGCTTACAGTTGAATTTTAATTTGTATTCCACTGTTCCGTGTTTGAGGGTAAGAGGTTCAGCAAGTTTTTCGCCCATGGTGCTGCGTTGGTAACGGGGACATTTGCCCAATTCATACTTTACGCAGTATTTGGTCACCATCACACGTGATTTTCCCGGATCCCATTGTAGTTCGAAAGCCTTTTCAATTTCGCTTACGTCATGTCGTTTGTAAAAAGCCCGGGCTAATTTATTAGACACATTGTACGTAAAATCGAGTTCTTTTACCGGATAGGGTTGATTTGTTTTAAGGATAGGCTGTTCTGTGCGCTGATAATCGCGAACACGAATAGCTGCCAATTCTGTCAATGCCGCTCTACGTACTTCGTTCACTTTTGAGTTGGGCAAGAACCATTTTTCTGAGAATTCAACTACGATTTCATCTGCTACAAAGGGCGTATTGCCCGTTTTTGCTAAGTTTTGTGTTAGGTTTTCTATTATCCCTTCGGAGTTTTTTGCAGCATCTTTTGCGAGCTCAAGGCTGCTGCTGCATTGGTGTCCATCCTCGTCGATCACATGAAGTATGAATCCTGTTTCCGTGTCAGAAAAATGCATTTTTACCCCTATTTTCCTCACGGCGCTATTTTCGTTTTCTACCATTCGGTTGAATTCGGCATCCAGATTGCGGTATATTTCAGTACCAATCGGTAAATGTTTAAAATGGTTAGGTACGACAAGATCATTCACAATGATATTGACCAATGTTCCGTCAGCAACACCTTGATCATTGATGAAGAACAGGCCATCTCCGTTGTTAAGTAATTCATAATTTTCGATG
>JBMOJB010000153.1:0-8861 GCA_049316985.1 Saprospiraceae bacterium | reverse complement strand
CTGCTGGAAAATTTTGAGGACATTCAATTCAATGGCAATCAAGATGAAAATTACTTGTACACCGTATTGAGTGTTTCTTTTCCTCCTACTGCAAAGTCGGATTTGCTTTTGTTGAGCCTTGACATTTCGGGTATTTCTGCTTCGGGAGGCAGTGCTTGCAGTTCAGGGGCAGATGCAGGATCACATGTTATTGCGGCATTGCCTGCTGTCGATAAAGATAGAAAAACGATCCGATTTTCATTCTCTTCTCTTAACACAAAGGAAGACATTGATTTTTTGATTGAAAAGCTTACGGCCATCTTACATAGTGGCAGAATAATGGCGTAGAGGCAGCAGGGACTGCCTCTACGGATATTCATCTGACTGTTGTTCGAATCCTACATTATTTATTAGTGATAATAGTAGAAGGATGATAAACATTTGGTTGCTCCAATGAATTGCAATCTTGAATTCTAATACTGATTATTTCAGTACTAATGATTTCATTGGGGCTGTCAGATATAGTATACTTGAAATTATAGGTTCCAACTTTTAATCCATTCGGATTCAAAAATCCTGTTTCAGTGTCGAAATTAGCACCAGGGTTTCCTTGCGTAATAGTCCATATTCCACCATTTGCTTCCCCTCTAAGGCGTTTTTTAAGATCGATCCAAGCAAGACCTTTGTCATTTTGGCAAATCAAAGTGAATGTTTTGCTTTCCCTTCTGGAGCCGCTGCTAATTGTAATTTTAACGGTAGAAGCACCTTTACATCCATTTGCATCAGTCACTACCAGGTTATACGTGGTGGTGGTTTCAGGTTTAGCTGTTGGTCTTAAAACGTTAGATGCACTCAAACCGGCAGGTGGAAACCATCTGTATGTAAATGGCGCTACTCCTCCGCTAAATTTGGCATCGAGTACTGCACTTTGTCCGATGAATAAGGTCGTATCCCTTCCGGCATATGCCTTGACGACAGTGACATTATTGCGTACAATGGCAGTATCTGTACCGGTACATCCCGTGTTAATATCGGTAATCGAAAGAGTGTATACACCTGGGATTGTTGTGGTCATATTGCATTCGCCGGAACTAAAAAAATTGGGCCCTGACCAATTGTAAACATAATTTGAGCCCAGCGGCGAACCCGTTGACAATAGCTCAGCAGAGGTATTTACACAATTAATCGCATTCGAAGAAAATGCAATCGTCTTGACTGCCGGATGAAATCTTACTTTAACAGAATCTAATACTTCACAGGCACCATTGATTGTGTATTTCACATAAAAAGTAGCATTGGTTTTGATATTCTTTAGCAATGTAGTACTGATTGGGTTGCTGCTTTTGCTGGCTTCTGACAAAGATCTGTAGTAAGTTAATATACCTCCTGTTGGGAAAACACTAACTATAGATGGATTGGTGAGATCAATAGTACCGGTACCGCAGATTGCCGCCGGATTTTTCACTGTAATCTTCGCTGTTGAGCGGTATTTTACAATAATTGGTACACATAATTGACCTTGACATTTACCCAGAGGAGCACCGTTGACCGTATAACGGTATTCTCCGGGCTGTGTAATTGTGAATTGTCGGTCAGTGCTGTCTTTTACTAGGTAGCTGTTTCGGTACCATTGGTAGGTTACGAAACTCAAAGCTCCTACTGCTGTAATATTGATCTTTTCTCCAAAACAGTATTCCATTGGTGTGGTTACTGATTTCAATTGAATATC
The DNA here is from genome assembly GCA_049316985.1 of Saprospiraceae bacterium. Taxonomy (GTDB): domain Bacteria; phylum Bacteroidota; class Bacteroidia; order Chitinophagales; family Saprospiraceae; genus CANHEE01. Next base: position 7,153 of record JBMOJB010000153.1, on the reverse strand, counting down.
ATCTTCATTGAAAGAGTTATTGCCCGGCGTCGAATCGATATCCTTTTCCCTCATTTTCATCACCTCGGCATAAACAGAATTTACGCCATCTTTGATCACTTTTGTTTTCAAAATCAATGTGGTGAACGTTTGTTTTTTAGGAACGATTACAATATTCCATTGACCGGTTTTTTTGTCATAACTAGTGCCTTTATCAGAAGTTGAACTGACAAATTGAAGGCCTTCTGATATCCATACATTCACTGCGATATTGGAAAGTGCAGTTGCTCCTGCATTTCTCAAGCGGATCACGAACACTATGTTTTCACCCATTGCTGCTGAGTCCCTGTCGGTTGATAGCATTATTTCTGCATCTGTTTGTGCAGAAATCAAGGTAGCACTCAATAGGAATAGAAAAGTGAAAATGTATTGTACTGATTTCATTTGTAAGTTTGGTTGACTTTTTGTCGAATTTAATCTTAGGCAACATCAGCAGCTTTTCCGAATAATTGTCACTGAATTGCGTTTTTTGATAAGTCAAATATAGACCCTTTGACAACCGAAAAAATACCACATATTTTATAAAATGTGACAGTTGCAATTTGAAAAAATTATGTATAAATAATTAATATACAGTAAATTGAATGACTTGAAGTGTTTAATATTGTCTGATTTGTGATATAATTGCGGATCAAATAGGCAATAAAGTTCTTTAAGTGTCGCGGCAGGTCTTGGGAAGGTTAAAAATTATATTTTAATCAGATAATAAGCGTTTTATAAGTTAGTTTTTTTTAAAATCTAACTTTATCAAGTGCTGACTTTTATTGTAACAAAATTAAAAAAAAGTGCAATGAAGAGGAACTTAAACAAACTGGACATTAGTTTTTATCGATCATTTGACAAAAGTAATGATTTTTAATTGAAACTAATTGTCACAGATTAAAACTTTCATTCAAAATATCAGGACTATTGCAAAGCTTTTGCGTGGCCTTTTCGTATTTTTGTTGAATATTTACAAAACAAGGAACTGTGTTTCAAATCCAGTTGTTACAAATCACGTGTAAAGGAAAAAAGCTAAAATATGAGATCTAAAGCCACAATTTATCTAATAATGCAGTTATCTGCCGTTCTTTTACTCTGTACGGCCATGTCTTGCAGCACCATAAAAGTATCGCGCAATCAGCCTTTTCAGCTTGATAAGACACACAGCATCGTACTTTGTGACAGTGTAAAAGCGTCAGAACTTATTATTACCGACAATACGGATCAGATTTTTGATAAGATAACAGTCACTGATATGTTGGTTCAAATGAAGAGGAATTTTGGACCTGAGTACCAGACCAAAGATATTTTTGATGCTTATGTTACTTTTTTGCAGAGAGATGTGACAAATTTTACGCCTGATGAAATGGTATATGTTGTTTCAGCAATGAAGGAAGCGAAGCGACTTTGTGACGCGGTTTCCCCCAATATTTTCCCACCCGTGCAGCAGATGATAAAAACCAGAAGTTTAAATTACGGCGACGGAGTGTACTACACCAGAGAGAATTGCATTTTAATTCCGGCCAATGTGCTTAAAAAGCAAAATAAGGAAGATTTTCTGAGCGTGATGATTCATGAGATTTTCCATGTTTATTCGCGTCAAAACCCCCTTATGCGTCAGAAATTGTATGAACTAATAGGTTTTCGTCATTTAGAGGCCAATGCCGCACTCGAAATTTCTGAACCATTAAAAAGTAGGATCCTTTTGAATCCTGATGGTACGGATTACCGATACTATATCAATTTGAAACTTTCAGATGAGCAGGAAATCAAAGCGATTCCCATCATTTATTCCAAGTCTCCGATGTTCAATCCTAAGATGCCTGCATTTTTTAATTACTTGACTTTTGAAATGTTTGAAATCAAACCGATCAACAGGGGTTATGTTGTGGCTACAAATAAAGAAGGGGGTAGCACACTGAATTTGAAGGATATTCCGGACTTTAGCCGACAGATCAGAGACAATACAAATTACATCATCCATCCTGACGAGATATTGGCTGATAATTTTATGTTTTTGATGCTTAGCAAAAAAGACGAGACCGGAATTTCAAAATTTTCTACCCAGGGAAAAGACTTGATACGGCAAATAGAGCTAATATTAAAGTCCAATTAGATCGAGTATTTTATTTTATTCACATAACAATTTATAATAATGGTTAATATTAAAGATTTTTTCGACAAGCTTCCCGGTAAAATCAACGCTGACGCTGTAGAGGGAATGTCATCTGTTTTTCATTTTGATATTGGTGCCGATGGCCAATACACCCTTAGTCTGAACGACGGGAAATTATCAGTAGAAGAGGGTTTGGTCGGTGAACCTTCCTGTAAAGTAACTTCTTCCAAATCCACACTTGAAGGACTCTTGAATAAAGATGTCAATCCAATGATGGCGATGATGACAGGTAAATTAAAGATCTCTAATCCCGGAGAAATGATGAAATACGCCAAAATATTTGGCTTGATGTAAATCGATTAGGCGAATGGTGGATTTATTGTCCTACAATACCTTTGGTATCCGAGCCGCAGCTTTGGATATGGTACATATTAAGTCAGAAACGCAGCTGATTGAGTTTTTGAAAGCAAATCATGAATCCATCTTCATTCTTGGTGGTGGGAGTAATATCTTATTTTGTAAGGATGTAGATGCGCACATTTTAAGAAATGAAATCAGGGGAATTGAGATAATCGAAGAAGACGATCAGGAAATTCTCGTGAAAGTTGGTGGAGGTGAAATCTGGCATGAACTCGTACAATGGGCGATTGACCACAACTACGGTGGAATTGAAAATTTATCTTTGATTCCGGGTACTGTGGGTGCTGCACCGATTCAAAACATTGGTGCCTATGGTGTCGAATTGAAAGATGTATTTGATTCTTTAACAGCCATCAATACCACGACCTTTGAAAAGGAAACCTTTAGTAAGGAGGATTGCCATTTCGATTACCGCGATAGCTTTTTTAAAAGAGCCGGTAAAGGCAGGTATTTTATCTGTTCAGTATGCTTTAAGCTGAAGAAGTTTCCAATAATCAATGTCCAATATGGCGATATTCAGAAGGTCCTTACCGAGAAAAATATTGAACATCCTACGATTAAAGATATCAGTGAAGCGGTGATTCAGATTCGCCGCTCCAAATTACCCGATCCGAAAGTTTTGGGAAATGCAGGCAGTTTTTTTAAGAATCCTACTTTGTCAGCAGCGGAATTCAGTCGCTTTATTGAGCGTTTTCCGCAAGCGCCCAGCTATCCGCTAATGGATGGCAATGTTAAGGTGCCTGCAGGATGGCTGATCGAACAAGCCGGCTGGAAAGGGAAGAGAGTAGGTAACAGCGGTTGCCACGAAAAGCAAGCGTTGGTTCTTGTCAATTATGGAAACGCAACAGGACAGGAAATCGTGGACCTCGCCTTGATGATTCAAAAAGACATTTGGGAAAAGTTTGAGGTTCAGATAAGTCCGGAAGTCAATTGGATCTGAGTAAACTTCGGATTTAATTAACAAATCCGAAGTTTTTTGTAAATCGACCGTTTTTTAGTGAATCAATCGAATTGCCCGACAGTGTAATCTTATTGGAAATAAAATAATTTCGAGAGCTTAGAATACCGTACCCGTTTTTAATGTTGGTATAAGTAGGTTGTACTTCTGTTCCGGTAATGCCGAGATTAATATTTGCAATATCGATGTAATTGAAAAGTTCCTGTCCGGCTGCATCCACCCTGACTTTAATAGAACTCAAAACTCTTGTAGGCTTTGTGTTAGCATCAAGGTTTTGGGCAAGAAAGCGATAAAAAGCCTGGCCGTCCTTTTCCCAATACTGTACGGTGTTTGTTCCCGGCTCAAGCTGCGAATTTGTTTTAGGATTGGGTACATAGCCATTTGCTATATTCCAGGTTAAAGTTACTTTCTTATCTTCATTTGCGAATCGCTCGGTAACTTCTATAATCATTTTTACATCGTATATCTTAGCATTCAGAATTTCAGAAGAATTTCCGGGGGTATTCCAGAATAATCTGAAACCACCTTGCACGGAAAGTCGCGGAGGAAGTCCGGCCAGCGTACGGGCTTCAAGCAGCAACATGTCAGGAATAACAATCGTTTCTGCTTCTGCTAATGCTGTTCCGTCATTTCTTTTAACCACTAATTTGTAAGTTTCATTCGGGAACAAGTTGATTTTATTTGCGTTGATCTTGTAGAGATAATTCGGCTTATTTAAAAATACACCGGTATCTCGCACATAACCTTCATTGTTTCCGTCCACCCGTGTCAGTGTGAAAACGCTATTGTCTTTTTTGCGGATGAGTTGTACGGTAATGTCTTTATAGTACAGAGAGTCGATATTTTTCGCCAAGATTCCCGGGCTGATTTTATCGTCTCCAAACGCTCTTTCAATCCGGATATAATGAGCAGTATCCTTTCGGGAGAGAAAACCATAGATAACGGGAATTTCTTTTTTGGTATCCACCAGATCAATTTCGTTTGAACAAGCGCTCGCAATACAACCCACAATTGCTACTAAGAGAAGATTTCTCAACATATTCTTTTTGAATTTATCCGGCAAAAATAGACTATTCTATTTGAAAAATCTTGTGATCTGCCAAAAAAAAATGAGATTATTTGGTTTGTAAAAATTGTAATCAAACGGCGATCTTGAAATCGAAAGTAATCTGTTCTTGGTTATCAGGAAGACAAAGTCTGCTTCTTCTTTTTGGGTACCAACCTACTTATCAAATTTCTAAGCCACTTCAGGGCTTTACTGATAAACTTCCACCTTTGGGAATTGAAAACAGGGCGGTCGTTATTGGCGTGCCAGGTCAGGAAAACGCCAATTGCGGACATCAGCAGTCCGGGCATCCACACAGCCAGCCAGGCATTAATACTTCCTTGTTCACCCAGTTTTCTAAACATGATGTAACAGAAAATATAGAGAATAAACAGAGAAATTGCGATCAAAACCGGAAAGCCAAATCCTCCTTTTCTTACGATTGCACCCATGGGTGCGCCAACGAAAATGAAGATGACACACATTACCGAGAGCAGAAATTTGGTGTTCAATTCGCAGATATGTTTGGCCTGGGATTCTCTGATTTTGTCAAATGCCTTAATGTTGGAGGTCGTCTGTGTCAGAATACCTTCTGCGTTTCCTTTGGCCCTGCTGAGTAACATATGCTGTTCTTTGGGCGAAAAGGTATAAAGGATTGATCCCATTTCTGGCAATGCTTTGTCAAAATGCTGCACCATTTGATTGCTGCTGTCCAAAGGTACGGTGATTCGGTATTTTGATTGATTCCTGATGGTATTGCGATTGATGTCCACCTCAAATTTCGTTTTAGAACTGTCCTTACTTTTATCCACCCTTGAAAAGTTGCTATAGTAGATCTTTCCGAATTCAGATTTCTTAACTGTCAGGTATTTGCCAATTGAATCGATATCCGTTCGCAGTCGGGCTACCGTCTTGGTAGCCTGATTGTTGCCGAAAAGTCTTTCGTCTGTTCTTTCCAATGCATCTACTTCAAAAATTTTAGTCCATTCCGCAAACGAGGTACGGATAAATGTAAAGCGATGCTCCTCGTCTGAACCTGCTTTTTCATAACGCCTGCCTTCCTTCAGGTGCATGATCATGTATTTTTCATCATCTGAGGCATACATTTCTCCATTTTTGGCCAGCACTTCACTTAAGGTACTGGTTCCGTTTGCGGCTTGTTTACTTGCCTGATAAATCATCACATCGCTGATTTGACGGCCATCGTTATTTTTTTTGCCAATTCTGATGGTATAACCCGCGAAATTATCAGAAAACACCCCTTCATCGATCGCCAATGCAGGTTTTTGTCTTCTGATGTCGTATAGCCTCGCGTTGTATTTCAGTTTGGCCAGGGGCGAAAGAAAGTCGGAACAGATATAAGAAAACAGTCCTACCAGACAGCAAAACAAGACGATAGGTCGAAATATCCTGAGGACTGATACTCCTGCGGATTTCATACTGGATAGCTCATAATTCTCGGCCAATCCGCCAACACTCATCACTGAAGCTGTAAGCACTCCAATCAACATGGCTTGGGGAACGAGAAATACCGAGAGGTAAAAGATCATTTCTGTAATGAAAAAAAGTCCGGCACCTTTGCCCATGATTTCATCGATATACACCCACATCATTTGCAGGAGTAGTACAAATAGCGCAATCAAAGTCCAGAGCACAAAAGGTGCAACAAAAGACTTGATCACATAGACATCGATGATTTTAAAAGGGTTTTTCATAAAATGCAGGCTCCCCGTTATTCGGAAGAAAGGCAAAATTAGTCTATTTTATGATTTTTGAATGGGTTTAACAGATATTTAAATCATGATTTTTCAGGTTCAGTAGCAAATATTTTATTGATAAAAAGCCGTCGTCTGATTAAAGTGCCGGGTCATAAGATTATTGCAAATTAGATAGTATCTTTACAGGCAAAATCTATTGGTATGGAAGAAGATATCAAATGGAAGCAGCGTTTCCCAAATTTCCGCAAAGCGCTGAATCAACTGCAAAATATTAGTAAAATAGAAAGTCTAAGTGAAGTTGACAAACTCGCACTAATTAAAACTTTTGAACTTACGCATGAATTGTCGTGGAAAGTAATGAAGGATTTTTTCGAAATGCAAGGTTCACAGGGAATAATGGGTTCTCGAGATGCTACAAGAGAAGCTTTTCAGAAAGGATTGATTGAAGATGGAGAATCGTGGATGAAAATGATTAAAAGTCGAAATTTAAGTGCTCATGCTTACAATGAAGAAATTGCGGATGAGATTGTAAGTGAGATTGTCAGTTTGTATGAAGCACTATTTGTTGATTTCAAGCATAAAATGTCAAACTACCTGAAAAATGAATAGATTTGGTTTGTCAGAAACTAATATTGCTCTTATAAATGCTATTTTTAAGGACTTCCCTAAAGTTGAAAAAGTCATCTTGTATGGATCAAGAGCCAAAGGCAATTATAGAAATGGATCAGATATCGACCTGACCATCATCGATCAGGACCTGAATTATACTGAATTTGTAAAAATTGATTTCCTCCTGGATGATCTTTTGTTGCCTTATAAAAGGCTCAGATTAATTTTATGGGGAGAAGCTTATCTTTGCACCAAAAAAGATAAGT
>JBMOJB010000152.1:0-8880 GCA_049316985.1 Saprospiraceae bacterium | reverse complement strand
TTAATTCGTAATTGTTAATTCGTAATTCGTAATTCGTAATTCGTAATTCGTAATTTGTAATTTGTAATTCGTAATTCGTAATTCGTAATTCATAATTCATAATTCATAATTCGTAATTCGTAATTCGTAATTCCTCTAATTTGATGTCCATTATTTTGCTGGGTTTAATTGTATTACGTAAGTGCGACAGTTTTCTAGCAGTACAGCAGTTAATTATAATGCAAGAGCATCTCATCAGTTTCCAATACGGATACCGTACCAACAAAGAAATCTATTGCTTCCGCCGAATATAAATTAATTTGAAAATTTGACTTTTTATCGGTGACTTTACTAGCTTTGTAAGCTTTCTGGGAGGACATATATATAATTAGCTCTATGTTGATTAGAAGGGGGCAATTTTAGTTTATCTGAGGTAAATACATTCAAATTTGATAATTTAAAAAGCTTTAAAAAAAACAATTACCCACACAATTCGACATATATCCTTAATATTTGTTCGGCATTGAGTGAAGTGCCGGAATTTATTGAAAGAACTATTAAGGTGTTTACTTGATTCATAAAATAGCGTCGAAATGACTAAAAACAATAGAACAGTGGTCAATATAAATAAATTTAAAAAGTGAAAAAGATAATTTTAGGTGCATGTAAAAGAATTTTGTTTATAGCAGTAAAAACACAGCCTTTTGTTTTGTTTTTAGCGCTTTTAGATTTCACGTTGCTGGCGCAGTCTCCTGCTGTTATGCCCAACACTTCGAGCATCAACCACTGTTTCCCGGATACAGACGGGTATGAAGTGATCACTGTCGGGCCTGTCGGCCGCGATTATAGCGATTTGCAAGCTGCTATCAATAACGCAAATCCGGGCAGTATACTCGCACTTGACGCTGGCGCTACTTTTTCCGGAAGCTTTTCTTTGCCGGAAAAAATAGGCGATAAATGGATCATAATCACTTCCTCTCGCATTGACCTCTTGGCAGCTCCCGAAACGCGTATCAAACCGACAGCACTAACTGGCAATGCTCTGTACCCAACATATAGGGATGCTATGCCTAAGGTAGTAAGCACTAATCTATCAGGACTTCCTTGTTTTCGTACGTTAGCCCGAGCTAACCACTATCGCTTAGTAGGACTTGAAATTAGTGTAGATACAAATGTCACCAACAGTTATGGTTTGGTATTTTTCGGCGATGCTTCGGCTGCACAAAACACCCTAAACAAAGTTCCACACGATTTGATAATTGATCGTTGCTACATACATGGTCATACAAAAGCAAATATAATGAAAGCAGGCGTATTGCTCAATTGCGCCAATGCGGCAGTCCTTGATTCATATATTTCTGATTTTCACAGTATTGGTTATGACTCTTATGCAATCGGCGGAACCAATGGACCAGGCCCTTTCATTATACTAAACAACTATCTCGAAGCGGCCGGGGAGAATATACTATTCGGCGGCGCAGCGCCAGCTATTCCGAATTTAGTACCTGCCGATATAGAAGTGCGCAATAATTATTTTTATAAACCTTTTGCCTGGAGGGTCGCACATCCTGACTATGCCGGCAAACATTGGACGATTAAAAATCTGTTTGAGTTGAAAACCGGCATTCGAGTTCTGCTGGATGGCAATATAATGGAGAATGTGTGGGCTGATCTTCCCACCGGTCAAAGCGGATATGCAATATTGTTGACGGTCAGGGCTGAAGGAGGCGCAGCACCACAAGCCAACGTAAGTGACATCAACATTACTAATAATATTATCCGCCACACGGGTGCGGGTATTTCCCTTTCAGGGCACGACAGCCCGACTCCAAGCTTACAATCTCAAAGAATAAGAATTGCCAATAATCTCTTCGACGACATCAACGGTCCCGCAAATGGTGATGCCAATACCGGAGGACCAAATGACGGTACTTTTATCAAAATAGGGGATCCCTCAGATGTGCTTATCGATCACAATACCGTTTTTCAAAGTGGACCTGTTACTTGGGCCTATGGTGAAGTTAAAAGCGTCTCAATCACGAATAATATTTTCAACTGCTTTCTTTCCAAGGGTGGTTATCAGGGTATTTATGGGCCCGGTTTCGCAAAGGACGGCAACGGGCCAATAGGTAAATATTTTCCAGGTATAAGTGATGCCGGACAGCATTTTAACAAAAATGTACTTATAGGTGGTACTAAGGTTAATTATAGCAATTACACCACAATTAGTCAAAATTATTTCCCTAAAGTAGCCGGCGACGTTGGGTTTGTCAACTTGAACAGTGGAAACGCTGACTATCGGAATTTCAAGTTGAGCAATACAAGCGTCTACAAAGATGCGGCAACAAATGGACAGAATATCGGCGTGGATTTTAACTTACTCGATGCAGCCTTAAATCCAAAGCCAAGGTGCAAGATTGCTGTTGCTACTTCAATTCAACCCCAGGCAATGCAGATTCTTATTCATCCCAATCCGTTTAAAGAACAGATCATATTAGATAGCGAAACGACTTTCGATTCTGCCGTGCTCTCATTGTATAATTTACTTGGCCAGGAAGTCAAACACATAGGCGATATAAGCGTCAGCACGTTGTATTGACCATTGAAGCGATGCCTTCAGGGCTATATATCGCCTTGTTGTCGCAAAAAGGTAAAATCATTGCGCGAGGTAAATGCATGGCGGAATAAAATTGCCGGCAAAATTGAATGGCTGTAGGTCACATTAAGGTTTGTTTAAGTTAAAAGCCGACCAATTGAAGTGAATTCCCGCTGGCGCTAAATCTTCCCCTTTCACCATCCAATAAAACCTAAGCGCTAGCCGTTAGTGCGACTCTGACGCATTGCAGTAGCTCAAAACTACTCATAATTCAGAGCCCAATACCAATGTGTACTCCGGTTTATCCACACAAGCAATTCAATTCTTTGGAAAATTAATCAATGTTACTAATAGAACACTTTTTTGGGCAGTAAATTACTATGCTTTGAAATCTGTGAATTCGTGAAGTTCTGAGCTGCTTCGCTGCTTCGGAGACGCCCAACACAAGAGTTAAATTATAAATTTAACCCAGCGCTATGGTTTTTTGGGAATAAATGGAAGACGAGTCACAAGCGGTGCTACACAGTTATTTTACAAAACTACCAGCCAACTTCTTTCAAAATTCTCAGTAGGCGCTTATACAGATCAAATTGCACAAATGCTCCTACTTCGCTTAAAATCCGCCAATAATACAATCAGAATAACAGCGGAGACGTTCATAAGCTAACATTTAAATCTTTGTTATGAAAAGAGCAGTTGTTTATTTATCCCTAGTTACAGTAGTACTATTTGTTGCTTGCAATAATTCCGGCCATTTACAAGATGGCGAAAATAAGGAAATACCAAAGCCCTTTGTATGTCCCGCTTTCGCCGATTATGATGTGCCTTTTATGGAATACTCGCTGCAAGCAGAGAAAGGCGATACCTTTTATAGTGCATCAGGTTCAGTGCTGAATTTCCCGGCAAATTCGCTTATGGACAACATTGGTAATTTGGTAAAAGGGCAAGTTTCGATAAGTTATCGGGAGCTTTCCGACCCGGTGGATATGTTTATCTCCGGAATACCGATGAGTTATGATTCCGCCGGAACAAATTTCACATTCGAATCAGCAGGAATGTTTGAAATTTATGCGAAAAAAGACAATATACAGCTGATGGTAAATCCTAAGTCTATGCCGGAAATTAGTTTGGTATCGAACAACCAATCCGCCGGTTTCAATGTATATGTGCTCGATACTGTTCAAAAAAAGTGGATCAATAAAGGCAAAAGTGTTGCGACAATTGTAAGCTCAAAGGCGAGCAACAAGCTTGTCACTGCTCCACCTGATAAGCCAAATGCCAGTTTTGAAAGTACGGAAATCATGCCGGTAAAACCGGAAAGGCCAAGTGGAAAGCGACCTGTTGTGGAGATTGAAATTGCGCCTGGTTCATTTCCTGAATTGCAGTTCTACCATAATTTGAAATTTGAAATTGCAGAAGAAGAAAAGCGATTTAACCAGGCTGATGCCAAAATTGAATGGGATAATGTCGGACTGAAAAAGGGAAATGGCGATGGGAAGTACGAAGTTGTTTTTTTAAAAAAGCAAAAAAGGGTGTCTTATATAGTCAGACCGGTATTGGATGGAAAGAGCTATGAAGACGCACTAGTCCTATTTGAAGCAAAAAGCAAAAAACTCCGCGACGAAAGAATTGCAAAAGAAAAGCTGCTTAGCGATCTCCGTAAGAAATACCAGGAAGAATTGGCTATAGCTGAAAAAAAACAGAAGGAGCTCGTCCGCGCTGAATATTTGAAGGGCGGTTCGGCAATGGAAGGCCAAATTATCCGTACATTCCAACTGCAGGGTTTTGGTATTTGGAACAGTGATCGACCGATGATCCAACCACCGCTCGCTTTAGTCGCAAATTTTATAGATGAATCAGGTAAAGATTTGAATTTGAACGGTGTAACCATTTTCACCAAACAATACAATACCATCTTTCGATATGAGGATGCAAACATTAGGATGCATCCCGGTAATTCCAGTTTGAAAATTTTCAGCGTTATGGGTGATAAGTTAGTTTACTTAGATCCAAGCGATGCAGCAAAATACAACGTAAGTGCCGGCACGAAGAAAATGACTTTCACCATGAAAGTTCATCCCGATAAAATCACTTCAAATGAGGAACTCAAGAAAATATTGGGCATTTGAATTCCTGTAATTTTGAAATGCATTTTACTGAATTGGGTCAGAACTCGTAGGTAAAATATCAAGCTCTTCCAACAAAAAAAGATAGAGGTATTACTAGATAGAAAGGCATAATAAACTAGAACAAATTTAACAGTACACAATGGTTTTTGGGGGAAGAAAAAGAAAGTTGTGTTAGCTAGCAAGAATTCACGAAATACTACTCCGTGCATCTGTGGTTTTTTTAACAATAATGGCATAAAGTTCTGCGCTCCGAATTTCACTCTCCTGATAAAAATGGGTAGGTAAATGCTAATTTTAGAACTTATAGAATATGGAAGTAATAAGGCGCAAAATTAACTTCGTGAATTCGTGGCTGGTTTTCTCTTAAATGCTTTTTTACAACACACTGTTATTTAGGTCGCCACGAAACCACGAAAATAAATTCATAATCTGCCGAAGGCAGACAAGTTGGTAACCCGCCAAAGGCAGGCAGGTTCGTAATTCGTAATTCCCAATTCCCAATTCCCAATTCTTAATTCTTAATTCTTATTTCGTAATTGTTAATTGTTAATTGTCAATTGTCAATTGTTCCTTATCTTTACACCATGACAAATTTCTCACATTTACATTGCCATACCCAGTTTTCATTGCTTGACGGAGCCGCAAATATTGGCGAACTGTTCAAAAAAGCCAAGAATGATGGTATGAAAGGGATGGCAATCACCGATCATGGCAATATGTTTGGAGTGTTCCAATTTGTAGCGGAAGCCGCCAAGCACCAGAACGCCGTCAAACCAATCGTGGGTTGTGAATTTTATCTGGTAGAGGACCGCCATAAACGTCAATTTTCAAAGGAACTCAAAGACAAACGCTACCACCAGCTGTTCCTTGCGAAAAATGCGGAAGGCTATCAAAATCTGACTAAACTTTGTTCACTGGGTTTTATCGAAGGTGCTTATGGCAAGTATCCACGTATCGACAAGGAATTGGTGCTCAAATACCACAAAGGCTTGATCGCCACTACCTGCTGTATTGGAGCAATGGTACCTCAGATGATTTTGAAAAAAGCGGAAGAAGCCGCTAGAAAAGAATTCGAATGGTGGCTGGATATTTTTGGGGAAGATTACTACATCGAGCTACAGCGTCACCACATGCCGGAACAGGAAAAAGTTAATGAGGTCCTGATTCGCTGGTCAAAGGAATACAATGTCAAGATGATCTGCTCCAATGATTCTCATTATGTGGATCAGAAAGATTATAATGCACACGATATTTTGTTGTGCATCAATACCGGAGAAAAACAAAGCACACCTGTAATTAAAGAATTTTCTGAGGAGGGACAATCCCACAAAGGAAGTCGATTTGGCTTCTGGAATGACCAGTTCTACTTCAAAACACAGGCTGAAATGGGCGCTTTGTTTAAGGACCATCCCGAAGCACTCGCCAATACGGAAGAAATCGTCGATAAGGTCGAAATCCTTCAATTGAAAAAGGATATTCTTCTTCCCGCATTTGAAGTGCCGCTCAATTTTCAAACCCAAGATGACTATTTGTTTCATCTCACGTACGAAGGAGCGAGAGAACGTTACAAAGATATCACCCCGGCCATTAAAGAAAGACTCGATTTTGAGCTGTCGACTATCCGCACAATGGGATTTGCGGGATACTTCCTGATCGTAGCTGATTTCATCAAAGCAGGCAGGGATATTGGTGTATTTGTCGGGCCAGGACGTGGATCAGCAGCCGGTTCGGCAGTTGCCTATTGTACGGGAATCACCAATATAGATCCGATCAAATACAACTTACTTTTTGAGCGTTTTTTGAATCCCGACAGGAAGTCAATGCCCGATATCGATACTGATTTTGACGATGAAGGCCGACAAAAAGTAATTGATTATGTTGTAAAAAAATACGGTCAACGTCAGGTTGCTGCTATCGTTACTTATGGTACGATGGCAGCTAAGATGTCTATCAAAGACGTCGCCCGTGTGTTGGATCTCCCGCTACAAGATTCTAATGCTCTGGCCAAATTGGTACCCGACCGACCAGGTATTGAACTTAGACGAGTGCTCTCCGCTCCCTTTGATGGCGAAAAAAGCCTCAAGGAAAAAGAGGGTCTTCAATCCGATGATTTGGAAAACTGTAAGCGTCTTCGTGAAATTATGAATGGAGATGATTTGCAAGCCAGGGTCTTAAAAGAAGCGTTTATCCTCGAAGGATCCGTGCGAGGAACAGGAATTCACGCTGCTGGTATTATCATTGCTCCAAAAGACCTTACAGAAATTATTCCGGTCTGTACATCCAAAGATTCCGAGATATATGTGACACAATACGAAGGTTCTATCATTGAGGATGCGGGGGTCATCAAAATGGACTTCCTGGGCCTGAAGACGCTGACTATCTTGCGAGATGCCTTGGCACTGATTAAGGAAAATCATGGCATTGAAATCGAAATAGACAATGTGCCGCTAGATGATATCAAAACGTATGAATTGTACCAGCGTGGTGACACCAACGGCACTTTCCAATTTGAAAGTCCGGGAATGCAAAAACACCTGCGCGACCTGAAACCCGATAAGTTCGAGGACCTTATCGCTATGAATGCTCTGTATCGCCCCGGACCGATGGAATACATCCCCAATTATATTGCGCGCAAACACGGTCGCGAGCGAGTGGTATATGATCTTCCGGAAATGGAAGAATACTTGTCCGAGACATTGGGTATCTGTGTTTTCCAGGAACAAATTATGTTACTTTCGCAAAAACTGGCTGGATTCTCTAAAGGAGATGCAGACGTATTGCGAAAAGCGATGGGAAAGAAGCAGAAGCATGTGCTCGACAAAATGAAAGGTCAATTCATGGAAGGTGCTACCGCAAAAGGGCTACCTGCCGATAAATTAGAAAAAGTGTGGACCGACTGGGAAGCATTTGCTGCTTATGCTTTCAATAAATCTCACTCTACCTGTTATGCCTTGGTAGCTTTTCAAACCGCCTATTTAAAATCTCACTATCCGGGAGAATTCATGGCAGCGGTATTGACCAACAACCAAAGCAATATTGAAAAAATCACCTTCTTCCTGGATGAATGTAGGAAAATAAATGTGCCGGTAAAAGGTCCTGATGTCAATGAGTCGGGCTTGGTATTTACGGTCAATAAAAAAGGAGAAATTCGATATGGACTCGGCGCGATAAAAGGTGTTGGTGAAATTGCAGTGGAGAATATTATTCAAGAACGCAAAGAAAATGGGCCATATTTGAATATTTTCGATTTCATGAAACGACAAAATCTTCGCACTGTCAACAAGAAAGTACTGGAAAGCCTTGCATTCGCGGGAGCTTTCGACCTTTTCGAAGATATGCACCGCGCTCAATTCCTGACACCCAGCGACAGATATGAATCGTTTATTGAACATTTGATCAAATGGGCGGGAGCTTACCAGACCCAAAAGGAGAGCACAGAGAATTCGCTATTTGGCGCCATCGCATCGACCGTTTCTGTACCGGAACCATTGCTGCCGAAAATAGAGCCCTGGAATCTCGTGATGAAATTGGAAAAAGAAAAAGAAGTTACTGGAATTTATATCAGCGGACATCCTCTCGATGATTACCGAATTGAAATCCAGAGTTTCACCAATTCATCACTTGAAAATTTACCGACCTGGCAGGGACGAACCGAAAGAGCAAAAATTGCCGGCTACGTGATGAGCGTCGACCACAGGATTAGTCAAAAAGGAACGGGTTGGGGACGTTTTGTGATACAGGATTACAATGGATCGCTGGAAATCACCCTTTTCAGCGAAGATTATCAGAAATTTAAACACCAGTTCGAAACAGGAGCCGCGCTTTTTATAACCGGATTCTGGGAGAAAAAGTGGAATTCAGAAAACTGGAATTTCAAAATTGTTGAAGTCAAGCATTTGGCTGATATTGCGGAAACACTCTGCAAAGCCATCAGCATTAAAATTCCAATCACTTCGATCAGCAACGACTTGATTGGAGAATTGGATGAATTATGCACCAAGTACAAAGGTAAAAACGAATTTAAAATTACATTAATTGATTTTACCAACAGAAACAGTCTGCCCTTCGTAGCTTCCAAAAAGAAAGTAAATGCCGCAAGCAGTGATTTCATTATGGAATTAGAAAGACTGGGACTGGAATGGAAAGTGAATTAGGTTTACGAAAAAAAATGAATTC
>JBMOJB010000151.1:0-8969 GCA_049316985.1 Saprospiraceae bacterium | reverse complement strand
CAACAGCAGATGCCATTGCCGCTTCTCCGGATGTAACCATCTGCAGTAACGGAACAGGCACACCACTTACAGTAACCAGCAATAACGCGAATTACACATATGCCTGGGGACCTGCTACCGGACTTAGCGCAACAACGGGAGCAACAGTAACTGCTAATCCGGCAACTACTACTTCTTATTTTGTTACGGCGACGGATCCAGGCACATTGTGTGGAAATATTGACACTGTCAAAGTAACAGTCAATCAAGTACCATTAAGTATTGATATTAAAGCTTCGTCGGATAGTGTTTGTTTTAGCGACAATGTAACTTTAAGTCTCGTAAATGGACAACCATCCGCACCTAGCGGCCTGGATTACCAATGGCAGTCATCAAGCAATGGCACTACCTTTACAGATATTTCAGGAGCAACAGGAGCTACTACTTCAGTATTAGTGGATGCAATTAGTGACAGATATTTCAAATGCAACCTGACTTGCCTTAGTACACCGGGTGTCCTTTCATCTGCAAAAGAGATCTTCATCAATGCTCCCTCCGTGGCTACTTCAACAGGAGCAACACGTTGTGGTGCTGGTACGGTCAATTTAAGTGCAACAGCAGGAAGTCCACTTGAAAACCTTAGCTGGTATTCTAATTCGACTGGAGGAACTCCGATAGGTACCGGACCGACATTTACAACTCCGATAATTACTGGCACAACAGATTTCTACGTTAGCTCCAATTTAGGCGGTGGAGGTTTAGTAACACCAACGCTACCTGCACCAACCGGTACTTACACCGGAAATGTAAGAGGTATGTGGTTTACTGCTCCTTTTGCATTTAAAATCAAGAGTCTAAAGGTACCATCCAATGTAACAACCGGTACGGATCAAAGCTTTGCGGTTATGAAATTCACTGCAAATCCGCCGGCTTATGCAACAGTAACCAATGCCTTCACCACACTTTATCTGGCACAGGCAGTACCAGGAACAACAGCAGTAGCTGTAGATATTCCGATAAATGCAGGAGATATTATTGGAATTTTCAGCCAAAGAGGAAATGTCTGCTCTTATGGACCTACTGCACCTACCATGACACTTGGAACCACACCGGTGACCGTATACAGGTTGGGAATGCAGTTCCCACTAAATACCACGGCGCCGAAAGACATCTGGACGGAAGCTTCAAGTATTGCAATTACCGAGTTCACCTATGCTATAGGCTGTGAAAGCCCAAGAACTGCGGTGACAGCCACGGTTACTCCACCGCCAGCATTTGCCGTAACAGCGGGTCAGACAATCTGCAACAATGGTATAAAGGCACTTTCGGTGACTTCGAATCTTCCGGATTACGATAATTACACCTGGTCTGCAACTACTAATCTATATACCAACCCTGCTGCTACAACTGCCTATGCAGGAGGAACAGCCAGCACGGTTTATTTCAGATCTACAACGGCCGGAAATGAAGTAATCAATGCAACCGCCCTCAATTCAAGTACACAATGTGCAAATATTGCGGATGTATCGATGAATGTCTTGCCGACACCAACCCTTAGTTCTTCGAGAGCAGAACTTTGCTTAAGTGGAACGTCAGATATGAAACTAACACCAACAACTGGCTATGGTACAGCAACCTTTGAATGGTATGATTCCGCGAATGGTTCTACCTATAATTTAATATCAGGAGCCAATAGCGTTACATTTACTACCCCTTCCATATCAAGTAGCACCTATTACAAAGCGAAGGTTTATGATGATAATGCCAATCTTTGCGCAGAGCCAAGCTACTTTTTGCTGGTAAATAATCCTTCTGTCGCAACAACTACTGGAGCTACATCTTGTCCGAATACAACCCTTAATTTATCTGCAACTCCTACGGGAAGCGGTACGATTAAGTGGTATGATGTCGCAACCGGAGGCACGGCACTTCAAACTGGAAATGCATTTACTACACCTGCGCTTGGGGCATCAAAAACCTACTACGTTGAATCCGTTGAAGGAGGAGGTGGTACGCAAGATTTGGGCCTTGCCAACAGAGTCGGCGCCACAACTAATTCTGGTTACACCAATATTGGTTTAGCATTCGATGCCTTATCCGCATTTACGCTGGAATCTGTCGCAGTATATCCAGTTGCTACTACGCCAAGTGGAAATGTTACTGCAACAATTGCCCTGCAAAACTCAGCTGGAACAGTTCTTCAAAGCATTACCGTTTCATTAGCTACATCGGTTTCACCGGGTATAAAAACGTTGGTTCCTTTGAATTTCAATGTGCCGATTGGAACAGCTCACAGATTGGTATTTACTTCGGCCAGTGGTGGTGGTATCACAGGATTTATTAGAGAGGTTTCTACCGGTTATACATATCCATATACCATACCTGGTGTAGCTAGTATTACTTCCGCATATTCAGGCGGAGCAACGGCAACATACTATTATTATTTCTATGATTGGAAAGTAACCACCGGTTGTGCATCACCACGTGTTCCTGTAGTTGCGACGATAAATTCATGTCCACGCGTAAATGCAAAAGCATTTTTAAGCCATGCAGTAGCAACCACTGGTTTGATGGATGATTATGTAAAAAATCTTACCAATTTCCCTACATCAGATCCATATGCCACACCTGGAGCCTTCAATAGTGCGTATACGCACTATAATAGCGGACCTTTGGCAACTGTAAGCCCGGCCGTATTAGCTGTAACGGGTAACAATGCAATAGTAGACTGGGTATTCCTTGAATTGCGTCAGGGAACTGCAGGTGCGAGTACAGTGACGCACACAAAAGTTGGTCTAATTCAAAAAGATGGCGATATAGTTGGCATGGATGGCGTTTCTGCTGTTCAATTCAATGCACCTGCAGGTAACTACTTTGTTGCTGTTCGCCATCGCAATCACCTTGGCTTCAGGACTTTGAACACATTTGCATTATCTAATACCAGCACTGCACTGAACTTCACCAACGGCTCTGTACCATTGAATGGTGCTTATCCGGTGAATGATGCTGCAGGCTCAACAACGGTAAAAGTCATGGTAGCAGGCGATGCGAATTCTGACGGATCGGTTGATTCAATTGATACCATTACCTGGGAGCAGGAAAATGGACTATTTGACGATTATATCTTAAACTCAGATTATAATATGGATGGTTCAATAGATGCAATCGATTCAATCAGCTGGGAATCCAATAATGGTAAATACCAGGAGCTAGATTAAAAAAAATATGATTTATGCGCCACATTTATTTGTCCCACCGACTATATTTGTGGCGCATTTTTATTTATTTTATATCCTAAAATTTAATTCGTGAAAAAGGTATTTTTTCTATTTATGCTGCTGAGTAGTTTGCAAAGTTTTGCTCAGTGCACGCTGTCATTTGCTGAACCGACTATTACCGGATCCAAATTCAGGTTTTCTATTAAAATGAGTGCAAACCGAACGTTTAATATCGGTCCCAATAATTTAAGATTCAATTATCCTGTCGAAAATCTCTCAAATCCTCGGATAGTATTTGATGCATTTCCCGCTTTAGTTTTTGGGGAAACAACGTTGATGGGTAGCAACATGCAAACAGGAATCATTTCAGTAAATACCGCATATTACGGTAAATCCGAATTAAGGGGCTTACCGATCAACGCTACTGGTGTTGACTTGGTCACTTTAGAATTTGATATCATCAAAGGGGCTGCTCAAGTAGAATTTGACTGGAGAATTGACAAAAACCCAAAAACGGCTATTGTCACTGATGACAAATCAATAGTTGTAGTTGAAGAAGCTAAACCGCTGAGCATAAGTTTGCCGGAGACTGCTACAATTAACAAAGACGCTGAAAAGTCTAAGAATTAAACCTTACTGAAGAAATTTTGGTAAAGACCACTGTTATTTTACTGAAACTTGGAATATAGGGCAAAGAATTAGATTTATCACAGTTTTTCATGCAACAACAAAAAATCCCGGTACAGGAAACTGACCGGGATTATTTTATTAAGAAACCTAGTGTAATTATCTTAAAAATAGCATTTCGCGGTATTTGACTAAGCTCCAGGATTTATCATCACTTAAATGCTCGAGGTCATCGGCATAATCGCGTATATCTTCCATCAAAGGCTTTACGGTATCACAGAATGCGATTGCGTTACTTCGTGTATTACCCGCATGGTGTGCTTTTTCCCGATTTTCTTTCATCTTTTCAACCGTCTCGTAAATCTTTTCAATCAGTTTACCCACTTTTCTAGTTGTTTCCGTTTGATAAGTTGTTACATTATCCAAACCTGCTTTGTTCAATAAATTAATATTTTCCGCCAATTGAGTTTGAAATTGCACTGCACCGGGCAAGACATAGTTGAAGCACAATTCTTCCAGCATTTTTGATTCAATATCAATTTTCAGACTATAACTTTCTAATAAAACATCGTGAAAAGCATGCAATTCGCGAGCATTCATTACACCTGTCGAAGTGAATAACTTGACAGATTTTTCGTCTATGTAAGCATCTAAAGCGGTTGGAGTTGTTGTACTGTTGTTGAATCCGCGCACTGTTGTCGCTTCTTCTTTCCACTCATCGGAATAACCATCTCCTTCAAAAATAATGGATTTGCATTTCTTGATGTAATTTCTGATAACCACTAGAATAGCTTCATCTCTGTCTTTACCACGAGAAGCCATTTTTTCTACTTCTGTATAGAATTTCAGCAACTGATCACCCATCATTGTATTCAAAGTAGTCATTGGCTGAGCACAATTAGCAGTAGATCCGACCATTCTGATTTCAAATTTATTACCTGTAAATGCAAATGGCGATGTGCGGTTTCGATCGGTATTGTCTTGCTCCAAATCAGGTAAATTACCTAAAAGATCCAAAACTTGTTTGATATCATTTTTTGCAGATTTGCCTTTTTCAATATGGTTCAATAAATTGTACATCTCTTGTCCGATAAAGACAGAAACTATTGCCGGCGGAGCTTCATTCGCGCCTAGTCGGTGGTCATTAGAGGCAGTAGCTATTGATGCCCTTAACAAATCTGCATGTTCATAAACCGACATAATTGTATTAACAAAAAATGTCAAAAAGCGCAAATTCTTTGCCGGCTCTTTTCCGGGACTAAGAAGGTTTTTACCGGTATTGGTTGACATTGACCAGTTGTTGTGTTTGCCACTACCATTGATACCCGCGAATGGTTTTTCATGCAACAGAACTTTTAATTTATGTCTTCTCGCTACTCTTTCCATAACATCCATCAGCAAAGTATTGTGATCGACTGCTACATTGCATTCTTCGAAAACAGGTGCCACTTCGTACTGTCCCGGAGCTACTTCGTTGTGACGTGTGCGAAGAGGAATGGCTAATTTATGGCATTCAGTTTCAAAATCCCTCATGTATGCATAGACACGTTCAGGTATAGAGCCAAAATAATGATCCTCTAACTGCTGGTTCTTTGCTGAATATTTACCAAGAAGTGTACGTCCCGTCATTACTAAATCAGGACGTGCATTATAGAATGCTTCATCAATCAGGAAATACTCTTGCTCCCAACCTAAAGTAGTGTATACACGCGTTACGTCCTTTTCAAACCACTGACAAACCGGCAAAGCCGCATTTTCAAGAAAAGCGATAGATCTCAGCAAAGGCAATTTGAAATCTTGTGCATCCCCATTGTAGGTAATAAAAATAGTTGGAATACAAAGCGTTATACCATCGGCAGTTTCAATCAAAAAAGCAGGTGAAGTAGGATCCCAACCCGTATAACCACGCGCTTCAAAAGTTGACCGAAGACCTCCTTTGGGAAACGAAGATCCATCAGGTTCCTGCTGCACTAGGGCACTGGCACCAAATTCTTCAACTACTGTACCATCCGGCGTCAAATTAAAAAATGAATCGTGTTTCTCTGCTGTTTTACCTGTCCACGGTTGGAACCAGTGCGCATAATGCGTTGCACCTCTTTCCATCGCCCAACGTTTCATGGCATCAGCCACAACCTCGGCTACTTCATGTGTCAACTTTGCTCTACCTTGAATCGTAGCCATAATATTTAGAAATTCCTTTTCAGGCATGTATTCTTTCATTACTTTCTCATCGAATACATTTTCTCCGAAAAACGAAGCAATATTTTGGCTGGGTAGCTCAGGAATATTTAGGTCCAGATTCGAGCGGGTACTAAGAATATCCAAGGCAGAAAAACGCGTAATACTCATTTTAACTAATTTAGGAATGAAATCAATAATATTTTTAACATTTAGGAATCAAAATCAAATATTTTCACTCCCGGTGCAAAGATAATATGAAATCTAATAAATTTTAGAAACAAAAAAACCAAAAATTTCAAATTTTAGAATTGCATTTTGACGACCGTGACAATAATTGTCAATTTTCGGAATTTAATTGCTGATTATACTGATTATTCCATAATATATTCTATTAAAACCTAAATTAAGCACTTAGTCCATTGATTCAAAGAATCAGAGTAGAAACGAAAATCATTCCTAAAAAAGATTATTTTAACTTTTAATTAATATAAAATAGATATACTTGAGTATTCCTACTCCTGAAGCAAAGCATTTTGTTGCAATCTATTCACTAAAACCAAAAATGGCCGAAAGTTTACACTTTCAGCCATTTTGACAATTAACATCATTACTTTCTATCTATAGAGGATTATTCTTTGAGCCATTTGTTGATTATCGCTGCTGACTTTAATAATGTACATTCCATTTTCAAAATTGGATAAATTCAATGGCTGCACTTCAATCTGAGAAAACGCTATCAAGTTAGTTTGAAAAACCACTCTACCCATAACATCAATAACTTCTATTTCAAAGTTAGTTTCACGATCACTGAATTTTATAATTTTTACTGAAGCATTTTCTGTTAGAGGATTTGGAAACACACTAAATTCATAGCTTGGCATTACACTGCTATCTTCTTCTAATATCTCAATTGAATCGTTCACGCCGTTTCCTAAGTCCCATCTCAAAATTTTGTCTTCATTTTCTTCATTAAAAACGATAATTGGATCATTGTTCCCACCAGCAATTTTGGACCCATCGCCATAACTGGTATTTCTTGTATTGGCGATTAAGGAATAGCAATTAAAATTATCGTTGGACCCGTTGACATTAAATACCTGAATATAATACTTTCCAATTATTCCGGTATTGTATCGAATTATTTCACTAGAATTATTAATATTATCAGAAGTAGCCAGAAGGATTCCAGCCTCTGAGTAAAGTTTTAGTCCGTAATTAACAGTAAGATTTGTCAAAGAAACCTGAATGAAAGGAAGTAAAGCGCTATTACTAAATGTATACCAATCTACATCTGTGGAACTGGCAATAGTAGCATTTATTGCAGTATTTACATTGACGACACTAGCTGTTGTTAAAGTATTATTACCAGTATTCTCGAAGTTGTCCGGACAAATTACCGGTGTTTTAGGGGTAGTAAATGTACTGACTCTGCTGTATGTCCCTACCGAGGTTCCACAAATTGCGGCAACCTGCACTTGATAGGTAGTAGCCGCTGCAACACTGAGGAAACACGTTGAAGCTTTCAAAGTATAAGTTGTCCAGTTAGTTACTGATTGTCTTTTTAATTGTATCCGATATTGAGTGGCACCCGGTACAACATCCCAACTAACCTGAACGCCTTTGTGCGTCAAATTGGTAAATCGTATTGCTTGGGCTGTGCCACAAGACTGTGATGCAGGAGTTTTAAATTTAGCAGATGTGGTAAAATCACCCGGAGTTCCGTAACAAACTGCTTGAACCTGGTATTCGTATTCTGTGTTAGGAATCAAGCCGTTTAAAGTCACTGAAGAAGAACTTGCGGTACTTTGTTGCCAACTACTAGTTGTAGTTGCTTTATATTTGAAATTAAATGTAGTCGAGCCTAGGGAGGGAGTCCAATTTATCATTGCAGAACCAGAGAAAAGCTCCGTAACAGGAAGCAAGACCGGTTTTTCACAAACTGCATTTAACTTTGCTGCTGTTAATGCGTCAGAACTCAACAAGGATTCACGTGCACCACCAGGAGCAAATAAAGCCTGAATCCTCAATTTTTGTCCATTGGTGAACATGAACATACATTCATCATTGGTGTAATCCATGAAATTCATGGTCATCTTTGCATTATTTGTACCTATGCAATTGTTCAATTGTGGAAATTTCGGACAACCGTAGCTAGCCTCAGTTTGTTTAGGCGTATCAGAGACCATGTCTTCTCCACATGTACCATTACCCCAAAGATGGTATAAGTTGAACCAATGACCTGCTTCGTGCGTTAAAGTTCTTCCTTTGTTGTAAGGAGGTAGTGCTGAACCACCAAGGCCAACAGTTTTGTAGTCCAAAACAATACCATCTGTTGCAACTGGACCACCTGGAAACTGTGTATACCCCAAAACATTCGCATCTAAAGCACAAACCCACACATTGAGGTATTTTTTACTGTCCCATGCCATAATTCCACCCTTACTGCTGTTCTTAATATCGTCATTTGGCGCCCATAATGCTGTTCGAGAAGATTGGTAGTGATTGATGCCATTGGATGGAGCTCCCCAAGGAGTACGTTTTGCTAATTCAAACTTGATTCCTATGTCCGCAACTAGTGATCTAAAAGCGGCAGGTACTTTCGTAATATCGGTATTTAACTTTGAAAAATCTTTATTCAACGATTCAACTTGAGAGATTATCTGCTCGTCTTTAATATTTTCTACTGCGTTGAAAGATCTCCATACGATGTGAAAAACAACCGGGATGGTAATAATACCTCTATTATCAGCTTGCGCTTTGTTTATGAATTCTGCTGTTTGTTTTTCGATTAACTGGCGTTGCGCTACCATTTCAGGAAGATGCTCAAGCTGGTAGTTAAGAACTTCTGCAGAGGCGCAAGTTCTATCTTGTCCATTCACTCTAGAGAAAATTGATGATACAAGTATTAAAAACCTGAGTTCGATTAATTAGAATCTATATTTTTTTGGGAAGTGCGTAAAAAAT
>JBMOJB010000150.1:0-8979 GCA_049316985.1 Saprospiraceae bacterium | reverse complement strand
ACTTAACCGCTTTACAATTGTCTTTTAAAATCACTAACTTTTTCAGTGCCCTCCATTCGTGGGAACTGCTTTTTTCTATTACTAGCCACCTAGCCGCGAAGGTCCTTTTCCATGTCTCTACTGCCGGGATACATTAATATAATTCACATTGCAGATAGATAAGCTTCTTTTAAATAGCCACGGAGACACTGAAGGTCTTTTCTGTATTTCAGTGGCTATTTTATTTTAATACAACTCATGCGGAAGCATAGCATTCAGAAAAAATTTTTGTAGAAATAAAAATGACCTTGTAGTTAAGCTGCAAGGTCATTTTTTTCGGGATACTCATCGCAACTATATGGCGCGATGTTCTGTGAGCTTAAATTGTTTAAGACTCAAATAATATATGCCAAACATTACCATTGAAAATGTAAGATCACCGGCAATTGTATTCCAGAAAAATGGTAAAGCAGCTACATAACATTGTATCAGACCCACCATATCTTTTGTATAAAAAGGGTAGTACTGCCATGAAAACAGATTGGTAACAAGAAAAAAAACCAAAGAAGCTGCAGCGCTGCCTAATAAAATACGTTGTACTGAAATCTTTGATGAAATCAATTTTCCCATCAAAAATACCAGGCCGAATGCGAGGTAAGTACCCAATGAATACCAGGTGAAGTCTATATGATAAACCAGATTGTTTAGAATAATATCACTTATAAACAGGGTAGTGAAAGGTATAAGCCATGAAAGGTTTTTTCTAGAGAAGTAAGCTCCACCAAATAAAGCCAATGAACCAACAGCAGTAAAATTGGGCGGATGCGGTAAAAAACGGGTTGCCGCCGCTGCTAAAATAAGAACTATCGCCAGTCCAAAAGAAATGTCTATTTTTTTCATATTTTGTTTAAATTAATATATGGCAAAGATAAATAGTTTTCAGCTATTTCTTAATTTTCAGTTGATAAATTTGGACGTTGTCTCATGGACTTGATATGTGATCTGTTTGCCTTTAAACGCAACATTTTTTCCCTTGCTGCAGCAGGCTTTGCAGTTATTTTTCTTTTGTGTACTTTGAGCAGCCCTTTGGCAATAAGATCATTTAATTTTTGTATGCAAAACTGTTTATTTTCAAGTTGACTACGAGAAACTTGTGACGTACAGCTGATATTGCCTTCTTTATCAAATTTGGCTGATAAATTGTGTTGGATAAGATGCAGTTCATTTTCTGTCAATAATTTTGAATAAGAAGGGTTCCAAACAGCCTCAACTTTACTCTCAACTTTGTTAACATTTTGTCCGCCGGCACCACCTGAACGAGAGGTTTTGTAGACAAATTCAGATTCAAAATGCTTTTTCATAGATACTTACTATTGATAAATTGTTGACCGCAAAGTTCCCCTAAATATTACTTGAAATCAAGAAATTATGCAATTTTTTATATTTTTACCATTAAATATGTTTGTATGCCCATTCGCCACGTAGAAATTGACCAAGTCGACCGACAAATTTTATCCCTATTGATGAAGGATGCTAATTTGCCTTATACCGAAATTGCTAAAATGATACATGTGTCCGGAGGAACAGTTCATGTAAGAATGAAAAAGTTGATGGACCTTGGCATAGTTAAAGGCTCGGGTTTGATCATCGACTACGTAGAACTGGGGTATGACATTACCGCTTACTTAGGCATTTACTTAGATAAAAGTTCTCTATATGACGAAGTTTCTGAACAATTGAAAAGCATTGCGGAAATAGTTGGCGCCAATTATACAACTGGTACCTATAGTATTTTTGCGAAGATAATTTGTAGAGACACCAATCATTTGCGTTCCGTGTTACATGATAAAATTCAGCGAATCAGTGGTATTCAGCGAACAGAGACTTTCATTTCGTTGGAAGAAAGTATAAACCGCCCCTTAGATCTGGGAGCATGAGCAGGTCTATTTTAATAATTTATACAATTCGTCTAATTTGGGTGCAAGTATGATCTCAGTTCGACGATTTAACGATCTGTTTAAAGGTGTGTCATTGGCTTGAATTGGAGAATACATGCCTCTACCTGCTGCTGTGATTCGCTTTCCTTCTATTTTATTAGCAGTAAGAAT
Organism: Saprospiraceae bacterium; assembly: GCA_049316985.1. Lineage (GTDB taxonomy): Bacteria > Bacteroidota > Bacteroidia > Chitinophagales > Saprospiraceae > CANHEE01. Next base: position 6,892 of record JBMOJB010000150.1, on the reverse strand, counting down.
TTTAACAATGGCCAATGATCTATTTGTACTCAGGTCCCAGTTCAGTTCAGGAGTTCCGGTGTTGTCTGTATGCCCTTCAACCAGAATATCAATATCTTGATTTTGAGCTAGAATGCCTGCTAATTGTTTTACTGCATTTTGTCCTTTTGGATCAATTTTATCACTACCACTAGCAAACAGAAGATTTTGACTTAGGGATACATACACTTTGCCATTATTTTCCCTAACGCTGAGGTCGGTATCAGAAAACCCCTTAAGTGCTGTTGAAAGATTGGACTTCAACTCCTGCGATTTTTTGTTTTGTAAATCAATGATGCTTTGTAAGTCGTTAATCTTTTTTACTTTTGCATCAAGTTCCTCTGCAGCATTGTCCAGTTCACCGGCTTTTCTCTTCAGCTCGTTATCCAGCTCTTTCTGTTTTTTTTCTTTTTGTTCAAGTTCCTTATTTTGTTTAATTAGTTGCGAGTACAATTCCTCTTTCTCTGTTGAAGCTGAATTGAGGACAGTGCGATTCTGCTCTAACAATTTTTCATATTTTTTAAGAATTTCCTCGTTGTCCTTCTGCAGTGCGTCATATTTGCTTTTTTGGTCAGTCATTTCTAAATTGAGTTGCTCAAAAGAAGCGACTAATGAACGGTTTTTGTTTTCCAATGATTCCTTTTCAGAATGGTAATTCTTGTTGTCTGTTTGGCTGTTAAATTCCATATCTTTCAAAGATGATTGAAGAATTTTGTATTTTTTCATCGAAACACAAGAAGAAAGAAAAAAAATGGTAGCCGCGAAGATGAAGTAATGTTTCATAATTTATATAAGGTGTTGTGGAATATTTTCGTGAATAATACGATTACAAATGGTGTCGTTGCTTTTGCTTCTTGGGTAAAATTAGCCATAATTGACCATAATGATGCAGATTTGACGCAAATTCAGCGGCTTTATCACCGGCACCGACATAATAGTCAATTTTTCCTGTGCCTTTAATCGCTTCGCCGGTGTCACCGGCCAGAACGTACTGCAAGGCATGATGTTTTAGTTTTTCATATTCTTCTACAACAGGTGTTGCTGATAACAAACAAGCGCCTATTGGGATAACACTTCCATCTACTGCAATTGTAGACCAAGGTTCCAGCGGTGTGCCAGCAGAACTGACTTTGTTTTTATCGACTTCAATAAAAAAAGGATAAGAGGATATTTTTGTATTTCTTAAGATTGAGCTTCCGTTTGCATCTGTCGCTGTTTCTGTAATTTTAGAATCATCGCTAAAATGATCACTACTAGTTTTGTCATGATAAGCAATATGTTTGAACTGGCCATTTTCGAATTCAAGTATGCCCGCACCTTCAAGACTAAGCATTCGCAGTGCTTGTAAATTCTGCACATAAGCGATTGCAAGTCCTTTATTTTCCAGTTCACCATTCCGAATATTTAGAACATCGACTTCGTCTTTGCTTGTTGGTCGTTTATACACGCCGATAGGGTATGCGGATGTTTTTATCATGCTAGCCTTGACAATAGGGGTGTAATATGCTGAAAATTTAACATTTCCTAAATTGTCTTCTCCCTTAATCTGATAGAAATCAAATTTATTTCCAAGATCAGCAGGAAAAGAATATTGATAGTTTTTAAAAATTTGTACAACTTTAAGCAGATCAGTATTGCTAAAACTTAGCCTGTCAATTTTATATTCTTTACGGGGTTGTTTTTTTAGGAATTGCTCGTGAAAGTCGAGCATTCGTACAAATCCTGGATCAACAAAAGGAAAAGTACCGATCGAATCAAGATTTTTTGCACGATATGTCGACTTGAATGGCACAGCTTGAATTTGTTTTCCATCAGAATGAGCTCCGCATTTGTAGACGATTGAAAGCGGAAAGCGATACTTAGTATGCTGCATAGATGTTCTGTTTTGGTCAGCATAAAAGCTAATAACCAAAATAAAGACAGAAAACAGAACTGGCAAGATGTTTTTCACTAATGATTAGATTTGGCCAAAAATAAAAATAGTCTGTAAAATAAACACCATTTTCTGAAATAAAAATGAAATATATTTTACAAACTATTGAAATATAGTATCTTATATACAAGATAAATATTAGGCCTGAGCAGTTGGAGTGTTAAAATTCATTGGAGGAAAACCGCTTCCGCCATTGTCATTAATGACGCCAAACTGTTGTTCATATCTCCTAACGTTATCAGCCAAGGCTTGTAATAATCTTTTAGCATGTTCAGGAGTGAGAATTATTCTGGAAACCACTTTTGCCTTTGGCATATTGGGCATTACGCGGATGTAATCCAACACGAATTCAGTAGGGGAGTGGGAGATTACAGCCAGATTTGCGTAGGTACCATCTGCCATTTCTTCCGAAAGTTCAACATTAAATTGATTCTGTTGATTATCCATTCAATAAAAGTTTTTTTAGTTAATGGAATATTTTACGTATCCAAATTTGAAAAGTTGCATGCGATTGTATGTATGTTTGTTTAATTGTTGAGGATCTTTACCCGTGGTTGGAAGTTAAATTATCTATTTAACATAATTTTAATTATAAGGCAAATTATAAATAGAACTACATAAATTGTCAAATCTTGATAAAATATCCTTTTTTAGGTATGAATTGTGCACAGACACCGTCTTTGCAAATTTTCCGGTATGGAATTTTATTGCTCAGCTCTTCGAGTATGATACAGTTTTCATCTCCACAAAAATTAATTTTTTCAATATCATATATAATATCGTACGCTAGTTTTCTCATATGTAATGCATGCTGGATATCGCCTGCCTGTGGCCTGGTAACTTCACTTTCATAAAAGCACGCAAAAAGGTCTGTATCTTTTATTTGAGCTACTACATTGTCTTTTCTGTAAAAATGCCAGCGATTGACCATTTTTACAACTTTATCTGATTCCGAAATGATCTGAATGCGTTTGCTTGGTCCATAAGCATTTCTGAAAGTTCTGATATCTGAAGCTTCTGATGGCGCCAGGTGAAGTACTTTGCCGACCATCATATTATTGCTAATTATATATTTAATCAATCCTTCTGCGTAAGCTGCTCCCATGCTGTGGGTTAAAAAATGGAATCGGATGAGTGTCTTGTCATCACAGTCCATAATCAATTCTGATAGGTTACTTTTGGCAAACCTGTACCCCCTTTTTGCTCTTATTTTTGCTTTTTTATTAACAGTGAAATTTCCTCCATCAATAAATACAAATTTATCAGTATTAAAATATTGAGCAGTCTGCGCGAAAAATAGCTTTACCTGATGCTGGTTGTAATTCCATTTGTCGATTGGTTTGGATTGAATAGAATCGTATTGCCAGTAACATTTTAAATTGCATTTGCTGGGTGAATATTTTTGTTTTCCCCAATAGCCATTTACGATCAATAAGATATCAGTGGTATCAGCTTTTGCAGTTGCTGATACTAAACAGAGGTGATAAAAGAAACAAACCAGGAATAAAATTAAGTATTTCACAGCGCTAAAATAATATATAGATGAATAAATTTTCATTTTATCTCAAATTAATATCTTTGTCGCAATAAGAAACTCTACTAAATCTCTTCTTTTGATTTCTCTTATAAAAAACGCATTTAGTGGCATTCCCTCTCAAGTATGGTTGTTATCAGGCATTAGTCTGATCAATCGGAGTGGAGCCATGGTTATATGTTTTTTGACTTTGTATTTAACAGAAAACCTCCATTTTACCATTCAAGAAGCAGGATTTGTCATGTCTAGTTATGGAATGGGTGCAATTTTCGGTGCATTTTTGGGAGGAAAATTTACGGATAGATTTGGATATCGTCTGGTAATGTTAAGTACATTAATTGCTACCGGGCTAGTATTATTGTTGGCTATGAACATCAGAGGATTCTGGCCAATGTGCACTACCCTATTTATTCTTAATTGTATATCGGAGGCTTTTCGTCCAGCCTCATCGGTATCCATTAGAATGAATAGTAATGATGAAATTCGCGTTCGTTCTTTTTCACTTTATCGAGTGTTTATAAATTTGGCGGTTTCTTTGGCTTTAATTTTTGGAGGAATAATCATTGGTTTCGGTTGGAAATGGATTTTCATATGTGATGCTTTATCCTGTTTTTTTGCAGCGGTATTGTTGCTTATATATTTACCGCCTGAAGATAAGTCAAGGTCTAATAAAGTAGTTACAGGAAATAAAGAGATAAGTTTTAATACTGTTGCTCACAAGGATACGAATTTTATTTGGTTTCTCTTTTTTACTTTTTTAGGTGCAGTGGTTTTCATGCAGATATTATGGACTATTCCTCCTTTTTTTAAGCAGATTTATGGTTGGAATGAGTCAAAAATCGGCTTGGTTTCAGCAGTCAATGGAACCGTAGTAATGCTTGTAGAATTACCCTTGATTTTTCTCTTAGATGGCAAAAGAAAAACAATGTGGATGATCAGGGTTGGAATTTTATTGTATGGAGTTTCTTACTTATTGCTGATTTTTCCAGCTGAGTACATTTTGATTTGGGCTATTGCTTATATGGTGATTATTTCATTTGGGGAAATTTTTGTAATGCCATTTAGCTCTACCTGGGTTTCGTTCCGTTCTCCTGATCATAATCAGGGCCGTTATATCGCTTATTACACGATGTCATATTCGATAGCAAATGTCATCGCTCCTTGGCTAGGAACACAAGTAGTCGCTCATTTTGGTTTTAATTTGCTTTGGTTTTTGATGGCATTACTTTCTATAATTGCTTTTGCCGGATTCTGGATGGTTGAACACAGGATTTTAAAAGAATCCACTGGGTATTAATGCAGTAGATTCAATTTACAGAAATCCAAGATTTTGTTTGTTGCGCCTTGGTTGTCGAGCATATATTCATTTATTTTTTTTGCTGCGTTCTTATAAATTTCACTTTTATTTAGTTGTGAAAATGTCTCCTTTAGTGAATCACCTGATGAAATAGAGAAAGCAGCGTTCTGTCGAATCATTTCATTTGCTTCTTCAAATTTAGTGTATTTTGGACCGAAAATAACAGGCAAGTTGAAAGCCATTGGTTCAAGAATATTGTGAATTCCTGCACCAAAACCACCACCAATATAAGCAATCGTTCCATATCGGTAAATGGATGAAAGCATGCCGATGTTATCAATAATCAGTACTTTTGACGATGCATTCGGTGCAGAATATCTGCAGCAAACGGTCTTACCCCAGTATCCCTCAATTGTTTTGAGGTTCTTTTCTGCAATTTCATGAGGGGCAATTATCATCTTCCAATCTTTTGGCATTTTCAATTCCTTTAGAATCTCAATATCTTTTTCCCAGGTACTACCGGCAATCAGTATTTTACTATTGTTGCAAAAGTCATTTATCAGCGGGATGCTCATCGTTTCTGCTGCAGCACCCACTACTCTATCGATTCTTGGATCTCCGGCAATAGTAATATTTTGAGATTTATTCTTGTTTACATACAGATTCAGTGTTTTCGCAGAACTTTCATTTTGAACAAAAAAATGGTATATTTTCTGTAATATTGGGATGAATAAAGTAAAATAAGGTCTGAAATAGATCATATTTTTATCAAAGCGCGCAGCGATATAAATAACAGGTATATTTCGTTTGATGGCTTCATTTAAATAGTGGTACCAGAATTCATATTTTATAAAAACGACAAGGCTAGGATTTAATAATTCTAAAAATTTTGTAGCGTTCTGTTTAGTATCGATAGGGAGATATAGGATTAGATCCGCTATTGGATAGTTTTTGCGAATCTCATATCCTGATGGTGAAAAGAAAGTAAGTGCAATTTTGTAGTGAGGGTACTCGGCTTTTATTCTTTCGATTAATGGTCTGCCTTGTTCAAATTCACCGAGTGATGCAGCATGAAACCAAATGTATTTATCTTTTTCAATTCTCTTATTCTGCAAAATATCAAAAACATTTTGACGACCGTTCAGCCACAACCTGGCTTTGCTGTTGCCAAATAATGCTGCAAATTGAATTAGTACCTGGTAGATTCTGATACTTAAATTGTAAACGTAAATCATAAGGAGCATTAAAAAACCTCCTATTTGCATACATGTAAATAGGAGGCCAATTAAACATTTTTATTAACTTATTCTATGATTAATTTTTGAGTGTGGAATTTATTATCGTTGTTTTTGATCACGATAAAATACAAGCCTTTTGTAAGTTCATTTTTCTCAATCACTAAAGTTTCAGACACATTAGTGTATTGACGTACGATTTGACCACTTACTGACGTAATGTCCACTTTGTAGCTTTCTTTACCACCGTTAATTGTCAAAATTGCAAAATCTTGCATTGGATTTGGCGCCAAAGAAGTGCTTATGTCCAACAATTCATCTTCGATTCTGGATGTGCAGCTTGCCAGACCAGAAATAGTTACGAAGAAATCTTCACAAGCAGTAGGGTCAGCAACACCCTTGCCTTTTCCTTCATTTCCCCAAGGAGTTGTAGCATCAACTGCATGCTGATTGAACACACAGCTAATTTCTGTAGGCAAAGTAGTAACACTGTAATATGACTTTGGATTAGGAACATCAACCCAAAATATTCCAGCACCTTTGGCGATACCCGGGATATAACCATCTTTGTCAGCCGGAACAACATTTTGCCACTTGGCTGCGCCAATTGTTACACCAGAGTGGAAGCCAAGTTTTGCAAAAGTTTTCAACTGTGACTTACAGCTTTTGTTGTCGTTGTAGATTAATCTGAAACCACCAGCATTATTTAATTTGCAAGCTGAAATCGCTGGATTAGTTTGTGCCATTAAATTTGCAGATATAGCAATGGCTAAACCAAAAATTAAGTAAATTTTTTTCATAAGTTTAATTTTTATTGTTAACAAATATAAATTGGGTTAATTATTATAAATGCAAATATAAACAGAAAATGAACT
>JBMOJB010000149.1:0-9362 GCA_049316985.1 Saprospiraceae bacterium | reverse complement strand
ATACATAAACTGTTTGCATAAATAATGTCACTCCCCAATAAATAATTGTGAGCCACAATTTAGATAAATTAATGCACTTTATCCTACTTTATTTTACATGTTTGGCGATGACCTCATTCAACCATTTTAACATGGCAAAAATCATTAAGCCCGCGATGAAAGTTAATCCGACATTCATGAGGAAATAATATTCCTTGTTGTCAAAATTGTTCCACAATCCTGCAAGTACTCCTGACATTTTGTTGCCAATTGCGGTTGCTAGTTGCCATCCGCCCATCATGAGAGCAGCTATTCTCGCCGGAGCTAGTTTGGATACCAGGGACAAACCCATCGGACTTAAACATAATTCACCAATTGTTACTACACCGTAAGTGCCTACCAGCCACATTGGAGAGGCCTTTTCCAGCCCATTGTGGCAGGCCCAACTGGCAAATACCATCACAAGCGAGGATAAAGATGTAATCATCAGTCCCCAACCAATTTTTGTCGCTGTTGTAGGTTCTTTGTACTTTCGCCGCATCCATCCGAAGAAAGCGATTACAATAGGAGTAAATATAATGATAAAAAATGGATTGATGGATTGAAAAATTTCAGAAGAGATCAGGCTGATTTTTTGACCATCATTCGGTAGTTTGTCTGGTGCATTGATAAAGTAGGGGTGTGTGCTGAGGGTTTTTACAACCTTACCATTTTCATCCTTTTCTGCGCGGAATGCTTTGTCATATTTCGGATAGTTCGCTGTAGCGTTGCTCAGATTTTCTGCAAATCCGAAAACTTCTGCGGCGGGCACCACTGCGGTCGGTATTTCCCTGTTGGTGTACCTTTCTGCCCAGCCGGTAAGTGCAGTGCCATTTTGCTTGAAAATGGCCCAAAATAGAATGGCAACTGCGTAAATAGAAAGCAATGCTTTGATCGGTTGCTTCTCTTCTGTCGCTGCAGTTCTTAGGATATTCAAAAAATAAGCAATGACCGGAATAGTAAAAAATAAGAAAGCATCAGTAGAATCCGAACTAAAGATATTTCCGGGAATATACCAACCTATCAGTCCTGATAAAACTGCCGGTACCAGTATGACACTCAAAGTTGAAAGCAAACTTTGCTCTCCAGCTACCTGCACCTTTTTTGCATCTGCATGTGCATAGTGTTTATTGCCAATAACAAACGTGAACACGCCCAAAAACATCCCAATTCCTGCGCATAGAAATGCAGCCCACCAACCATAATGACCGCGCATAAATGCGGCAGCAAAATTACAGACAAATGCTCCAATATTAATTCCCATGTAAAAGATATTGTAGCCGATATCTTTTTTAGCACTGAACTGAGGATCGTTGTATAGATTTCCCAATAAGGTGGCAATGTTGGGTTTGAAGAATCCATTACCGATTACCATAATAATCAATGAAAACCACAGCGCATAGTTGGTAGCTGTATTTGTATCGACGCCCATGTTGCCGGTGAAAAATTGCGTAATTTTGTCAGAAATACCCAGACAGCAGTAGCCAATTCCCATGAGTGTACCTCCAATGATAATCGACCTTCGGTAACCTAATAATTTGTCAGCAATTATACCTCCCAGAAATGGAGTTAAATAGGCCAATGCAATGAATGTCCCAAAAACGTCAGTTGATTTGGATGTAGCAAAACCCAATCCTCCCTTAGCAGTATCTTCCATGTATAAGGTAAAAATCCCTATCATCAGGTAATAGCCAAATCGTTCCCACATTTCAGTCAAAAATAAAAAACGCAAGCCATAAGGATGTTGCGCAACGCCTGAATTACTCATCTATGTCAGTTTAATGTCGCCAAAAGTAATAAGATTATTTTAATAAACAAATCATGTATTTCAGAATGATTTCAAAATTATTTTATGCAGTTGGTGAGTATATGAAAATTATCAATTCGGAAAGTGATTTTTATCATATTAAAAGATTGATTTATTAGTGTTATTTGACTCTAAAAATGATCAGTTATGATTAAGTATTCTGTAATCGTATTTCTCTTGTTTCCTGTATTGATATACGGGCAAAAATGGAAGTCAAGGCCTGTCAGTATAGAAGTTTTTAATAATGCAACTTTGTTGCCACCTGCTTCTTTATTTGCTGTTGCCAGACAACCCATTCATCCGGGATTGCTTCTTGGTTACGAATTTAAATGGAAGGAAAATCCAAAAGGCAAATGGTTTGAAACCGTAAAACTTGGATATTATTATCATCAGTTCGCAAGTCAGAATCTGCAGTTATACACTGATTTTGGTTACCAGCGCTATATCAGGAAATTCGCATTTCGTGGCAGTTTGCTTGCCGGTTACATGAGTCAGTTTCCATTAAGCCGGAAACTTGTTTTACAGCCTGATGGTCAATACAAAATTCAAAACGTTTATATGCGTCCGCAATTTATGGGTGGAGCAGAATTGGGAACTTCTTATAATATCAATAGCAATGAAAACCCAATCCGAATCATGTTAAATTATCAGATTTGGGTTCAGACACCATTCGTTAGTGGCTATGTGCCATTGCTGCCAAATGGAGCACTTAAACTGGGTGTACAGTTTGGTTTAAACAACATTTTTAAATTATAAGAAAATGTATAATATTATGAAAAATATATATATAACCATATTAACTTTATTGTGCGCAAGTTGGATTTCATGTAAAAAAGAAATTATTTCAGATACCAAAATTGGAACTTGTACGGTATTAAGTAATCCTGCAAGTAGTAGCCATCCCAAAAGTGTGCAGTTTCAAAATTTGCTAAATAAGTATACGCAAAAAGGTCTACCTGGTCTCAATGTTTATGTAAAGGATGGAAGAGGTCTTTACATCGGTTCGTCCGGCATGGCCGATATTGAGAACAAGATTCAAATGACGCCATGTCACATCGCAAAGGCAGCAAGCATTACAAAAATTATCATCGGTGTAGCTGTATTAAAGCTGCAGGAGGAGGGTAAGTTGACTTTGGATGATCCAATTTCGAAATACATCGATGCCAACATCTTAAATAAAATAGCAATGGTGATAAAGCCATAACTGTTCGTAATTTATTGAATCACACAACTGGTTTTTTTGATGTTATTACGGATCAAGGCTTTTATCTGCAAGTGCTAAATGATCCTACAAAATTTTGGAGCGCTGATGATCTGTTAAAATTTGTTTACCATAAAAAAGCAGATTTTGAATTTGACCCCGCCAATAATTCCGGGTACTCCAACACCAATTATCTCTTGCTGAGCAAGATTATCGAGAAAGTAACTGCTGCACCACATCATCAATATGTCAAAGAAAAAATAATTGACAAATTAAAATTGAATAGCACGATCTATCATTGGCATGAAAATTTGCCTGTTGGAAATATTGCGCAAGGTTATTTCGATTTGTATAACAATAATTCAATTTTAAACTTATCCAATTGGAATACAGGAAGTGGAAATGGATATGGTGGTATTTATTCGACGGTGGAAGACCTCGCTACTTTTATTCAGGCACTGTATCAAGATAAAACATTGTTGAATGAACAGTCATTAGATCAAATGCTTGTATTTCACAAGACTATCGAAACCCGCAAATTACTGGGAGTGGCTTGTTTTAAAGATTTTATTGATATTGGCGATCCTAGTACTGACTATGCTTATGGACATAGGGGAAGGGATTTAGCTTACACGGCAGATTTAAATTATTTTTCTAAACATAGTGCTACATTAGCGATAATGTGCAATTACGGTACGGATAGTTCCAGTGATTTGAAGGATGTTTATATTGAGTTTAGAGATGAAATCGCGCGGAAAATAATTGAAAATTAAAATTGAAAGTTGAAAATGCCACATATTTTCAACTTTCAATTTTCAATTGTCAAGAACTCTCTAAACCTTAATTCTGACCATAAAAACCGATCCTTTGCAAATCTGACGAATCCGACATGCCCGCCATTCGTAGTAATTTCAAGAAATAAATTGGGATTTGCTTTGGCTATTTCGTACGGGTAGCAACTTTCACTCAAAATAGTATCATCCTGCGCCTGAATGAGTAAAGTGGGCACCTTAATATGCTGCAGATAGGGTAGGCTACTTGCCTTCGTATGATAGTCGTCCGCATCCTTAAAACCAAACGCCGGTGCCACATAGACATTAGCAAAATCACTGAGGTTTTTGGCTTTTTTAATGTGTTTCATATGAAGCAAATCCGGAAATTGTTCAATTTTAGGTGCCAGAAGTCGCCTTACTCCGAAATTGAAATTCAAAATGTAATGCTTGTTTTTCCACTTTTTCATTTCAAGGTCGCTTCCAACTAAATCAACAGGAACCGACATGACAGCAGCATTTTTAACTACTCCGGGTAGCAGACTTCCTTCTTCACCCAGATATTTAAGAATTACATTTCCGCCGAGGCTATAACCGGCAAGTGATATCGAATGGTACAATGACCTTGCAGCAATGGTATTGATGACCATCCTGAGGTCATCGGTCTCACCGCTGTGATATGTCTTGAATGATCGATTAGATTCCTTGCCACTGCCTCTGAAATTGATGGCAATAATATCAAATCCAACTTCTGACATGGCATTTGCAATTCCTTTTACCAGATCAGCGTGAGCGTTTCCACACATCCCGTGCGTAATAATTACAACTTTTTTGTTGCCCTTTCGAAGCCAATCTATATCTAGAAAGTCGCCGTCGGGTGTGTCAAGTCGCTCCGTTTCATAAGGCAATGACTGTACTTTTCTAATAGCGCCTGCATATATGGTTTGCAGATGAGTATTTCGGAAAAAATAGGGAGCTTTATATTTTGAGACAATGATTGGCATTGTTTAGAATTTTATATCCAGTCTAAAATTGGCGTTTCTGGGTGCTTCAAGCAATGCTGGTCTCAAAGTATAGATCACGTTCGATGCATTTTTTAAAATAAAAGAAAATTTATAGAATTTTAAAAATGAATAACTTACTCTGAAATCCATCACTAACGCGCCTTTGGTATTTGCAGCTCTGAATTCTTTCACCCCCGGAATAATATTTTCAAAAACCTTGTCAATCGCTTCTATGTTGCTATTGTAATTCAAAGCAAATCCTGCCCCAAGCCCTTTCCAATTTACTTCAGCATCGATCTTAAAGCTGTTTTTAAAACGGTATTTTAGTATATTGTAGTCGACACTAATATCCTTCTTTTCTCTTTCACCAAATACTTTGTATTTTGGGTCAATAAACGTATATCCACTTAGTATACTTAGCGAAACATTGCCAATTTTACCTTGTCCGGCAAGCGTCGCTTCGAGTCCTTTTATTCTTGTATTTCCGATATTTTGTGATTGAAATCCAAAATATTGAGGCACAAATACAAACTCCATCATATCACTGTATTCATTGACGAATGCAGCAAAATCAATGTAACCTTTCCAATTGCTGAATCCTATACCTTGCTTTATCCCGATTTCAGCACTCCATCCGGTTTCAGAACTTAATTTAGTATTGGGTACTACAAAAGCGGCAGATGAAAACCGAGTGGTAATAAATTTTTCAGCTATGGTAGGAAAACGGTATCCTTGCCCAATGGAAGCACGGATAAACGAATAATCTGCAACTTGATAATTGGCACCTAACCTGAATACAGGTTTGGCTTCCCTGACCACGCCGGTTGGTATCGTGTCATACTTGGTTTTGAAAATCGAAAGTGGAATGTATCGAGGTGAATGAATTGTATTGCTTTCGTATCTTCCTCCTGCGGACAAATTTAATTTTCCTATTTTTTTATCAATTTGAAGATATATTGCGCTGTTGTAAGCTGTAAAAATAGTGTCTCCGTACAACTCAGCTTGACTGTAGGTGCGCGTAGCTACTAATCCTGCTGTAGTCACCCATCCATTTTTCCAGCTTCTTTGAAACTGGTACTCTCCATAAATTAAAGAAGATGCATTTTGGTTTCCTGCCGTTACCTGGTTGTCAACGTTGTACAATCGACTAAGTATTTTGTGTTGATTGCCGTATTTATCAAAATACGTAACAAATGGATCAATGGTATACCGAAGTTTTTTACTTTGAAATAAAGTAGTTGGATTTGCTTTAAAAACACCATTATTTCCATCCAACCAATAATAGTAGCTTGAGCTTTTACCAAAATTAATATTGCTATTGAAGCCTATTGCCAGCCGATCGGTAATTCTATACCTCATTCCTACCGTTATTCTCGCTGTAGAGTCATATGTCGATTCAAGAAAACTTTTAATAACGCGCAAATTAGTACCTAACACAAGATCCAGTTTGTTAAACTTTTGCCGATGCGTTAAGCTGACACCGGTTTCAAACGGCTGCTTGTTTCTATACCAGATTTGTTCCTTATCATTTGGGTCTCGGTATGAAGTATAAAATGAAGAAAATGTAGTGAGCGGCTTCTCTTTTGCGTAAGCCGTTCGGATATTAACTACTCCATTCATAGCTGCTGATCCGTACAGCGCTGAACTCGCACCTTTTACTACTTCAACTTGTTCAATGGTTTCGACTTGAAAATCATTCCAATTTGGATAACCTGCATCCGCTTGCAAAGCGGGAATATCATCGACAAGTATTAGTACCCTTGTGCCCGTTCCATAAGAGAAGCCTGATCCCCCACGAATGTTGGCTTGTCCTCCAATAATACTGAATCCCGGTACTTTTTGTAGTACATTATCGATGGTTTGGGTATTGTTTCTTTCAATTAAATCAGTTTTCAGTACTTCCATTGATACAGTAACTTCTCCGAGCGGTTTTTCATAACGGCCGCTGGTTACTGTTAATTGGTCCAGGAGATTTTGTGAAATGAGCAGCTTGAAATCAACTGTTTTCTTTTCGGACTTTTCAATATTAATGACTACGGTTTGGGTTTCGTAACCCACGTAACTGCATTCCATGCGATATGACCCGGCAGCAACATTAATCAGGTATTCACCTGAAGCATTGCTGATGGTCCCGATATTGCCCACCTTTACAGAAACTCCAAGCAGGGCTTCGCCATTAGAGTCGCTGATTTTCCCCTGAATACTGGACTGAGCGCTTAATAAACAGGCAATCGTATTACAACAAAAAAGTAGAATATATCTCATGTTGTTATTTTTATACGTTTAAGTTGGTTGCTGCGGCACTGAGTTTTTTTGTTAGCTTCTCAAATATCAGAAAAATAATATTGCCGAGAAAAGCTCCGGTAAATATATGCAATATTATGAAAAACGCTCCATACTACATTTAAAATCGAGTTAAATCTGTTAAGGAATTCTCTTCATATATTAAAGTTATTTGTAATACTACTAACAGTAAGTTAAAGGGTTTTTAGGGAACAAAAACTATCTCTACATTTGCATTGTACTTATACGACATGATCAAAACACTCCCGCCTGTTTATTTTTAATATCGATTCAGTTATTATCTTTTAAGTACAATCAGTATGTAATTTATTGTTAACTTAAATCTTTATGTATCATGAAAACACACATTACTATTGCCCTCTTTTTTAGTTCCTTATTTTTGAACTACTTCTCCTTTTATGCCCAGCGCAAATGCGCCAGTTTTGAAAATTTGCAAATAATGTTGCAAAAGCAACCGGAAATGCAAAAGAATATCGATAAAATCGAAGAGCATACCCAAGAATTTAGCAAGAATCGCATAACTTCGCAAAGAACGGTTGTCACCATACCGGTTGTCTTTCACATCGTTTGGAGAAGCGCTAACCCGGTAGAAAACATTACTGATGCACAAGTTTTATCTCAAGTCAACGCTTTAAACAAGGACTTTAGAAAATTGAATACAGATGCTACTAGTACACCAGCCCTTTTTAGTGCAGTGGCTGCTGATTGCGAAATTCAGTTTTGTCTGGCGCAGCGAAGTCCTGGAGGAACAGCCACGAATGGTATCGTCCACTATCAATCCAGCAGATCAACTGAATGGGGAACAAATGATGCGGTTAAAACTGCTTTTGCTCCCTGGGATCCTTCCAAATACCTCAATATATGGATTTGTCATATTGGTAGTGGTATTTTAGGTTACGCCCAATTCCCGGGTGGAAGCTCTGCTACGGATGGAGTAGTTGTAGATTATCGCTATATTGGTACAACCGGCACAGCGACGGCTCCTTTTCACTTGGGAAGAACGCTAACGCACGAAGTTGGACATTGGCTTAACCTAAGACATATTTGGGGCGATGCCAACTGCGGTTCAGATTTTGTAAACGACACGCCTCCGCATACCTCATCAAATGGAGGATGTCCAGCTTTTCCCAAAATTAACAATTGCGGCGGTATAAGTAATACAGAAATGACAATGAATTTCATGGATTATACCGATGATGCATGTATGTATATGTTCAGCAGTGGTCAAAAGACGAGGATGAAAGCATTGTTTTCAACCGGCGGAGCAAGAGCTAGTTTGTTGACTTCTGATGGTTGCCAAGGTGTTCCCGTGCAGGTATGTGCTGTACCAACACAGATAAACGTGTCAAATATTAGTACAAATTCTGCAAAAGTCACATGGATTCCAGTAAATGGAGTATCATCCTATAGCTTGCGATACAAAAAGTCTTCTGCAAGCACATGGATTTCGCAAAATGTCACAAATACTAATTTCACACTGACTGGTTTGAGCTCGGCTGTAAATTATTCAATTCAAGTAGCATCTATCTGTTCAACCATACAGGGTGCTTATTCGACATCAACCACTTTTAGCACAAGTTCGATGCAGTTACCATGCTCTGACAACTACGAAAGTAATAATATAATTTCAAGTTCAGCTCCAATTGGATCTGGTACTCCAATAAAAGGGTTGTTGCACAATTCAACAGACGAAGATTGGTTTAAAGTAACAACGACTTCCACGCAAAAGAAAATTAAAGTGACATTGTATAATCTTCCTGCTGATTATGATCTTTTTCTTTACAGCAGTGCTGGAACTTTATTGTCTTCGTCTAAGAATCTATTGAGCACTGATGAAGTTGTTAAATACAATAGTGGGGGTGCAAATGCTGTTTATTATGTAAAAGTAGTGAGTCTTCTCAAGAAATTTTCTGTTGCAAATTGTTATACACTTCTGTCAGAAATTAGTTCCTCAAATTTTCGAACAACGGTTGAGAATGAGGTTCAGGATCTTGCTCCAACGGAAAATGCCAATTTTATCATAGGACCGAATCCGGTGGGTGATGCGCTAACTGTCTATTTTTCCGATAAAAATGCACAGCGAAACCAAGTCACGATAACAAATAGCAGCGGATATGTGCTTGAAAATTTAATTGTTCCACAAAATTCCAATCAAGAAAGCGTAATTTTTAATACTTCCAAATATAGCCAAGGTTTGTACTTTGTAACTGTATCAAATGGAGAAACTTACAGTTCTAAAAAATTCCTCATCCAAAGAT
>JBMOJB010000148.1:0-9382 GCA_049316985.1 Saprospiraceae bacterium | reverse complement strand
CAACTCCTGCCTGCCGGCAGGCAGGTTCAACTTTCAATTTTCAATTAAATTGTTGTTTTCAATTTTCAACTTTCAATTTTCAATTAAATCCTACGGTGTTACTTTGACGAATTTTCCATCTTTGTTGAAATATACCGTAAACAATTTCCCGTCGGCAGTTTTAACTTTCACGAAGTAACCATCATTTGTGCGATTAATCTCACTGAAACTTGCTCCGGCGTAATTTTCTGTCAGATATCCTTTGATTGCTGTTGCTACTTTTGGATCCAATGTGCTGGTTCCTCCGCCTCCTGTAGTTTGTGGTACTGCCTTGATAAACTTGCCGTTCTTATCAAAATATACTGTGGTGACTTTACCATCTTTAGATTTCACAACGACACTGTATCCTCCGTCTTTTCCTTTCTCGATTGTTCCGATATTAGCATCGGGATATGCTTTTGTCAAGTATTGTTTAATATTGAATACAGCGATTGAATCAAGATTTGAACCCGTACCTGTTCCGATTGTAGGACCGACAGCTTTTACAAATTTGCCGTTCTTATCAAAATATACTGTGGTGACTTTACCATCTTTTGATTTCACAACGACACTGTATCCTCCGTCTTTTCCTTTCTCGATTGCTCCGATAGTAGCATCGGGATATGCTTTTGTCAAGTATTGTTTAATATTGAACACAGCGATTGAATCAAGATTTGAACCCGTACCTGTTCCGATTGTAGGACCGACAGCTTTTACAAATTTGCCATCTTTATCGAAGTATACAATGGTCACTTTTCCATCTTTTGATTTCACCACTACACTATATCCCCCATCTTTTCCTTTTTCAATATTGCCAAAAGATGAACCCGGATATGCAAAATTCAGATAACGCTTGATGTTTGAAACAACAGTAGAATCCAATCCACCACCTGTACCACCACCATTGGTAGACACTACTTTCACGAAATTGCCATTTTTATCAAAATTCAGTATGACAACTTTTCCATCTTTAGATTTGACCGCTACATTAAAACTTCCATCTTTATTCCGTTGGATATGTCCAATTCCGGTGCCGGGATAGTTGGCATTGATGTAGGTTCTAATTTTCTTTACAATACTGTCTCCTTTGCCTAAACCTTTATCAGGCAAATTGCCTTCTTTCAAGAAAGTGCCGTTTTTATCAAATATCACTACTTTAGTTTTACCTTCAGCATCTTTTAGGATAACTGAGAAATTGCCTGTTTCGTCGGTGTAAGCGTCAATTAGCTTAGCTCCCGCATAATTGGCATTAATATAAGTAAGGATGGCAGGCAACAGATCTTCAATCTTAACTTTCTTTCTTTTCAACACTGATTCTGATCCTACCAATTCAATCATCGCTTCATCAGTCAGATTGTCATCAGTAGTGATTGTAGTATTTAAAGCCAGCGTATTATCAGCGGTATTTAAGTCAGCACTAAGCGTGTCTTTCTGACATGCAGTAAATAAAAATAGTACTGCGGTTGAAGCAAACAAAATTATCTTTTTCATATTTCTTGAGATTTTAAATGACATTAAAAAATGATACCGTGGTAATTAATTACTGCTTTTAAAGTCAGCACAGAAAAATAAAAGGTTGCAAGACTCAGAAAATTTTAACGAAGATCGAAATACAATTGACAATTTTAAAAGTATAAATGACTGATAAATAAGTACATTAGCGCAATTACTTTTTTACAAATATTTTTATTTTTTTTAAATTGGCAAAATTAATTGTAAAATCAAAGATAAAATCGTACCTTTGCGGCCGTAAAAATTTGGTGTTCGATATCGAATTATCCAAAAAATGGTTTCACAAAAAATATAAACCAAACTCATGGCAGTTAAAATGCGTTTACAGCGTCACGGACGCAAAAAAGCACCTTTCTACCACATCGTCATCGCTGACGCTCGTTCACCTCGTGATGGAAAATTCATCGAAAAGATTGGTATCTACAATCCGATGACTGTTCCTGCAACCATTGAATTGGATCGCGACTCAGCGTTTACATGGTTAGAAAAAGGAGCTCAACCGACAGATACAGTGCGTGCAATCCTTCGTTTCAAAGGAGTAATGTACAAAAAGCACTTGATGCGCGGTGTTAAGAAAGGAGCCCTTACTACAGAGCAAGCTGATGAGAAATTCAACTTATTTATCGAAGATAAAGAAGTGAAAATCACAGCAAAAGTAGAAGAAACCAAAGCAGCTAAAAAATCGCATTATGAAGCGGTCTTTGGTAAACCTAAGGAAAAGAAAAAGAAAGAAGTCGAGGCAGTTGCTCCGGAAGTAGTTGATGCACCTGCTGAAGAGAGCAGCAACGACAGCGCAGAATAAGTAAAGTAATTTGTTTATATTAAATCCCGGCTTTTCCAAAGTTCGGGATTTTTTTTTGTAGTGATGCATTCAAATGTACTATACGCAAAAATCCAACAACTAACAATCCCCGACACTTAATCATTTGTGCTTACACTTATTAAGCGCCTTGTAGCCTATTCATTTTCGCAAGGGTTGAAAATCGACTTACGCTCAGACCTTGATGCTCGAGTGAATTGGTTCTTTTACTGAGACAAGGCAACCCTAAAACCCAGATCGGTGTAGCGGTGGTCCGGCGAGTTGCTGCCACGATAACCAACAAGGCATTGGGTAGCATTGAGACTCAAGCTACCGCCGCGATACACACGATAGGTACCTGAATCGGGCCCTTCCGGATTATATTCCGGACTATGGTCATAATAAGAACCACTGTACCAATCGCTGCACCATTCCCAAACATTTCCGGACATATCAAATATTCCCAATTCATTGGATTTCAAATTATTGGCGTGAATCTTAAATCCTGAGTTAACAGAATACCAACCAACATCATCAAGGCTATTGCTACCGGAGTACGTGTACCCTTTGCTATTGACCCCTCCCCGAGCGGCATACTCCCACTCCGCTTCTGTAGGCAAGCGGTAAGATATACCTGTTTTGTCACATAATTTTTGAAGAAATTCCTGCACATCATTCCAGCTAACACTTTCAACCGGGCAATTATCGCAATCTTTAAATCCACTGGGATTGCTACCCATTATTGCCTTCCATTGTTTTTGATTAATTTCATATTTGCCAATGTAAAAGGTCGACAGCGTAACTTTATGAACAGGCTTTTCATCTCGTCTCCCAAAATTACTTCCCATTTGGAAAGATCCGCCTTCTACTTTTACCATTTCAATAAAATCATCCAGCGAGGAAAGATCGGAGTTTGTTGTTTGTACAGTCGGCGAATTTCCAACAGCATCAGCTTTATTATTTTTAGAATAAAGCCGCATTTTTACTTCTTCGGTTGCTGCATGCTCATCAATATTTGCATTTTTACTTAACTGAATTCCTGTAATTGTGCCTCCAACATCCGAAATTTCTTGAGCAGAAATATTGTAAGTCAGCACGAATAAAAGCGAAACAAGCGGCGTTATTAATATATTTTTTTCCATTTGTTGTAGATTTAAATCACTTATTTTGTTTGTAAAATTACCATCTTTTATCGAGACAACAACTCCATTGTTTAAATTATGCACTATTTATCCGAAAAAAGATTACAATATTTTTTTTTGGATAATGACAATCAAAGGTTTTTTAGGGTTGGGATAAGTTCAAAACTCTGATGGCTCGTTTCAATAAAAAACTTATGTCAAATATTAGCAGGATAAATAGAAAATTAAGTTTTCTTGCTTGCAGAAAATATATAATTTTGCCTGAAAATTACGCTTTATACTATTGCAATTTTATGACCGAAACTAGATGTCTTGTAAATAAACCAATTCGAAAAACTCAAACAAGCATTAGCACCCAAACAGCACTAAGCAAAATAACAAACAGTGCGAAGCGCAACAACAAATAGTGCGAAGCACCCAAACAGCGCGAAGCGCAATAACAAACAGTGCGAAGCACCCAAACAGCGCGAAGCGCAACAACAAACAGTGCGAAGCACCCAAACAAAGCGCGAAGCGCCCAAACGGCGAAGCCATCAAACCCTTTTAACTCTATGCACAACGACCATTTCGAAACCAACGCCATACGTACCCAATCCGAACAATCCGGATTCCGCGAACACAGCACACCGATCTATATGACCTCCAGCTTCACCTTCGAAGATGCAGAACAAGGTCGTGCGCTTTTTGCTGACGAAATTGAAGGCAATATTTACACGCGCTACTCCAATCCAAACAACAGCGAGTTTGTCACTAAGATGTGCTTGCTCGATGGTGCAGAAGATGGAATCTCGACCGCATCGGGTATGGCTGCTGTATTTGGCTCGATAGCGGGATTACTAAGAAACGGTGACCATATCATTGCCAGCCGCTCGGTTTTTGGTTCGACACATCAGTTGTTGACTAACATCTTTCCGCGCTGGGGAATTACCTTTACTTATGCAGATATTAAGCAACCTGAAACCTGGGAAAGCCTGATTCAGCCCAATACGAAAATGGTGTTGGTCGAAACTCCCTCTAACCCGGGTCTTGACCTTATTGACCTTTCGTTTCTGGGTGTACTTTGCAAGAAAAACAATTTGATTTTGAATGTAGACAATTGCTTTGCGACACCTTACTTGCAAAAACCGGTAGAGTTCGGAGCTGACATTATTACTTACTCCGCTACTAAATTCATCGACGGACAAGGAAGAGCCATAGGCGGTGTCATTTTAGGAAGAAAAGACCTGATCAAAGAAATTCGATATTTTGCGCGACATACCGGACCGAGCCTCTCCCCTTTTAATGCCTGGATCTTATCCAAATCATTAGAAACATTGGCCGTACGAATGGATCGGCACTGCGAAAATGCATTAAAACTTGCTGAATTTCTCAGCGAACAAGAAGGCGTCAATTGGGTAAAATATCCTTACCAGCCCTCACATCCACAATATGAATTGGCAAAGCGCCAGATGAAAGCAGGAGGCGGTGTTGTTTGCTTTGATTTGAAATCAGGAATTCAAGGTGGAATCAATTTCATGAATGCCATCAATATGATCAGCCTGACTCCTAATCTGGGTGATACGCGTTCAATCGCCACACATCCGGCATCAATGACCCATTCCAAACTCACCGAAGCAGAAAGACTTGCGGTAGATATCACCCCGGGATTGATTCGGATTTCTGTAGGTCTTGAACATATTGAAGACATCAAAAAAGATGTGCTTACTGCACTTGCAAAATGTTAACTCAATATTAATTAATTAATGACAACAAGCCCGCTTTTTTTCCGTTTACAAAAGCAAAATCTATTGGAAATATGAGAGTTTTTATAGCTGCCCTTTTTATCTTTTTGTTTTCTGCCAAAGCAGCTTATGCAACCTATATGCTTGTCCCGATGGACGATCGCCAGAAGCAACACCTTAAAGCATACGGTATAGCTTATTGGATACTCGAAAAAGGTGTTGAAGTGCATTGGTTGCTGAATTACAGGGGTGGAAGCTTCGCCTACCAGACGATTCCGGCTTTTGAAAAGGAATGCCTGACCAGAGGAGTAAGCTACGAGATTATTTCAGATGGACAATTTGCTGCTATTCAAGCTGAAATCGGCAATCCGGAAATCAATATGGATGATATTAAGCTCGAAAAACCACCATTGATTGCCGTTTACTCCCCAACTGTCAACGAAAGAGGAGAAGAAATTCAGCCTTGGGATGATGCGGTTACTTTGGTGTTGACTTATGCTGAGATTCCTTATACCGTTGTTTATGATGAGGAAATTGTCAACGACAAATTACCGAAGTACGACTGGCTGCATTTGCATCATGAAGATTTCACCGGCCAATACGGTCGGTTTTGGGCGCAATACCACACTGCCCCCTGGTACAAAGACAATCAAAAAAGACAAGAAGCACTGGCAACTCGTTTGGGTTTCAACAAAGTTTCAAAATTAAAATTGGACGTAGTAAAACGTATCAAAGAATGGGTCAGCGGCGGCGGATTTATGTTTGCGATGTGTTCTGCAACGGATACCTATGATATCGCTTTGGCCGCAGAGGGCCTGGATATTTGTGAAACCATGTTTGACGGTGATTCTGATGACCCCAATGCCAATTCAAAACTCGATTTTAACAGAACTTTCGCCTTCCGAAATTTCAAATTAAAAACCGATCCTTTGGAATATGAACATTCGACGATTGACAATACGGTAGGTCGACCGGCCAACACGCTCACAGATTACTTCACCTTGTTTGATTTTTCTGCCAAATGGGATCCAATCCCTACCATGCTGACACAATGCCAGACACGCACTGTCAAAGGTTTTATGGGACAGCTCACCGCATTTACCAAAGAAAGCCTCAAACAAGATGTGCTGGTCTTAGGTGAAACCAAATCATACAATGAAGTCCGTTACTTGCATGGCAATTACGGTAAAGGAACATTTACTTTCTACGGTGGGCACGATCCGGAAGATTATCGTCATTATGTGGGTGATCCCAACACCGATCTCAGCTTACATCCTAATTCACCGGGATATCGCCTAATCTTAAACAATATATTATTTCCTGCTGCAAAAAAGAAACAAAGAAAAACTTAAGGAAGTGGCTATATGTTGGGGGCAGTTCGGTTTTCGAAAATAGATTCATTCAAATTTGATGATTTGAAAATTTGCCTGCCTGTCCGGTAGGCAGGAAAATTTGAAAATATTTATCCTGCCTAACGGCAGGCAGGATAATTACAACTGCATAAAGCGTTGAAAACTCAATTGACTACACCAATCAACCTTGAGCCAAATAATTTGCTCTATTATTATTCAGGCTAAAGTTGATGAATTTAAGTATTCTAAAAATTTCTTATATAAATTTTGATGAAAGTACAGTTCTGTTAATTTTTGGCAAAGTTTATGCCCGTGTTCTTTAAACATAACGTACCTTTACTTCATATTTAATGACTATTAGCAGCGTTTCTTTAGCAGAACCTTTTTCGAGCGACTCATTGACCATTTCAAATAAAAGCAATCATTCAACTGTGACAGCTACCCTATCCGATAGCCTTGTAATTATTCCGACCTATAATGAAAAGGAAAACATTGCCAGTATGATTGAGACTGTTTTTTCTCTTGAAAAGCATTTCCACATCCTGATTATCGACGATGGTTCACCTGATGGAACAGCGCAAATTGTTAAAGATCTTCAACATAAATACCCGAAATCTCTTCATCTGATCGAAAGAAAAGGTAAATTAGGTTTGGGTACCGCTTACCTCACCGGCTTTAAATGGGGAATTGACAAGGAATATGATTATATCTTTGAGATGGACGCCGATTTCTCTCACAATCCCAAAGATTTAATTCGTCTGTACATTGCATGCGCCAAAGACGGTGCAGATGTTGCCGTAGGTTCTCGTTACACTAAAGGTGGAAAATGTGAAAACTGGCCGCTTGACAGATTGATATTAAGTTATGGTGCATCTCTTTACGTAAGGGCGATCACCTGGATGTGGGTAAAAGATCCTACCGCAGGTTTTATTTGCTGGCAACGAAAAGTGCTGGAATCAATTGATTTGAATTCAATTTCATTTGTGGGTTATGCCTTTCAAATAGAAATGAAATATGCTGCATATACACTGGGCTTCAAAATCAAAGAACTACCCATTACATTTGTAGACAGGTTACTGGGCACTTCTAAAATGTCTAAAGGCATTGTAAAAGAAGCGATTTTCGGTATGATTTTCCTGAAGAAAAGAAATCTGACTACAGGCTGGAGAAAATCGAAGTAGGAAGAAAACTACTTCAACAGGCACTAAGTTGTTCAGTTTAGGTTGTTGGGTTTTCTAAGACAAGTACAGCCTGACTTATGGTAGGCCGGAACTCTTACGGAGTTTCTTCGGGATTCCTTTACCACTTTGCTGCTTATTTGATGACTTTCCTTTTTAAAATAATCAAGAAATAAGTTAAAAATAAGATAATTCAGTTAATTTGACATCGGATAAAATCAACGAATTCGATTAAAAATTACTATTAAACCGTCAAACTTTCAAACTACAAGAACAAAAAGCTTGGATAACTCATTTACCCTCACAAATCGACCTAGAGCTTATCAACTTAGCCTATTCTTGTAATCCTGATATTCAAATTTCCTTACCACTTCAGCTTTTCCATTTTCTCTGAGAATTACAATATCAGGATGGTGAACGCCATTGAACATGGTAGTTTTTACCATCGTGTAGTGGATCATATCCTCAAAAATCAATACATCTCCAATTTGCACTTCTTTTTCAAAAGAATAAAAATCCATGTAGTCACCGGACAAGCAGCTTGTCCCGCCTATTCTATAGGTTGGTTTACCTTCAATAGGATCTGAGGCTCCCGTAATTTTAGGGCGATACGGCATTTCCAGACAATCGGGCATGTGAGCGGTAAAGGAAGTGTCCAGCATAATTGTCTTATAGCCTTTATTGTCGACAATATCCAATACGGTACTCGTAAGCACTCCCGTTTGCCAGGCAATTGCACTACCTGGTTCAAGAATGACCTTTAAATGCGGATACCTGGATTTGAAAGCAAGTAAGATGCGAATCAGATGTTCAACATCATACCCCTCTCTGGTCATTAAATGACCACCACCCATATTCACCCATTTTAGTGACGGTAAAAAGTGACCAAATAAACACTCAAAGCTATTCAATACTTTTTCAAGCTCGTAGGAACTCGATTCACACAATGCGTGAAAATGTAAACCTTCGACACCTTCCGGTAAGCCATCAGCAAAATTCTCAACCGCTGCTCCCAGACGGGATCCAGGCGTACAGGGATTGTACAGATCAGTAATCACTTCTGAATATTCAGGATTTACCCGGATGCCACAACTGATTGACTCAGCGTAATTACGAACAGCATCTTTATAACGCAGATATTGATTGACCGAGTTGAAGGTAATATGACTGCTGTAGCTCATCATCTCGTCAAATTCCGCAGGCATATAAGCTGCAGAATAGGTATGTGCTTTGCTTTTCATTTCTTCAAAACACAATCTGGCCTCATACAATGAACTGGCCGTCGCACCCGAAAGATATTGCCTAACTATGGGGAAAGTACTCCACATGGCAAATCCTTTGAAAGCCAGAATGATTTCAACTCCCGCACGCGCTTGTACATCGGCAATCAATTCGAGATTTCTTTTCAGTAAGGTCTCTTCAAGTATATAAGCAGGTGCTGAAATGGAATCAAATCGAGTCATAAAAAACAAATTAAGGAATTCAATAGTACTTTTGAAAAAACAATACAATAGCTTAATTGCAAAAAGGTTGCAAAAATAATCATTTTATGCCCTACCAAACTTTTTATCGTCTTTTTTATCAACTTGAAATTCAAAAGTTGAACAATAAATTCGGTTAATGAAATGTTAATAAAAAGTCAAATGCCAACGCCAACTAC
>JBMOJB010000147.1:0-9507 GCA_049316985.1 Saprospiraceae bacterium | reverse complement strand
TTCCATTTTTATATTATTTTCTGATAAGTTTGAGTGTGAAATTCTTAACAGCATCCACTTTGTTTAAATAGTCATCTATACTTTGTGTTACATAGAAATCAGGGAGAATCCCAATTGCATCTGGCAACTTGGTAGCTGTTGATACATGCGTATTATTCGCTGAAGAAACTACAAATTTTGTATGCCTCAAGCGAAACAGCGTTTGTCCGGCCGTGCAGAATTGATTAGAACCCAGCTCCTCGCCAATGATTGTACCTAAATTGTGTACTTTTACCAGACTCATGAAATGTCCGGTGGTAGAATTTCCATTTCCATCAATCAGAAAATAAACTTTTCCCTTAAAACGATTTTCAAGTGGCTGAAATTTTTCTTCACCGTATGTTTTATCTATTTTTCCTTCAGATTCCGCCTTTGAGTAATACGTAAAAGATTTATCCATAAGATGTTGAAGCAAGTAAATGCTTGGATGTTGAGAACCACCCCTGTTGTATCTCACATCAATAATTAGATTTTCAATTTTTTTATTTTTGACAACAGTCATACTGCTATCAAGGAAAGCTTTAAACACAGAATAATTGTTCCATTCATAATAGTTGAAAGACGAGATAGTTAATACAGCTGTTTTTCCTTCTAAAATTTCCAGACACAAATCTTTTGAACAGCTGTTTAATGAAAGATCATATAACTCCGTTGCCATTTCCTTGGCTTTGTGCAATTTGATTGGGCCATTATTTCCTTTAACAACAATTTCAAAAGTATTTGGCAATCCTAAAGCGTAGGGTATAAGAGCAGCAAAATATTTATTGAAAAGTTGTGTTTTGTAGGTCCGGATATTGGCTTGTGCAGGCATATGGTCATAAATATCAGAAATGAGATTCGCTATTTTTACGCCATTTATACTTAAAATTTCGTCTTTTAGCTTTACCATATCTGTATTATTCATTGGATTTACCACAAATAATTGATTATTTACCCATCTAACTTGTAG
Organism: Saprospiraceae bacterium; assembly: GCA_049316985.1. Classification (GTDB taxonomy): domain Bacteria; phylum Bacteroidota; class Bacteroidia; order Chitinophagales; family Saprospiraceae; genus CANHEE01. Next base: position 8,519 of record JBMOJB010000147.1, on the reverse strand, counting down.
TGGGAAACTGTTTTCTAAAGGCAAAATGGAAAACTCATGATAGTCATTTTGCATGGTAGATGACGCTGTATGCGAGCAACCTATACTGGCAATGACAGCATTACAATGCCAGGCAAATTCAGCATAGGTGGTTTTTTCAGTAATCAATGATTTTTTACTTTCAATATTTTTTAAAAACTGGTCTTTCGAAATAAATTTAAGCGCATGAGGGTGAATCGTTAATAGTTTTTGACCCAATTGGTCCAAATCTTCTAAGTAATCTTTTGGGGAATAAACTTTTGAGAATTTTTCTCGTGCGCTTAAAGGTTTAATATCAGGAAACTTAATTTTCTGGATTACATCTTCCGCATAAAAATTATCAGGGTTCATCCGCAGTGATGTCTCATAATACTGAAGTGATTTAACAGTATCTTTTGCTTGAAGATATGCTTCACCCATGCTGTCATAAGCATTGGCCGAATTTGGAAATTCTGAAATAATCAGTCCAAAAATAGGAATCGCATCAATCAAATTGTTTTCCCACAAAAACGAGTAACCATACATCGTTAATTCTGTCTCATTTCCAAAATCATACAATGTCGGATTTTCTGTTTTTAGTTTATGATAAAGAGCGATCCTTTCTTTGATTGGAAGTTGTGCGTTTTCTCTAAGTTTAGCTACAATAGATGGTTTTTTATTTTTGAGTTCATCGGATTGTATTTGAGTAGCTGAAGTCGTGGAAAAGGACTTGTTTCCGCATGAAGCTAACAGATAGCAACTTAAAATTGTCAAATAAATAGAATAAAAATTGCTCATACATTCTGTTTTTGAAACTTGAAAGAAACTTGTGGTTGGATTAGAATAAAATTAATTTTCATTCCATTACCCATTGAACGATATTTTATTGAAACTATCAGCATTTGGGTGTCCATTACTGATGCGTATTTTTTTCCACTTCATTATCATCCAGAATGCTTATTACGTAAGCCTGGTCTTACGCAAAATTATTTTGCTTTTTCATTTAGCTCCTTGAAAATGCCCAAATTCGATTGCTATTTAGATTGCTGAATAAATAAATACTTGTCTACCACAATAGCGACAAAAGTATGATTTTTCAAGCTTTAGGATCAATTTACATACATTTTCAGCGTACATCTCCATTCATTCTAAATCAAAACTTCAGCTCATTCAAAAGCTTTATTTGTGTTTTTGCTCGGTTTAAATTGTGTTCTGAATAGTCAACTGAATAATAGTTGTCGTTATTTAGATAATCTTCTAAAAATCGAGTCGCTTGTTCGAATAGCATCAATGGCAATGCCAGGTGAATATTTATTAATTCTATTTCCGAAATAAAAGATTGGGCAATGGATAGATAGCCCTTTAAAAAAGTATCATAAATTTGCTTTTCGAAGACTACTTTTTCCAAATCCCTTTCATTTTCATCTGAGCGGTTTGTTCCCGATCGGAGTGCGTCGCCAATATCGTGTAAGATGCAGCCTGGCATAAGTGTATCAAAATCAATAAAACATATTGGATTTTCATCCTCATCAAACAAGATATTCGCAACTTTTGTATCATTGTGTACTACTCTTATCGGAATTTGCGCATGGTTAACTGCATCTACCAAAGGTTTGATCTTGTGATAATTTTCAATTAAAAAGTCAATTTCATCCTTGGCTTTTTGAACTCGGTCAATAGATGCTATCGCCAGCGTATTTATTAATTGATCGTATCGCTTTTGGGTATTATGGAAATCTCTAATCGTGTACTCGAGTGCATCAACTGGAAAATCAAGGAGGACTTCATGAAACTTCGCCAATAATTCACCCGTTTTGAACGCGATTTTTGAATTTAATTTATAAATAGTTATAGAAGGGATGTATGCTGAAATTTGCCAGATTTGATCGTCAACCGTACAGAAATATTCCTGAGTCAATGTTTGAATAAAATTTGCTGTCGGAAAGCGCTTTTCTTTTAAATGTGCGACAACTTTGATTTTATTTTCAAGTAAGGCAGTGGTATTAATAAAGATCTTTTGATTAATTTTTTGCAAAACAAACTGACCTTTGTCTGTTTGCGCTAAAAGTGTCTCATTGATTAGACCACCTGTCAGTGGAGAAATTTCGTAAATCTCAATTTCAACGAAAAACTTTTTTAGAATTTCATCGACCATCTTTTTCATACCAGATTTGGATCTTTATTCATTCGAATTTTTTCTTTGTTGGTCAGGAGCTCATCTTCATTGCTTAAACCCGACCGGTTTTCATTAGCGGGAATAAGTACAGTTCCCATTGGATACCATATTGATTTTGGCAATTTTCGTTCGACGACGTTGTTTTACTATATTCAATATGTGCCTTTACTATTTTTTTCCTCCTATAAAATCGAATAATCCGGATTGATTTTCCCATTTGGTGCAATTCCTACTAATAATTAAAACTCCACAAAAATATTTCTAAACCGCGGCGAAGATTAATAATACTGGTTTTTGCATTTCCTTATTTTGAGAATTCAACTGATTTTAATTTTTTCCAACCTCCTCTTGTAAAATCAGGTATTTGTACAGGAGCTGAATTATTATTCAAGGAAATTTCCGTTAAAGCACCCAAGCACGACCATTCTGCAAGGTCATAGACATCCATATCCAGGGGTAAACCATTTTGAAGACAGTAGATTAAGCGATAATCCATAATGAAATCCATACCTCCATGCCCTCCAACTTCTTTTGCTTTTTCCTCAATTTCCTTTACTATTGGATGCTTGTATTTCAGCATTAATGCTTCTTTTACTTCTTTTGGCATATAAGTATGCGCGGAAAATTTCAATTTTTTTGGATTACTGCTTGAATCGATTGTTTTCGAATCTAAAGCATACCCTTCAAAAGGATATTTATTGGCAAATCCTTTTGTTCCGGTCAATTGATACATCCGGGAATACGGACGAGGAGTGGCAACATTATGCTGAATTTCAATTGTTTTTCCATTTTCAGTTTTAATCATGGTTGTTGTATGGTCACCATTTTTGAATCCTTCTAATTCTATTCCATTTTTCTCTTTTATAAAAGCTGGAATAGACACAACTTTGGTATCCATAGAAACCAAATAATTCATTTTGTCACCTCTATGAATATTTAAGGCCAGGCATGCCGGTCCCATACCATGAGTTGGATATATGTCACCTCTGTGTTTCTGGTTGTAATCTAATCTCCAATTGTTCCAGTATTCATTCCAATAAGGTTCAAGATTGTGAATATAGGAACCCTCAGCATGAAGAATTTCTCCAAACAAACCCTGCTGTGCCATGTTAAGAGACGTTAATTCAAAAAAGTCATACACACAATTTTCAAGTTGCATACAATGCTTGCGTGTTTTTTCAGAGGTATTAATTAATTCCCAGATTTCATCCATAGTTAAAGCTCCCGGGACTTCTATCACTACATGTTTGCCATCCTTCATGGCTTGTACACCGATTTTAGCGTGATTCAACCAGTCTGTTGCTACATAAACCAAGTCTACATTTGCTAAGGCTGTTACTTTGCGCCATGAATTTTCTCCACTATATTCTAGTGCTTGCGGAAAGCCCCGCTTTTTTAATGTCTCATTACATGACTTTGTGTTTTTCTCAAGCATATCACAAAGTGCAACGATTTCAACACCTTCAATATTCGTCATTCTTTCAACAGCTTCGGACCCACGCATTCCTAAACCAATAAATGCAACTCTTACAATAGGTATTTTCGGACAGGCCAGTTTTATCACATCTGCTTGCTTAGCTGGTCGTTTCGGTGTTTTTATTTTTATCATTTGAGCCGATAAATTTGCAATATTAATCAGGCAACAAATGATGATACTAAATTTGAGGATACATTTTTTCATTTCAATTATACTTTAAATTTTAATAATTTTCATTTCGTCTTGCTATTCGCTATCGCCCTTTTTTTAAGTATTAGCAGTTCTCCAACACTTAATGTAGATTTATCGTAGGTTGTTGGTTGGTGATTTGCAACTGTGACGCCTCAGTTCTCATTTGTGCATTTGGTTTTTCTCACCTACACTTGACTGCTTAAGTTCGGCGCTTGTCGCAAGGCGTGTTAAGAAACACAAAAGTACAATTTAGTACTGAAGTCCCACTTTTGTGAAATCAAAGTTGCTGGATTTTTATTCCAGTGTTTAATAATTAAATCACAAAATTTTTTCAAAACAAATGCTGCTTTCTATTTTTTCATATTGTCCATAATTGGGTATGATATTATAGCCGCTCTTTTTATACAATCCTATCGCTTCAGGCATTTTGTCACCTGTTTCCAGTACGCACTTTTCATAGTCTAATTCTCTAGCCCAATTTTCTAATTCACTCAGTATAGCTACCGCAACTCCCTTTCCACGCATTTCAATTGGCACATACATTCTTTTGATTTCTATTGTTGTGTGATTATACTCTTTCATAGCACCGCAACCAACAGGAATATTGTCTATAATAGCAACAATAACATACTTGATAAGATCAATTTTATTAAACTGCGCAAAAAAATCATTCGTTTCACCATTCTTTTTCGCCAGGTCTTTGTCAAGTTCGAAAACTAAAGCTTGAAAGTCTTTATGATCTGAATTAGTTCTGTTTAAGGTAATCATACTTAATCATTTTTTTCAAGCCCTTTCAAGATTTTTGTGAGATTATTGGTTGGTTCTACAAAATAGCCAATATCGATTGGCCTGCTATTGTACCACCCTATCTTGGGTTTGTAGGCTCCGCTGTTCAACCGCAATCACAGCTGGCCCAAGCACTTGACATTTATTTATCTTTTTTGATTTTCAAGTAGCTGATTGATTTCATCTGTAACGGATTGAAAAATCTCAGCAATATTATTGACGTGTATTAATTAACCTTTTGATTGGATACCTATTCAGAAAAATTTACAAAGGTTTTTCCATCGAAACGACTCAAACCAAAGCCTCTTGTTCCGAACCAAAGATTCCCATTCGTATCTTCCAGAACACTAAAAACAGAATCGCAGATTAGACCGTCTTTTGTGGTAAAGTTTTTAAAGGATTTACCATTATAACACCATACCCCATTGTCTTCTGTGGTGAGCCAAATATTTCCTTTTTTATCTTCTAAAATAGAATATATGCCCCTGCTTATAAAGCCCTCTTTCTCTCTGAAACTTGTAAAAGTTTTTCCATCATAACGGCAAGCTCCATGCCTTCTGGTGGCGAACCAAAGGCTTCCTGCTTTATCTTCTGAGATAGAAAAAATCATATCATCACTAATACTGTCCTGTGATGAAGCATAATAATTTTTTATCGAAAAATTACTAAATGCACTTTGCGTCGAACTGGTAAGGCTTCGTCCGTCCTCGTTAGATTGGTAATAATACTTTGCAGGTAAATAATTGATAAAAGACCTTCCATCATAACACCAAACTCCACCGCCGTTCCAGGAACTGAACCATATATTTCCTCTTTTGTCTTCCAATATATCCGAAATAAGCTGATACTTATTGCCTAGATTAAATGCTTGCGTATACTTCTGAGGAAATAGAAGAAAACTACTATCAGGAACATTTTTATTCAGAAAATTATCAAATCTATTTCCATCATAACGATAGACACCCTCACGCCATACACCAAACCAAAGATTGCCTTTACTATCTTCCATAAGGCTTGAAATCGGTTTTTTGCTTGGATCATAGTTATCTGTATAGGCAGAAAAAGATTTGCCATTGTACTTACAGATGCCTCTTCCGGTGCCAAACAAAATATTACCTGCTTTATCTTCTATAATTTCGCAGACATCATTGTCACTCAATCCATCTTTTTTTGTAAAATTGGTAAATGATTTTCCATCGTAGCGATAAACTCCCTCCCCACTGGTGCTAAACCAAATATTGCCTGCTTTGTCTTGCAAATTGCAATGCACATTGCCGGACTCCATCCCTTGCGATCTTACTATTTTTGCTTGTCCGCCCACAATTGTTTTTGGTTCATTTACACTGCCATTCTGTAAGTCAGTTTTGACTTGTCCACTACAGGAAGTTAAGTAAATCAATAACATAGGTAAGCAATAGATTATCTCTTTCATTAGATAAATTTTATCGCCAAAAGTAGTTGTAATTCAGAAAATAATTTGTTACTGAGTTGTGATTGTTTTGTCTATTCATGCTTTCAAGATATCAGGTCCCGATTGCTTGCAGCTAATAAAAAGGAATGTTAATCTTTTCCCTTTCCAAACGACCCGCTCTCCCAAAAATCAGCGCTGGAAAAGATTAGTATTGCAAGTTGAACCTGACTACCACAGGTAGTTAAAACTGCCAAAGCAGTGGAAGCCGGTGGTTATATTTGGGTGAAGTTGATTTTCATTCCATTACACATTACGGATATCTTATTGATAAAAGTAATGTTAAGAAACGGAATTGGCAAGTAGTATTGTGATAATATGTTGGCGAGCGTGAAAAACATCTGATTTTAAGGATGAATTGTGTGTTTTCTGATGGAATTAGCCACCTGTTATCATACTTAAGTTTTTCAGTATCATGATTTCCCGAATGCTTCTCCAGAATTTTAACCCAGAATCTTAAGAGCAATACTAAAATTAGGCATTCCTGAAAGGTTTGTCCAATAGCTTGTCAGGCTGCATTGCAATAAGTTTGGCAGGGTTTGTTCAATGGTTGGCTTTACGAAAATGCCGCCCTGCGTTGGCATTTGGGCGGCATTTTCATAAAACCGTTGATGGTGGGTATTATTTGTGTCAATGGGTTATCCAAATTCTACCATTTATCAAAAATGCTAAACATGATCAGCATCTATGAATGGGATAGATTTCGTTTCGGCTCATGCCAGGTGACATCATCTGAATCAAGACAGCTTCAGCCCGGCTTATTTATTCAATAGGACGGATATTCAAAAGATTGACCATGCAGTTCTCCATATTCCCAATGGTCAAAACAAAGTTTTGTTTGACTTTTAGACCGTTAGAAAACTCTGCTGGCGTCCAACTAGGCATTTTTGAAATAGCCGCAACCAGCATTTCGTCAATTTTCGTATCTTTTGATGGCATGGCAACTTTAACATCCGTAATATGCCCCTGTTCGGTAATTGTAAATTTAATGGCAGTCAAATCATAACCTGTAAAACTTCCGGCTTCAATATTTAAGATGCTATTTTTTTGTAGATATTGAATCAATTGCGCTGTTCCCTCGCTATAAATAGCATTTTTATCAGGCATGATAGAAACCTTGAAATCGTACTGCTTTGCAGTGTTATTCTTCAACGAATTTTCTGGCATATACATTACGCTTACGGCAATATCGCTAGTACGGTCAGCCAATCGAATCAGTTCTTTTTGCTCTTGATTTAGGACATCGCCAATACCCGAAGCCTTTGTTAGTGTTCCATTTTTATAGGCTGAAATTTCCACGGAAATATATTCTCTTACCCAAGATGTGGGGTACCGTTTGTGCAAATCCGTTAGCGTGTTTATTTTATCCAATTTATCTTCGTGGATCGAAATGAATGGTAGAACTTTGTTTATTTCAAATTTCAGATCATTCTGAGCAAAACTGTTGAAAGCGCATCCAATAGAGAGAAGCACTATGAGTAAAATCTGATTCCTGTGCATGCCTGTGTTTTTAAAAAGTATTAAGTGAAAAAATTTATGCTGTACTTCCATTTCCAAAGTAAACCAATTATAAGTAGAAATCCAAAATTTCCAAATATTTTAAAATTTCCACTTTGTTCAACAAACAATTCTTTTGAATAATTATTGAACAAAGTAATAATAAAAATGATTGTTGCTATTACAATAGTTTCGATTTTTCCTGACTGTTTAACTTCTATCGATTTCATTGGAATTTACTTTATTTGATCCTTATCAACTACAACTCTAAGGAATGTAAATCTTATCCCTCTAAACAAACTCCACTCCAATAGATCATCCCAAGAAAAGAGTAACATTTCAAGTTGAACGAAGCCGGTGCTTGGATTAGGGTAAAATTGATTATTAGTCCATTTTTCTGTTGACTATATTTTGCCGATAAAAATAATGTTAAGTTGCGGGATTGGCAAGTAGAAATGCAAATTATCTGCGAAATAATCACGAACGATCAAAATGTGAGCAATTAGATAGACAAATAAGAAAATGAAAAGATCTGCACTTGCAATAAAAGCAGGACGATTTTCACCAATCCGCAATTTGGACCACCACCGGGACTCCAATCTCTGCTGGAAATATTAATTCACCTACGCTTTAGAATGTGGGTATGGGAAGATCTGCCTTAAGTTAATTATTACTATACTTTTGGACGATGCTAACAGCAGTTTCCCGTCAATTAAGCTCAGATACTTACCTGGAATAATCGGCATAATCCAAATCTTTGAGGTCGATAATTCCGTAGGGCTTACTACAAGCTCCAGTCGGGGCTTTCTTCAAGCGCGTTCTTTTATCTACCTTTGGTAGTCATCACATGTGCTGCGCACACGACGAAAAATTAGTTGTTGAACTAAACCCCGCCTGCACCGTGTAGCCTTTGGCTTGATAATGGT
>JBMOJB010000146.1:0-9520 GCA_049316985.1 Saprospiraceae bacterium | reverse complement strand
TCATTGGCCATTAATGATTCATATGCTTGCTTCCTGCCTTCGATGGTCATGAACTCCATACTTCTCGCTGTTTTCAACATCGTACCACCCCGGTGCATAATATTAGCGACATCATTACTTTCAATCCTTTGAATGTCTCCTTTAATCATGCCGTCGTATCCTCTGTAAATTCCATAGACGTGCAAATCATTGAAAGTTGCAGTTCGAACAACCGCTCTAATAGCTGCATTCATTCCCGGAGCATCGCCCCCTGAAGTAAAAATTGCAATTCTCTTAATGTCGTTGGTATGTTTCATAATATTCGCTTCGCTGTTTGTTGCGCTTCGCCGTTTTTGCGATTTGCTGTTTGGTGCGCTACTTCATTTAAAATTAGAAACAAAGTTTATATCACCCGTTTTTTAGTCCTTACGTGAAATTCTACAAATTCAACGACGATACGTTGATATATTATCTCCAATTGATCAATGAATATTGGCAAAAAATTTAACATTTTCAACTTTCAACTTTCAATTTTCAATTCATTTTGATATGGTAATCGACCAACGAATCAATAGGTTTTTGAATTACTTTACCAAGTTTCATTCCTTTTTCAATCAAGCAAATTCTCAAAATATCCTGGAAATAATGCGCAACAGAACCTACAAAATGAATGGGCAATTCATTGTGGCCAACATATTTTCTCAAATGTCTGTTGATTAACTCGTCAAACGACTGAGCAACCATTTTCTGAACCAAATAATTTGCCTTGTGTGCAGCCAGAAATCTGGTAAAAGAAGCCAAGTACACATTGCCCGAACGGCCATAAATTGTGTTTTTTATAGCCGTCATACCATCCGGATATTGCATCTCGAAATCCTTTAATATTTCCTCCGGCAATTCTCCGTAGAAATATGCCTGAATTAACTTTTTCCCTAAATGTGTGCCACTACCTTCGTCACCAACAAGAAATCCAAGATTAGGAATATTTTCTACAACTTTCGTTCCATCATACAAACATGTATTTGAACCAGTGCCGATAATACCCACTATTCCCGGACTGTCACCGCAGGTAGCTCTTGCAGCAGCTAAAAGATCGTGTTCAACAACAATGTCGGTCTGGGTAGCAAATATTTTTTTTAGTGCTGTTTCTACTACTGCAGCTCTTGCTTCATCATGAATACCAGCACCGTAATAGATTACTTTTTCAATTTGATGTACAGGAATTTTAGGCAACAAATCCTTTCTTAATTCACTTTCAATGAAATCTGCATCGTGATAAAATGGATTGAACCCCATTGTATTGATGGTGGTATAACTGCCATCAGGAAGTACTGTAGTCCAATCGCACTTCGTTGAACCGCTATCAGCAATGATAAACATAAGTCAGCATATTTTACAAGTAAAAAAGATAAGCAACAAAGATATAGTAATTTTTACACTAAGTAAAAAAATGTAAGTACAAATTCATTATGAGCCAAAAGCACACTTACCCATTCCCGCAAAAACGGCAATCCATAGAAGCCCTTTGATGAGAAAAAAGAAAAAACCGGCGACACCCAGTCTTTGAAACCATATTTTAGTTTTGTTACTGATCATATCATTTATTTATAATTACGCAAAAATCCGATTTCTTTTAAATTGTCAAAAGAATTCAAGTCTTTTTTATTATTTTTATTCACTGAACAGACAAATGAAACCCTCAATTTAAATTAATTAGGTTTAATGAGTCAAATTAAAAAACTAAGCCTATTTTTGTATTTCGGTAACAATAAATGAATGAAAAAGATGATAGAAGTTCGATAAATTTTCCATAATGATGCGTAAAGTTATTAATATTTTGATTTTCGCGGTTTGCCTTTGTCAGTTTCAACTATTGTCTGCTCAACAGATTTATGAGCTTAAATACAATAAAGATATTAAACTTTATTTCAAAGACAAAAACTGGAACAAGAAACTGGACTCGCTCAAGAAACTTGGCAATGATTACAGACTCTGTGGTTCAATGAAATTTGACGGAGTCAAATACGACAGTGTACTGGTCAGATACAAAGGGAATAGTTCGTTTAATGCCGTACGACAACAAGAATCTTCTAAATTACCTTTTAATATAAAAGTAAATGAATACAATAAAAATCAGCGACTTCCGGGCGGTTATGAGACATTCAAATTAAGTAATGTTTTTCGGGACCCCAGTTTTTTGAGAGAAGCTTTAGCCTATGAGATCGTAAGAAAATATATGCCTGCATCCAATGCCAATTATGCACGACTGTATATAAACGATAAACTGATCGGTTTATACAATTCAGTAGAACCCATCGAGGATTCATTTTTAAAAAGATATTTCGGTTCAGAACAGGGGATTTTGGTAAAATGTGATCCTGATTGGCATACTGAAGCTTTGTCAAAATGCCCATTAAACGACAAGGCATCGTTGACGTACCTTGGTGAAGACCAGAATTGCTATCAGACCTATTACGAAATGAAGTCTGATGACAAAATTGCCCAACTCGTTAAATTCATCCGGGTTCTAAACAAAGAACCTGAGAAAATAGAATCAGTGTTAAATGTAGATCAGACTTTGTGGATGCATGCGCTTAATAACACATTGGTTAATCTGGATAGCTATCTGGGCAAATTATCACACAATTACTATTTATATCGTGATACTTCCGGAATCTGGCAACCGATTATCTGGGATTTGAATTTGTGTTTTGGCGGGTTTAGATTGGATGGAATTGAAGCAAATCCACTTTCTAATGAAAAAATGCAAAGTTTTTCGCCTTTAGCTCATGCAGAAGATGCACAATTTCCGTTGTTATCTCAATTGCTAAAAAATGAGTTGTACAAGAAAATATACTTTGCACACATGAAAACGATTTTACTTGAAAACTTCGCAAACGAAACTGCGTATGTCAGAGCCCGAGAAATACAGAATCAAATTGATGCTTTCGTAAAGGAAGATAAAAACAAATTGTATTCCTACGAAGCTTTCAAACTAAATATCGATCAAAGCACTGAAGCCGGAAAATCGAAAATTATTGGTATAACAGAATTGATGAAAAAGCGGACAGAATATTTGCTCAACCATCCATTGTTGCAAAAAGTCGGACCGAAAATTAGCGAGAACAAAGCCACAAAGAAAGGAAAACAGGTACAATTACTGTGTAAATTAACGGGAGGACAAAAAGTGTTGTGCTACTACCGAGCCAAAGCAAATGTGTCCTTTAGAAGTATTGAGATGAAAGATGACGGAAAACAAGAAGATGGAATAGCAGGTGACGGTCTTTATGGCACTGCATTACCTGATAAACAAGTTGCACAATATTATTTTCTTGGGATAAATTCCGACGCAGTTACTGTATTGCCGGAAAGAGCAAGCCATGAATTCTTTGAAATTAAATGATTATTTATAAAATTAATACTAAAAACTTATGAATTTTACCGCTGAAATTGACATTATGCCGCACAAGGAGCTATTGGACCCTCAAGGAAAAACAGTAACGAAAAACATGAAAAATATTGATGTAGACGGTGTGGTTGACATCCGAATCGGAAAACACATTTCAATGACGCTTGAAGCTATTACAGAAGCTGATGCCAAAGAAAAAGTTGAAACTGCCTGCAAAAAACTGTTGGCCAATATGATTATGGAAACCTATACTTTTACCATCCACAAGAATTAAAATGGAAGCTTTCTTTTCTTCCAGAAATTTACGTTTTGTGTTGAACGAAATGCTGGACATCGCTGATCTGAAGAGATTTCCATACTTCGCAGATTATGATGACGGTGCGATCGAAATGGCTCTTGAAGCTGCAAAACAAATCGCAACCAATACTATATTCCCTTATAACCGGGATTTTGATCAGTTCAAAGTGACTTTTGAAAATGAGCTAACTCATGTACACCCTCAGTTAAAAAACCTGATAAAAAGCATTGCAGAAGGCGGGTGGATTTGTTCAGGGGCAACTTATGAAAATGGTGGTGGGCAAATGCCCGAAGTCCTATCCAGCGCCGGCAGACTAATATTTTATGCTGCATCTTGCAATGCCGCTTATCCTTTTTTAACTTCAGGATCCGCAAATCTCATTATAACTTTTGGTTCAAATGATCTCAAGAGCAATTATGTTCCTAAAATGATCAGTGGTGAATGGCAAGGGACAATGGCCTTGACTGAACCGCAGGCCGGCAGTTCTTTGAGTGACATTACTACCACTGCGGAAAGAACAGGGTCTGCCGGAACTTTTAAAATCAAAGGACAAAAAATCTATATCTCCGGAGGCGACCATGATTGTGTGAGTAACATTGTTCATCTCACGCTTGCAAGAATAACAGGCGCTCCTCCAGGTACAAAAGGTATTTCACTTTTTGTTGTGCCAAAATATCGTCTCGATGGAAGTCCAAATGACGTAAAGACAGCTGGATTGTACGGGAAAATGGGACAGAAGAATTATACAGCTGCTCATTTGATGTACGGAGAATCAAGTGATTGTGAAGGTTATCTGGTCGGAGAAGAAAATCTGGGTCTTAACTATATGTTTCAGATGATGAACGAGGCCAGGATCGGAACAGGATTATTGGCTACAGGTAATATCTCTGCCGCCTATTATGCTTCTCTCAAATATGCATTTGAAAGACCGCAAGGTCGACATCCCTCCAACAAAGATGTCACAATACCTCAAGTCTTAATCATTGAACACGCTGATGTCAAACGAATGCTGCTTTTGCAGAAAGCAGTATTGGAAGGAAGTATCGCTTTATTGATGCAGGCAAGTTATTGGGCCGATGTTGCTCAGCACGCACAGGGAGAAGAAAAGGAAAAAGCACATTTGTTATTGGAGCTACTTACTCCGGTTTGTAAATGCTATCCTTCTGAGATGGGGATCGTGGCCATTAAAAATGCAATGCAGGTCCTGGGCGGAGCAGGCTACTGTAATGATTTCCCCATTGAACAATATTACCGCGAGATTCCGATCAATTCCATTTATGAAGGAACGACTACCATACACGGACTGGATCTGTTGGGTAGAAAAGTGAGTATGAAGCAGGGAGCTGCATTGAAATTGCTGGGTGTAGAAATCGCAAAAGAGATTTCTACAGCGATGCAAGTACCTGAATTATCTATTTACGCGCCGAAATTGGCAGCCGTTGTACAGCAACTGCAAAAAGTTACACTTCATTTATTCGAACTGAGCGCTAAAGACGGTGCTGAAGTATTTCTGGCTGACGCAACTATTTATCTGGAAGGCTTCAGTCAAGTTGTGTTAGGTTGGATCTGGTTGAACCAAGCTTTGAAAGCAAATGAAATGATTGCAGTAGCGCAGAATGAAGAAGAAAAGCACTTTTATTCGGGAAAAATACAAACTATGAAGTACTTTTTTGAATATGAGTTGCCAAAATCAAAACCTGCTTTTGAAAGATTAATGAGTTCAAATAAAATTACGCTTGAAACAAGTCCGCAGGAACTGTTATAGGAATTAAATAAAGTAAAACTAGCACTAAAATCATGCATAAAAGAGACGAAACGAAACTCACCATAGCAGAAATATTTACGCCCAGATATGTTGTTTTTTCGCTTATAGGAATAGCTTTCGCAGTTTTTGCCTTAGAAGGATTCATGATTCCGAACGGCTTTCTCGATGGCGGAGTAACCGGAATATCCATCTTATTGCATGAGGTGTACCATATTAATTTCAGTATAATTGCGCTTTGCCTAAATCTATTATTTATTCTGCCCGCTTACAAATACATCGGCAAATTGTTTGCGATCAGATACCTGATTTCTGTTATAATATTATCGCTTGGGGTTGAATTCATACATTTTTCAGCCATCACTTCCGATAAATTGCTTATTGCGATTTTTGGAGGAGGATTAATTGGCGTCGGCATGGGTTTAGTAACCAGAGCAAGCTCCGCATTTGATGGTTTTGAAATTCTGGCTGCCTTTACAACCCGAAGAATTGGATTTTCTTCAAGTGAGATAATCTTATTTTTTAATGGCATAATATTTTTAACTGCAGCTTTCGAAGTGGGTTTGGAATCCGCTATGTATTCCTTGATTACCTATTTTACAGCAGTTAAAATGGCTGATTATGTGGTGGATGGTATAGAAGAATACATTGCTGTGACGATTATTTCGAAAGAATCAGAACTAATTAAACCCATGATTACTAATGTACTTCGAAAAGCAATTACGGTGTACAAAGGAGAAAGGGGATATTTACCTGGAAAAGAAGCTCAGCTAAAGGATGTAGATATTATTGTTACGGTGGTTACACGATTTGAAATTATCCTACTAAAAGAAGAAATAGAAAAAATTGACCCGGATGCTTTTATTTACCTTAATATCATAAAAGAAACCATGGGTGGAATAATAAAAAAGAGGGGAGGACATGTACACTAATCAATTGAAAGTTGAAAATTGAAAATTGAAAATGATAGTTTAACAATTGACAATTTGTAATTACTTTATAGTGATTTGCATTTAATCATTTTTTCTGGCAAATAGGAAGGCCGCGGATTAACGGAAATTGTTTTCGTTAATCCGCGGCCTTTTTTGTTTTTATTTATTTCAATTAACATGCTGGAATTTGCAATGTGTTAAAACTTGGCAAGCATTTTGAAATAGATATGAAAAATATGAATCTATTGTAAATAATATATGTTAATTATCATATATTAATATAATAGTTTTATTTTGATAATGCTCCAATTTCTTTCCTACTTCGCGATTATTCATTAACCCCCTGGCTGCTTTCAGCTCAAATTGCAGTCGGATAATCTCTTTTTTATGAACATTATTTCTAAAATTTTAAATGTGAAGTACTTTTTGGCTTTTTCTGTCCAATTTTTACTTTTAACAAATGCGCTAATCGCACAAACTACAACCTTCAATTATACAGGAGCTTTTCAAACCTATACGGTTCCTCCGGGAATTGCCTCAGTACGTATTGAAAGCTGGGGTGCTGCAGGCGGCGACGCCAGTTCTCAAGCTGGAATTGCCCGAGGAGGAAAAGGAGGCTATGCTGCCGATGATTTGGCGGTGACACCGGGACAAACATTGTACATCTATGTTGGTGGAAAGGGACGAAGTGGCAGCCTACTAAGTTTTCCTATTGATTTAGCAGGAGGCTTTAACGGAGGTGGTATTGGTGCCGGCGATTGCTCAGATTTTGTCCTAAGTGCTGGTGGTGGAGCATCCGACGTTCGTGTTGGTGGTCAAGCTTTAGCTAACAGAGTTTTGGTAGCCGGCGGTGGAGGCGGCGCCAGCTCGCTCGAAATTCAAGGTAATCCAGATTTTGGACTTTATGATGGTGGCTTCGGTGGATTTCCAAATGGAGGAAACGGAACGCCAAATCCGAGTTGGACAGGATTGGGGGGAACTCAAACTAGTGGACAATGTGTTGGTGGTGCAACCCCACCTGTATTTGGGCTTGGTTATGATTATTGCGGCCAATTAGGTGAAGGCGGATTTTCCACCGGGTCATTATGCAATTCAGGCGGCGGTGGTGGTCTTTATGGCGGTTCTGCTGGTCGTGGAGCTGGTGGTGGTTCTTCTTTTTTAGGCAGTTTACTCAACACTGAATTCGCAAATGGTGTTCGCAGCAACCATGGGCAAGTAAATGTGACAGCAAGCAATTTACTTTGTCAAAACCATGTTAATGCTTCTATTAATGCATCATGTGAAGTATTATTGACATCAGGGACATTCCTTTCAGGTGGAACACCAGTTGGTTTAGCAGTAGTAGTAAAAAATGGATCAAATATAATTGCAGGCCCATCATCATCTATCCTACTCAATGCATCAGCTTTAAATCTTATTGGAAAAACTTATTCCTATGAAGTACTAAGTGGTAATAACAAATGCTGGGGAACAGTTAAATTTGAAGACAAGACTCCACCAGACTTACATTGTCCAATGAATCAGGATGTCGCTTGCAACACAAATATTGGCTTTTCAGCCTCTGAAAAAGAAATTATATTTTCAGGTTCTGCCAATGCCAATCAGATTACATTGGCAGCATATGGTACATTGGGATTATTCCTTCCGACGATAACAGAGTGCTCGGCTTATAAGTTGTATTACTCAGATACTAAATCGCTAAATTGTTCAGGTGCTTACGTTGGTTCAGTTTTACGTACATTCCGAGTTACTGATGCATACGGCAATACTGTATCTTGTACCCAGCAAATTAATTTGTTGGCTCCAAGTACAATAATCAGCACACCTTCCAACATCACTATCAATGTGTGTGCAAATGCAATTGACCTTGCCAATTACGAACCTGCTATCTTAGCTTCATCTTCGAACAGCGCAATTTCACTTAATGCATATCCAGCCGGACTGCATCCCAATGTACTAGGCGATTGTATGCTAAGCGCATCAAAGACAGATAAAATTACAGACAATGCTTGCGGAAAGAAAATCGTTCGTACTTGAATCGTTGTTAATATGTGTACAGGCACAATTGTCAATTTAGCAGGTGCTGCTGCGCAAATAATAACCTTAACTGACAATGAAGCCCCTGCAATACAGATACCAGGAACTGCACCGGTAATTATAGGTACCGGAACAACAAATTGTCTGTCGGGCCAATCAGTGAATTTTCCTAACACTTCCGATAATTGTGCAGTAAGTATTCGAACTTTGAAAATTGGCGGCGCTACTTTTACTGCGGCATCGAATGGCACGGTAAATGTATTTGGGCTACCTTTAGGAAATTATTGTGGAATATGGAGCGCTTCGGATGCTTGCGGAAATACGACAAGAATTAAGCAAAATTTTACTGTAAAGGACATTGTAGCACCCATCGCAGTAGCTGATCAGAATACCAATGTGTCGATGACGCTGGATTGTACTGCTACAATTAATGCTTCATCATTTGACGATGGGTCACTTGATAATTGTTGCCTGGATGTCAACCGTTTTGAAGTAGCCAGGATGAACGCTGATGGATCTGCCGGTACATTTGCACCAAGTATCACATTCACAAAAGCAGATCTTAACGGAGATTGTTCGAACACACTTCAGGTGGTCTTCAGAGTATGGGATTGCAACGGCAACTCAAATACTGCGATGGTAAATGTCAAATTGGAAGACAAAATCGGCCCTTCCGCGGCTGGTAAGGATACAACAGTAATGTGCGGCAATGACGCATTAGCTGACCAATGGCTCAAATCATGGGAATCTCGATTCAGTGCAATCGGTTTATTGGATTATCCACCTGTAAACGGAACAAATCCGGGATATTTTGACAACTGTAGTGCATCTGTCAGCTGGAGCGCAATAAGTGGTTCAATAGACCAATGTGGAAATGGTTTCCGAACAAGGACAGCAACAATTACCGATAAATGTGGTAAATCAACTACTGCTACATTCAAGTATACTTCAGGTCAGCAAGCTCTGTTTGCAGTAACTTTACCTCCTAATGAAAAAGCAAACTGCCCGGGAACCGGGGTAACGACGAAAGCTGACGCCATTGCTAAAGCTCGGGCTTCTTTGAAAGTGTATGAAGGATGTCCAGTTGTAGCTGGATATTCCGG
>JBMOJB010000145.1:0-9791 GCA_049316985.1 Saprospiraceae bacterium | reverse complement strand
CAGAGACCGGCTTCGTCGTGACTCCTTTCTTGCCCGGCGATTCACTGCTTTTTGCAGCAGGGGGTATGGCCGCAATTGGAGACTTAAGCCTCGTTAATCTAATGCTCCTTTTGAGCTTGGCGGCAATTCTGGGAAATGTAGTCAATTATGCCATTGGCTTCTATCTGGGATATCCAATGCTCGACAGAGGTATGATTAATAAAAACTATCTCGATCAAACAGAAAAGTACTTTCAAAAATATGGCGCTCAGACCATCATATTTTCAAGATTTGCTCCGATTCTCAGAACGATCGCCCCTTTCATCGCAGGTGTAGGCAAAATGGAATACAAAAAATTCCTCTTGTACAATATAGTAGGCGCATTATCATGGGTGGTACTCTGTCTTTGTGCAGGCTACTTTCTTTTTAACATCCCAATAGTAAAAAATAATTTCTCGTTGATTACCCTTGGTATCATTGGTGTTTCTCTCATACCTGCATTATTGACCTTTTTTAAAGTTAAAAAACAACAATAAACCATGCGACAATTTGGTTTAATTGGGTACCCGTTGACTCATTCGTTTTCTAAAGAATACTTTACTGAAAAATTCGAAAGAGAGCACATCTGGGATGCCAGATATGACTTATTTCCTTTGGGAAAAATAGAAGAATTCCCATTTCTGGCAAAAGCTGTTTCCAATCTCGTCGGCCTGAATGTAACTATACCCCATAAAGAAACCATTATCAAATACCTTGACGAAATCGACCCAATAGCCAAAGCTGTAGGAGCAGTTAATGTGGTAAAATTAGAAAACGGGAAAAGTATTGGCTTCAACACTGATCTATATGGCTTTGAACAATCTCTGATGTCGTGGTTCAGGAGAATGTATCAGGCAAAAATTTTCACCCGCCCCGTACAACAAGCACTCATACTTGGAACAGGGGGGGCAGCAAAGGCCATTGAATATGTATGCACGGAGAAAATGTTTATGAATTCGCGATTCGTTTCCCGAAATCCTGCAAGTGATAAGCAAATCACTTATGAAGAATGTGAAAGCTTCATGCAAGATTATGCCGAACCGACATTAATTGTGAATTGTACGCCATTAGGTACCTTTCCCTCAATTGAACAAGCTCCAGCATTAAACTACAACCTGCTGCGACCTGAATTTTATTTATACGATCTCGTGTACAATCCGGAGTTGACGGTGTTTATGCAGAAAGGAATTGACAAAGGTTGCTACGTCAAAAACGGGCTCGAAATGCTGCATTTGCAAGCCGAGAAAAGCTGGGAGATCTGGAACCGCTGATATGGACAATTGGATCGACTTCTTTCTAAAAGAAAATATCGTGTTGTCCATCTGGAACTATCAGATGAGCTGGATTGAGCTTTTGGCCACGATATTCAACTTACTAGCTGTCTGGCTTTCTGCCAGAGAAAAAGTCAGCAACTGGTGGATCGGTCTGATTGGTATCGTTCTCTTCTGGGGGCTCTCCTACCAGGTGAATCTCTACGCAGATATGTTTTTGCAGGTCTTTTTCTTTATTTCTAACTGTGTAGGTTGGTATAACTGGACTCACCCGAATGCATTGAACAAAAATGAGCACAACCAACTTAAAATTTCTACACTGTCCACAATTCAGCACGCGCTTCTGATGTCATCCGTTTTAGTAAGCAGCTTATTTCTGGGTTGTTTTTTCGTACGCATTCACTTGTATTTTCCTGTGTATTTTGCAATTCCCGCCGCATTCCCATTTGCAGATAGTTTCATCATGGCAGGAAGCATTTCCGCACAGATCCTGACAATTTACAAAAAGCTAGAGGCCTGGCTGTTGTGGATTACAGTCAATTGTGTAGCAATAATTGTTTACGCACAAAAGGAAATTTTCCTGACATCTTTGCTATACGCTTTATTTTTAGTGATTTCATTTCAAGGGCTATACAATTGGAGAAAGAAGATACTACTGTAATTGACATTTGAATTTGTACATTTATCTTAATTGAATGCCCGGAATGCAGTTTTTCGCTAAAAAAATTTGAAATTAGGGCATAATAATGCAACTTGCAATTTGATTAGATTCAGTGTTTAAAAGTATTTGAAAGCAAAAAAAACATAGGAAGAAATGGATAAGCTGATTCAAAATAAAAAAGAAGAACTCAAATTGCTTTGCCAAAAATATGATGTTAAGTCAATGTACATTTTTGGTTCGGCTTGTAACGAAAGCTTTAATGAAAATAGTGACCTGGATTTTTTAGTAACTTTTGACAACTTATGCATAAACCAATACACTAATAATTACTTTGATTTGCATTATAATCTAGAAAGTTTGTTTAACCGAAAAATAGACCTTTTTACTGACAGATCGCTATCAAATCCGTACTTTATAAAAAGTATAAATCAAAGCAAACAACTAATTTATGAGGCTTGAAATTCTAAAAAATTTATTTGACATTCAAGTATCAATCAATTCTATTTTTGATTTTGTTGGCAGCAAAGCAGATTTTAGTGAGAATCAGTCCAATAAATTACTTCGTAGAGCAATTGAAAGAGAACTTGAAATTATTAGTGAAGCTGCTGGGAGGATTCTATAAATATAACACACAATTGAAATTACAAATGCCCTTAAAATAGTTGACTTAAGAAATTGGCTTATACATGGTTATGATAAAGTTGACGATATTATAATATGCGGTATAATTATCAATCACATTCCTTTATTGAAACAGGAAGTGGATAATATATTAAACAATCATAAGTAAATTTGATTTTTTTACAGCAAAGTTACGGGCTAGCCTGCCATGACAGGTCAGCTTTTTCTCTTATTTTAAATGTTTGTCAGTACTCTGGTGATAAGAGTGTTGTGGATAATCTAACTTTTCCATTGCTAAATTGGCACTACAGCTCCTGTTAACATTCGCTGCAATGCCAATTTAACTTGCTTATTTCCAGCCACCTCCCAGTGATTTGTATAAACCGATACCCGCTAATCTCTGATTTTTAGTGTTTATTATCAATTCTAATTCGGCTTGTAAAGAGCTTTGTTGCGCTATCAAAACTTCCAAATAAGAAGCCTTTCCTACCATGAACAACTGATTAGAAGCTTCTACAGATTGGAGTAGAATAGCAGACTGCTGCTTTTTTAAAGCATTCAACGCTTTCAAATTCTCAAAATTCGAAAGCTCATTAGAAACTTCAACAAAACTATTTAAAACTATTTTTTGGTATTCATAAATAGCTGTAAGCTGGGATGCATTAGCAATACTAAAACGAGCTTTCAAAGCATTTCTGTTAATTAATGGTGAAACTATGTTGCCCAAACTATTATACGCAAAGGACGCAGGCATATTAAAAATCAAATCAGGTCTAAATGCTTGAAATCCCAGAGCAGCAGTAATATTTACTGTTGGATAAAACGCAGCAATTGCGGCGTTTAAATCAAATTTACTTGCCTGTACTAATAACTCTGCTCTTCGAATGTCCGGTCTGTTGGCCAAAAGTTGAGAGGGCACCCCCGAACTGAAAGTCTGCGGAGGTTCTTTCAATAAGACCTCCTTCTTTCTCTTTATTGATTGCGGATATCGCCCTAATAAAAAGTTAATCTTATTTTCATATAAATAAATTTGCTGCAAAGTTTCCTTTTCCAATATTTCAGAATGAAGCAAATTTGCTGAAAATTGTTGCGAAGCCAATTCGTTAGCTCTGCCTGCCTCCTTTTGTGCTTTCACAATTTCTAAAGCATCTTGTTGCTTTAAAATGGTTTTTTGTACCAATTCCAATTCACTATCTAAGGCCAGTAATTCGTAGTAGGCAATTGCAACTTCTGCCACCAAATTTGATATCACAAAATTTGTTCCTTCAATGCTTGATAAGTAATTAGAAATTGCCGCTTTCCGTTGATTTTTCAACTTGCCCCAGATATCAATTTCCCATGAGGCTTGCAAACCAAGATTTATATCGGGCAAGTTGATAGGAACCATTTGACCGGGTAATATTTCGGTTGAAATATTACCAGCACCATCCATGGTATACAATCCAAATTTACGAACACCGCCGCCTACATTTAACCCCACTTGAGGCAACAAAGCTCCATTTGCCATCCTCACACCTGAGCGAGAGATTTCTACCTTTTGGAGGGCAATTTGCAAATCGAGATTGTTCATTAACGCGGTATCAATCAACGACACCAATATCGTGTCTGAAAAATATTTTTTCAAACTTATGTCAGCAACATTCGAACTATCGGTAGCAATTGTATAGCTATTAGGTAAGGTCTTTTCTTTTACAGTTGTTGTCTTAAATTGTGAAGTACAGCTGCTTATTGCAAGTATAAAAAAGCAATAAACCAACTTCTCTTTTTGCTTCATTACCTGCTGAATTACTTTCTCTATTTGTATCATTTTATATTTATTTCCAAAGATTATGCGACAGTGGCATCTCAGGTAGTTAAATGCAATTTTTTTATTTTATCTTGTAAGGTTGCGAAAACAAAATACAAGCCAGGAATAATTAGTACGCCGAAGATGGTTCCAAATAACATTCCACCCGCTGATGCAGAACCAATTGTTCTATTACCAATAGCTCCTGCCCCATTTGCAAGCATTAAGGGTATTAAGCCCGCTATAAATGCAAATGAAGTCATTAAGATAGGCCTCAATCTCATTGTTGCCCCTTCAATCGCTGCCTGCAAAGGAGTGTGACCTTCCTTATGTTTGAGCGCGGCAAACTCAACAATTAGAATGGCATTTTTGCCTAAAAGGCCTATTAGCATAATCATCGCAATTTGAGCATAAATATTATTTTCCAGTCCCATCATGAGCAAAAACAGAAATGCACCAAAAACTCCGGTTGGCAAGGATAAAATCACCGGCACTGGCAATAGAAAACTTTCGTATTGAGCCGATAACAATAGATAAACAAACAGTAAGCATATACCAAAAATAACAATAGATTCATTTCCGGCATTAGCTTGATCTCTTGAGGATCCAGCCCAATCGTAATCAAAACCCTTGGGTAATTTTTCTTTGGCTGTTCTTTTTATTGCATTAATCGCGTCTCCACTACTAAAGCCTTGGGCCGGCTCACCGGTGAGCATAGCGGAGGTATACATATTGTAGCGCGTAATCTGCTCTGGTCCATAGGTCTTGCTTATCGTTACAAATGACGAAATGGGCACCATTTCATCATCTTTGTTTTTTATATAAACATTCAAGATATCCTCCGGTTTGGCCCTATATTCTGGTGAAGCTTGCACCATAACCTTATATAGTTGGCCAAATCGAATAAAATTGGTTGCATATTCACTACCTAAATAAGTCTGAAGAGTGCTTAAGACATCATCAATAATTACTTTTTTCTGGGCCGCTTTTAAATAATCAATACTTACCATCAACTGTGGAAAGCTGGCATTAAACGTGGTAAAAGCATTCACAATCTCTGGCTGCTTATTCAATTCATTTACAAAGTCAACAGTTACTTGTTCAAGTTTCTTTAAATCACTTTTACCGGTTTTATCTAATAATCTTAGTTCGAATCCACTTGAATTACCGTAGCCCGGCACCGGAGGAGGCGTGAAAAATTCAATCTCGGCATCTTTAATGTGATTACACTTTTCAGTTAGCTGGCTGATAATTTCTTTATCAGAAAATTTGCGCTCTTTCCATGTTTTAAGACTGATTAAATTCATACCATAGGATGCACCCGTTCCTTCTGAAAGAACGCTAAAACCCGCCAACGTGGAAACCGATTCAACACCGTCTATTTCTTTAGCCACTTTTTGTATTTCATCAGCAATTTTTTCGGTGCGTTCAAGCGTAGCTCCGGCAGGTGATAAAATGTTTGCGTAAATCGTTCCCTGATCTTCGTTGGGTATAAAACCTGAAGCAGTAATTTTTCCAAGTAAGCCAGAGAACAACACGAAAATGGCTAAGACACCAAATGTGATGACCCTTCTGTTGGCTATCAATGAAATTATTTTTTGATATCTGCCCTCTAATGCTTCATACTTGTGATTGAAAGATTCAAAGAACTTGTCTAGCCAATTCTTTTTGTGTTTAGGATCATGATGGTGATTATTTTTTAGCATAATGGCACACAACGCAGGTGTTAAGGTAAGTGCAATTACTCCCGAGAGCACAATTGACACTGCCATTGTTAGTGAAAACTCCCGGTAAAACACCCCTGTTGGACCAGAAATAAATGAAACCGGAATGAATACAGCCGACATCACCAGCGTAATTGCGATAATGGCACCGCTTATTTCTCGCATAGCGTGTTCTGTGGCTTTTCTTGGGCCAATACTTTGCTTGACCATTTTGTAATGCACGGCCTCAACTACGACAATGGCATTATCTACCACAATACCAATTGCGAGTACGAGCGCAAATAGTGTAATTAAATTCAGGGAAAAGCCCATTAACTGCATGAAAAAGAAGGTTCCTACAAGAGAAACAGGCACCGTCAATATTGTAATCAAAGTAGATCGCCAATCCTGCAAAAAGATAAAAACTACCAATGATACCAATAAAAAAGCTTCAATCAACGTCTTGAGCACTTCGTGCATGGAGGCATCCAAAAATGTAGACACGTCGTAGCTTACGGTATAATCCATACCAGCAGGGAAATTAACCTTCAGTTCATCCATTCGCTTTTTTATATTGCGAATAACCTCACTTGCATTACTTCCCGGTCTTTGTTTTATCAATATCGCAGCAGAAGGCTTACCATTTTCTTTCGAAACAACATCATACTCTTGAGAGCCGAACTCTACCTGAGCGACATCTTTGAGTTTTAAAACTTCGCCGTCGGCATTGCTTTTAATAATGATGTTTTCATACTCTTCAGGAGTATTAAATTTGCCGGTATATTTTAAAACATACTGAAGCGCTTGCGCTTTTCTACCTGAACTTTCACCAACTTTTCCAGGAGCTGCCTCAATATTTTGTTGCTTCAAACACTTAATTAATTCATCTGTGGAAATGTTATAAGTAGTCAATTTGGTGGGATTCAGCCATATTCTCATCGAATATTCTCTGGAGCCCATGATGTCGGCAAAACCTACACCATCAATTCTTTTTAACTCTGCCAATAAATTAATATCGGTATAGTTGTATAAAAACTTTTCGTCCATTTGATCGCTGTTGCTTAATATGTTCAAATACAACAACATACTATTCTGGACTTTTTCGACGATCACTCCAGCTTTTATTGCCTCTTCAGGCAGTTCATCAAGAGTTGATGCAACCCTGTTTTGAACATTTACAGCGGCTATTTCAGGGTCAGTACCTGACTTAAAAATAATTTGTATCACACTTGAGCCATCATTACCGGAGACGGACGACATGTAAGCCATTCCAGGTACCCCATTAATAGCCCTTTCAAGTTGCGTTACTACTGCCTTTACGCAAGCCTCTGCGTTTGCTCCCGTGTACTTTGTTGTCACATTTACTTCCGGTGGTGCAATATCCGGAAATTGAGTCATTGGGAGTTGAGTTAGCGAAAGCCCTCCCAAAATAACAATGAACAATGATATTACTATTGATAGTATTGGTCTATTTATAAATTTATAAATCATTATTTTTCGTTTAAATCTGCTAATTGATATTGCTAATTGCTTCCCTGGATGATATTAAAGTAGTTGAAATTTTATCTCCTTGTTTGACAAGTTGAATTCCTTCCAATACAATCTTTTCATCTGCTTTTAAGCCGGATTCCAACACATATAGATTTTGAATTCTAAGTTTTGGGAATACTCTTCTCATTTGCACTGTGTTGTTGGTATCGACAACAAAAACGTAGATATTTTCCTGAATCTCGAATGTAGATTTTTGCGGAATGAGCATTGCTTTTTTTAGCTCATTTTTGATGAGTACTTTTCCACTTGAGCCGTGCTTAAGCAAATCATTTTGGTTGTAAAACCTTGCTCTGAAAGCTATATTACCAGTAGATTTGTCAATTTCGCTTTCAACAGTTTCAATTCTCCCTTTGCCAGGAAAAAGTTGGTTATTGGCCATCAACAACTCAATATCATTCTTATTAGAAGATATACCGCCTGTGGTAATGTTTAAATATTCACTTTCAGAAACATGGAAATAGGCCAGAACTTCTCTGTTGTTAGAGAAATCAGTCAATAAAGTACCCTCGTCTATTAGACTTCCGATTTTGTTGGGAATGCGATTAATAACGCCATCAAATGGAGCCCTTATTTTAGTTAAAGAAAGATTCAGGAGGGCAGTTGCTTCATTAGCTTTCGCTTCCTCAATCTTCGCTTTAGCGGATTCTAGTTTAATTTCTGCAATTTGCAGTTCAGTGTTGGAAACTATCTTTTTAGCTACTAAAGTTTGAATGTTTTTAACTTCTAACTCTGCGCCTTTTGCCTCAGCAATGGCACTATTTAGTAAAGCTTTCGATTTACCAAGCTCCTCCTTATAGTGGTTGTTACTGATAGAAAACAAAATTTGTCCAGCTTTGACTGGCTTGCCTTCATCTACATATATATTCTCTATAAATCCTTTTACTCTGGCTCTGATTTCTACGTCATGCATAGCATGGATATCAGCTACATATTCTTTAGTAAATGAGGTGTCTATAACTAGTGGTTGTGCAACTAAATATTTTTCTTCTTTTTCTTTAGTTTCTTTTTTTGAACATGCGGCTAAAAAAAATATAGCAAGCACACTCAACTGCAATGCAATCTTATTCATTTGAACGGGAATATTGAACGTGAAAAAATAAAGTATTGGCGGTATCCAATACAATTCAGCTGAACCTGGCAAAATAGGCCCACAGCAGGGAAGAAATTAGTCTATGATAAGGGTGGGGGAACTAAAAGTTCGGGATGAAACAGTTCGATAAACTTTTCATCCAAAATAAGTTTCTTTTCTTTGGCAATATTTGGAGTAAAAAAGAGTACAACGGAAAAAAAATGAAAATTTAAAAAGTCAACTTCTTCTTCTACACTGATACTACCCTCTTTACTTTCTTTGTTGTCTTTGTTCTGTTCATTTTCTGTTATTGGCTGCAAAGGCAATAATATCGAATTTTCTTCCGAAAAAGTTGCTGTCGAATTTATGCAATATCTAACACCATAATTGACACAGCTGGCTTCAACCTTATTGTGCATTAAGCCAATAAAGCTAAATAATATAAGTGATACCATTGATATACTTATAAAACTACAGCCAATGTATTTATTAACAATATTCATTTATTACACATAAAATTTGATATTATTCTCTTCTCTTTTAAAGGCGAAGGAAACTATCAGCAACACTTCCAGATTGCGCACTTCAAATGTTGCAAAATCCTGCGTTTTGTCTGACAAATAAAGTTGGGCTTCTAAACCACACGTGCTCTTGTTTAACGATTTTATTCAAATTCGTCTAAAATCACAAATATCACACCTACAACAAACAAGTACGATGATAGTTCTAATTTTAAGATTTCTTTAATAAAACTTTCTTTCAGATAGTAATATGGATACGAGTCTATTGAAGTTTGAATTACTAAGGTAATAAAGTTGAGCTGAAAGCTAGATTCAAATTTTCTCTTGTCAAATTTCGTACTGTCACATAGATCATTTTAAGTGAACTAGAAATTATTGGTAAAGCGGAAGGCTGGCTGCAAAAAAAACTAACATTGATATTAACAATCCTTAGAGGTATCAAGTCGTTTTTCAAAAAATAATCAAACCGCATTATTTGCCATTATAAGTATCCCGCAGCGATTTAACGCTAAACCCATCTTCCAGTTTACCATTTTTAGCTTTAAAATACACCTCTTTGCTTTCACCGGGTAACAAATCAAAATAATTAT
>JBMOJB010000144.1:0-9863 GCA_049316985.1 Saprospiraceae bacterium | reverse complement strand
TACTTAACCGCTTTACAATTGTCTTTTAAAATCACTAACTTTTTCAGTGCCCTCGGTCTATGCAAAGCAGGTTTTTTTAAGTTGAACCGAAAATTCTGTTTCAGAATTTACTGGCAATTCGCCAAAAATTATTTAAGTACTTCAAATTTTTTCGTCACTACTCCACCATCGGTAATTACCTTAACAAAATAAATTCCATTATGTAAGCTTTCTATGTTAACCGTGGCTGATTTACCACTTGTTTCGCTTTTGAGCAATTGCTGTCCTGCTAAGTTGTACACTTGATATTCTATCAATTCGTAGCCACCATTTACATAAATATTAACTTCTGAACTGGCAGGATTGGGATAAGTTACTACTTTGGATACATCAAAAGAAGTTCTATTTTTCTTAAGATTAATCTTTATTGGAATTACCTGCGGTTCGATATCGTAGATTGATCCATCTCCACTCATTGTTTTTCCTGCTGCCATATTCAGATTAGCCGTAAATGATCCATCCTGATCGCGTATACCTGAGATGTCATCATCAATGATGAAAGACATTCTTGCTACTTTTCCAATTCCTGTGGCAGCTATCCCTCCTGTACGGACTATTCCAAAATCAACTTGATTGCCGGAATGCTTCTTGGCTAAAGAAAGCGTTGGAGAATTGTAGGTAAACCATGAATTTGGATAAAAACTCATTTGAAAACTGTTGTAATTAATAACCGTATTGTCAAATGGAAATTCCATTGTAAAACCATAAAGATCGCAGGAAGGATTACCTTGAGTACCTAGAAGCACATCTACTTCAACCAAATCACCAATTTGAGGATTTGGCGTCAATATCTGGAAATTAAGGGGTATCGCTTTGTAGTTGATTACTTTATCTGGAGTAATGTTATGAGTTTTTCCATAATGTGCATCCAAAGCAACCATATCTGCTGCATTTACTTCTCCGTCTCCATCAGTATCTGCATACTTCATATTTAATCCTGGGATCAATGGGTGTTGCCAGTTGTTTGCAAATTGACCATACCAACCTATTGATGCATTCGGACGACCATCTCCGGTTTCACCCTGACAATATCCAAGCGGCAACAAATCTACAATGTCAACAATTCCATCATTATTAGCGTCTCCGGACCAAACACAGTCGCCTGAACAATACTGTGAAAGCGATGGAGTAACGGCTTCAACCACCACATAAAATTTCACATTCCTGCAATTGCCATTGATACAATACAATAGTTCGAATTGCTCTGTACCTGTAAAACCACTAGCGGGCGTGTAAACCATCAGGTTAGTACCATTTATAGAAGTCTGTGAATTTAAGGTCAATGAGGTTTGCCCCGGATGGTAGATTAGCGTACCATGTTGAGGTGGATCTACTACTGAAAAATTCCAGCCAAGAATAGGTATATTATAATTTAGCACCAAAGGTGTATTCGATGGAGTTTTCAATTCAAAAACCTGCTTGCTCGGGTACTGATTACTTACTATAATATTTACCGTTGTCCATTCATTGATATTGAAAGTCGAAGGAATACCATTGTTATTTCTAATGTTATATGTGAATTTCGCTACACCATTGAAACCGGGTGCTGGTGTAAAAGTAAATTTGTTACTAAAAATCGACAAACTGCCATGATTAGGGTTTGGATTGGTATAATTGGCTACATAAGCATTGACCGCTCTGTCATTTTGTAAAACGTCAAAAGTAACCGGCACATTCTCAGCTGTATAGAAGACATCTGGAATAGCATATTTGTTAGCAGTAGTTTTGTTGATTACATCAATTGTAATAATATGAGTCTGATTATTAGCCGCATTGATAAACGTTACCTGATCTTGACCAACAAAGGTAGGATTCGGAACATAATTGAAAGCATTGTTTTCAACAAAGGTGATTGTACCGTTTGATGCCGCAACTGATGTTGTAAAACCACTATTAGGAGTGAGTACAATGATTGGAGACCCTTTGGATGTCGAAATTTGCGAAGTTGTTATTCCCGCAGGAGGAACGTTGTTTACTTGAATGCTAACTGCGCTGGTTTTGCAATTTCCAAACATCGCATCACAAGCGACATAATTTAGATATGCCAAACCATAATAACCGGTGGCAGGTTTGAATCTAATCTTATCATTGACAATGCTTGCTGTACCGCTATTCACAAGGGAAACACTGTTCAAGAAAACTGCGTTTTGTCCATTTGCACTGGTCGCGACATCATTGGCCAAAACAGGAATATCAATAGTAGTGTTTAAATTAGTGAAAGCATAATCTTGTTTCAGGTTCAGAAAAGAATGATCAACTCTGATAGCATAACTGGCATAATTGAAAAATTTAATGCCACTTGTTATGTACTGATAGCTAATCGTAAAGGTATCCAGACACGCATAAGTCGGAGGACTATACGTAAAACTGCTGCCTTGTGGGGTAAGGATTCCATGTTTAGCATCTTTAACTTTTGTTATAATGGATGCACCTGTAGGAAAGATAGTCTGAGGATTACCGATGAATACGTCACGGTTGATATAAACTATACCTTGCGCCATTCCACTTGACAAAAATGACAAGAGGAAAAGCGTCGTAGTGACAATTTTTAGGTGGTTTTTAAGATGCATGGTTTTAGGATAAATACATGATTCGAGTGTAAAGATACAGGAATCTGATTAAGAAAACAAGTTTTTGAGCGGTATTTTCGTATATTTTTTATTGAAATACATTTGTACTTGATGAAAAATAAACTACATAAATAAAGAATTTAACCTGCGTTTGTTTCGTTTTTGTTGGGACCTACAAAACATTAGTTAACTTTAAAAACCCAAGCAACTATTTACCAAGAAAATTCTGCAAAAATCATGCCAAAAACCGCTTTAAAAATTAAAATGTATTTATTTTTTTCATTTTTAATATTAAATGTGAATATGATTTTTGAATTTAAAGTACAAATATTATTTAAGCGCCTTATCAAACTTTCTTCATGTAGAATCTTGCTGTACACTTCCAAAATTACTTTCTTCTGCTAATACCCTAAAAAAGGAGATTAGATAGACTTTAATCACTTCAAACAACTTTGAGCTAAAACATTTATTCGTATAATTGCACCAAATAATTAAATTTGTAAAGTAATTCATCGTTTTAAAAAAATCACTTTCGTTTCCAACCAAAATCCTGTATTACCATATAAAACAATGGAAAATAAACTCTATACTATTCTCCGACAGTTCGACAAAGTAGAGATGAATCGTTTGGAAAAATACATACAATCGCCATATTTCAATCGCCACGAAACAATAATAGTCCTTTTTCAGATTTACAAAAGAAATCTAGACCATAGAAAGGAGATCGAGCTAAACAAAAATGATATTTGGAGAAAATTACAACCTACAGATAAATTTGACGATGTCCGCTTCAGAAAATACAATTCTGACCTTCTAAGACTGGTTGAAGGCTATATGGCGCAGCAAATTTACGATGAGAACCCCCTTCATCAGGCAATTTATTTAATGGATGCTGTCTCCAGAAAAAAAATGGATAAACTTCACAATTCAACTGTACGAGTTTCAAGGCAATTGTCAGAAAAACAGCCGTTCAAGCCAGCCAACTACTACTTCTACCAATATCAAATTGAAAGAAACTTTTACAAACTAACTGACTTCGAAAGCAAAAGAGACGACAGGTCAAATATCGAAGAAATCATCAACAACCTGGATTACTTTTATCTTGCTGAAAAACTTCAATACTATCTTGAAATTTTGACGAGACAACGGGTTATTTCGCATGAATATAAAGTCCTGTTTATAGAAGAAATTTTAACTCACCTGGAGAAACAGCAATACGATAACATTCCGCCAATTTCACTGTACTATCAGGTCTTTTTAACTCAAAAAGAACCCGAAAATGAGCAACATTACTTCAAATTCCAAGAACTGATTACAGAACATATTGATAAGTTCCCACCTGAGGAAGCATACTCGCTTTATCGGATTGCCTTAAATTATTGCATCAGCAAATTAAACAAAGGCAGTATTCCGTTTACGGAAGAATATCTGGCGATCTATGAAAAAATTCTAAAAAATAGAGCAATTCTGGAAAAAGTGGAATTAACTTCATCGTCATTTAGAAATACCGTTGTAGCTGCCGCACGTCTGAAACGATATGAGTGGGCTGAAAAATTCATTGAGAATTTTCAGGATAAATTACCCCTCGAAGAAAGAGAAAATACGGTAAATACTAACCTCGCAACAGTCTATTTCTACCAACGAAAATTTGACCAAGTGATTAAACTTCTTCAAACTGCTGAATTTCCTGATGTAATCGCCAATTTTAATGCAAAAACAGTTTTATTGATGACATATTATGAACTGGATGAAACGGATCTTCTTTTTTCATTTGTGGAGAGTTTCAAAGTATTTGTCAGCAGGCACAGCAACATCGCATATGAAAAAAGGCTTGATTACTTTAATTTGATCAAGTACGTAAAAAAATTAACTGAAATGATGCCCCGTGACAAAAAAACACTACTTGAAATGAAGGAAGAAATCCAAACTAATAAAAATGTGGCTTCTCGAAATTGGTTACTGGAAAAAGTTGAAGCGATGAGTCAACGCAGATAGTTTTTTTAATACCCGATCCGGTTTAGGCCGGCCTTGGCTTTTTGATGTAAACCACTCGCGTATTCATCAGGAGTAATTGACAAACACAAATTATAAAATTTTTTTGCCTGAGACAAATCATTTTTTTCTTCGTATATGCTACCCAATTGAAAAGCGGAATTACAAGCAAAAACATAAGGCTGATCTTTCCCTTCGTAGATTGTCTGCTGATACAAGTTAATTGATTCCCCAATTCGACCTAATTTATGTAGGATTCTTGCCATGCGGTAGGTATATTCCAACAAATATGACTTTTGATAGGTATAATCGCTTTTTTGTTTCCTGCTTAGCATTTCCAAAGCACTTTCAAATTGTCCCCCATCAAATAAAAGTCGTGCTTTCAACAAGATGGGGTCAGGCTTTTGTCCGGAGTTAGCCTCTCTCAAGGCAGCTTTATCGCCATCAGCTGCTGTTGCACCTTCCTTTTTACAACGTTGCATATTGTCCCAATATGCCGCTTCTCTGCCATGGATCAGTTCATACCAAGCAAGCTTTTGCAAAGCTTCTTTAACTGCTGTTTTACCTTTTGTGTTTTTGAGGAACTCAAGAAGATATTGATTGGCATCTTCTTCCAGTAAATCTAATTTTGCAACCCCGAGGTAGTAATCTAATAATGGAACCTTGAAATAATTTTTGCCCCTTGGAGCAGTCAGCAGCATCTTTACTACTTCTTTAGCATGTCCGGACTTCATTCCAACATTAGCAATAGCAAGACTGGCTAAGATACTTTTCTCTGGCTTTAAATTGCTCCTATTAATCACTTTCCAAGCCTCATCTCCTTGATTACCCAGATAAAGCAACGTAAATGCATATACCATGTGGGTCTCATCGCCAAAAACAAAAGTGTTATTTTGCGTGTAATTGACGACTTCCTCCAGTTCTTTTCTGCCTCTTTCAACGTCTCCATCGATACCCGTCAGCAAATTAGTGGCCCAGCGATACTCCGGCGGCACCGAACCAAACAAAGCTCTCAAAGTGCTGGTCGTCTTTTTATTCGCTATAAAATCAGGAAACTTTTTTTCGTTTTTAATCAATAATTTGTAAGCTAAGGAAGCCTCTTTCACACTAGTAAAATGGTCGCCGAATTTCAGCCTTGCTATGGCCCAATGTAAATTTATTTCTGCTTGCGTATAGTAATAGTAGGGTGAACTTTGAGGCCCAGAAGCTAGTTTTTCTAGCCTTTTATCTTTGTTCAAAGCATACTTCTTATAGGTTTTTTTATCCTCATCCAAAAAAATGATGATTGTTTCAATATAGTCTTCCAAATAATATGACATAAGGTTTTCAGGATCTGTCAACCTCATCTGGACAATATTAGCGGTCGCATCATTTAACCTTAGTGCCAGTATAGCCCTGTAAGCTTTTAGTGCTAGCGGTGTAAATTCATATCGGGGTGCTGCAAAAAGATATGCACTAAAAAGAAAAGAAATTATAAAAACTATTTTTTTCATTTAAGAATGGAAAACTTTGCTTTTGGTTATCGGGAGCAAAACTAAACATTTCATTTTTCATTATTGTTAAAAAAATAAGCCACAGAATAAACTAACAGCGTTTTTTGATTTGTTTAACTATAACACTTCAGAATCAATAAGACCAGCTGCAGCCAACATTAACGACGACATACTGAATATAATACTTTTTTGGTTTACAAAAGTAGGAGCACATTACAAAACATCATATTTACAATAGTTGCATTAGCGAATCACCTGACCTTAATAAAATCAGATTCAGTTAAAATACTACCTTTGCATCCAACTCTTGTATTATCGCTAAAAGTTTGTGCTTAAAACCGATTACTATCCCACGCTTTTGAGTCGCACATTAATGCTTTTAGTGAAGTAGACATAATCAAAAGTTAAAGTAAAATTTAAAAAATTAAAACACAAACCATACAGTTACGTAAAAAACACATTCCAAAAGAAAATATTAAACGATCCAGAAAATGAATGCTGCAGAAGAAAAAAGCTTAAATTTTATCGAGGAAATTGTTGAAAAATGGCTGGAAGAACATCCGGGAAAAACAATTTTAACTCGGTTTCCACCCGAACCTAATGGATACCTACACATTGGACACGCAAAGGCCATATGCCTAAATTTCGGCCTGGCAAAAAAATATGGCGGTTCTACCAATTTGAGATTCGATGATACCAATCCGGTGAAAGAAGATGTTGAATATGTGGATAGCATCCGTGAAGATGTACAATGGCTTGGATTTGATTGGAAAGAAGAACTTTACGCTTCGGACTACTTTGAAGTTTTATATGGTTTCGCAAAGAAGTTAATCGAACAAGGAAAGGCTTATGTAGATTTTTCTTCGGCTGAAGAGATTGCCAGGCAAAAAGGAAGTCCAACTGAGCCTGGAATCAACTCGCCATATCGCAACCAGACCATCGCCGACAACCTCAACTTATTTGAAAAAATGAGGAGCGGCGAATTTCCTGACGGACACTGTACGCTAAGGGCAAAAATAGACATGGCCCATGTTAATATGCACATGCGTGATCCTTTGATGTACAGGATTAAACACGTTCATCATCATCGTACAGGTGATAAATGGTGTATCTACCCGATGTATGACTTCGCACACGGCCAAAGTGATAGTATAGAAGAGATTACCCATTCCATTTGCACGCTTGAATTCATTCCACACCGTGAATTGTACGACTGGTACATCGAAAATCTGGGTATATACCCATCTAAACAATATGAGTTTGCACGACTGAACCTCAATTACACCGTAATGTCAAAGAGATACCTTTTGCAACTTGTCAATGACAAAATTGTAAGTGGATGGGACGACCCAAGAATGCCGACAATAAGTGGACTTCGTCGTCGTGGTTATACTCCTGCCAGCCTTCGCGAATTTTGCGACCGAATTGGTGTCGCAAAGAGAGAAAATGTAATTGACGTTTCTTTACTGGAATTTTGTATCCGTCAAGACCTCGAAAATAGTGCTCACCGTGTTATGGGTGTAATGGATCCAATAAAATTAGTGATTACCAACTACCAAAGTAATGCGGCCGAGGTCCTACATTGTGAAAATATTCCCGGAATTGAAGCTGCGGGAAAACATGAAATTGAATTTGGAAAAGAGTTATGGATAGAAAGAGAGGATTTCATGATTGATCCACCCAAAGGTTATTTCCGTCTTCATCCTGATTCCAGCCATGTAGTGCGCCTAAAATACGGGTATATCATACAATATGAAAAGCATATTATAGACGACTTTGGAAATATTGTTGAAGTTCATGTTACATATCATCCTAATTCGAAATCCGGGCAAGATCAATCTGGCATAAAAGTAAAAACAGCCCTGCATTGGGTACCCAAAAATGCAATTCCTGCAGAAGTTAGACTATACGACCGTCTTTTTACCGAAGAGAATCCTACAACAGAAAGTAAACCTAATGCAGGTTCACTAATAGTCAACCAAAAAGCGCTACTCGAACCCTATTGTGCAGCTGCTGAAGCGGGTAAAAGTTATCAGTTTTTCAGATTGGGTTACTTTTGCCTTGACAAGGACAGTAAACCAAACGAACTAGTGTTTAATAAAACCGTAGGTCTAAAAGACACTTTTACAAAAAAGTAATTCATTTTGAATTTTTCAAAATAGAAAGGCTTCTTAAAACGTATCGTTTTTAAGGAGCTTTTTTATTTTGGTCGTATTTATACAAACATTAATCTTCAAAATTTGTATTTAAGCTATTCAAATTGCTATATTTGTTTTCATCAAAGCAGATTATCATGTTCTTTATATTTTTAGGACTAATAGTATTTATTGCAGCAAGTTTTGTAAGTGCACAAAATTTGGTGCTTAGCAAATTCAAAAATGCCGCTCGTGGACTTGGACTACTTGTTTTCATTTTTGGCATTTTAAGCAAAATTTTTGTAATCATTGAACCCGGAAAAGTTGGTGTTCAGTCACTTTTCGGAAAAGTTGACAATTCGGTGCTCGAAAGTGGCTTGCGAATAGTCAACCCACTTGTCGATATCCATGAATTCGATATCAGAACGCAGAATTATACGATGAGCGTCGTTAAAAACGAAGGTCAAAAAGAAGGAGATGATGCTATCCGTGTATTAACACTAGATGGACTTGAAGTGACGATCGACCTTTCGGTGCTTTACAAAGTCAATTCTGCAGAAGCGCCCAAAATTCTGCAGAATATTGGAATCGAATTCGAAGACGTTGTGGTGCGACCAATTACCAGAACCCGGATTCGGGACAATGCAGTTGCCTATGAAGCCGTAGCCTTATTTTCTAGTAAGCGCGAAGAATTTCAAGCTAAAATTTTTGAATCAATCGACAGAGATTTCAAAGAACGTGGTTTAATTCTAGAGCAACTATTGGTAAGAAATATAAAATTACCGGAGTCGGTACAGACTACCATCGAATCAAAAATAAATGCAGAACAAGAAGCTCAAAAAATGCAATATGTGCTTCAAAAGGAAAAGCAAGAAGCAGAGCGTAAAAGAGTTGAAGCGCAAGGAATTGCGGACTATCAAAGAATTATCAATACCGGCTTAAGTGATAAGCAGTTGCAATACGAACAAATTAAAGCGATAAAAGAATTAGCCGGATCTTCTAATGCTAAAATTGTGGTGATGGGAAATGGTAAAGGTGCGCAAATACTGTTAAACCAATAATACTTAGTATTTCATTTCTCTAATGATTTAAAAGCGTATCCAAGGTGCTCAACGATGTCGCTCGCAATCATTGCTTCTTCGCCAATTTCGGTTTTACAAATATCCCCAGATAACCCATGAATATAAACTCCCAAAACAGCAGCCGTATCCGGTGGATAACCTTGCGCCAGTAATGCCGTAATTACTCCGGTTAAAACATCTCCGGAGCCACCAGTAGCCATGCCTGGATTTCCACTTGTATTAAAAAACAGTGTACCGTTAGGATTCGCTATTGAAGTATATGCACCTTTGAGAATAATTATCACCTGCAGTTCGCTTGATTTTTCCATTTGTTTCTGCAACCTGTCAAAACCATCTGAACATTTGCCAAAAAGTCTTTCAAATTCACCAACATGTGGTGTCAGAATTGAATTTTTTGGCAATTTTTTCAACAAATAACTATTTTGGCTAAACAAATTCAACGCATCCGCGTCGATTACTACACCATGATTATTTACTTTTTCAAGCAAACCTTTCAGTACTGGATAAACCGGAGCATGCTGACCCCTCTAGACCAGAATATTGAAGTATAGT
>JBMOJB010000143.1:0-9914 GCA_049316985.1 Saprospiraceae bacterium | reverse complement strand
AATTACGAATTACGAATTACGAATTACGAAATGACTTTTCTGTGAAGATTACGACTTGCAAATATTCAATCTTCGGTCGTTTATGTCTTTTATAATTTAACTCATTGGGCAATTTGGACTTTACTTTTGCAGGAAAATGTGATTTTTTTTTGCAACTTATAGATTAGGATCAAAATTAATAAATCAAAAGTAGTACATTTTTTCTGTTGCTTATGTTAGTTAAAAAGGGTTTTATTTTTGATCTTGACGGGACGTTAATTGATAACATGATGATTCACCATCATGCTTGGCAACGTCATCTGCTTTCCTTAGGGATGGAGTTAAGTCTAGAGGAAGTGAGGGAAACAATTCATGGCAAAAATGATGAGATACTATTGAGGCTTTTTGGATCCAAGTATAGCAGAGAGGAAAGAAAAAAGATAGCAGCTGAAAAGGAATTGCAATACAGGATAATTTCAAGCGAGGGTTTGAGCGCCATAAATGGATTGGAGAAGTTTTTGGTTGAGACCAAAAATTACGGAATCCCTTATGGAATTGGAACTGCTGGGCCTCCTGAAAATGCAAAACATGGTTTAGAAAGTAGTGGGATTGATCATTTTTTTGATGTTGTAGTAGATTCATCAATGGTCAGTAGAGGAAAACCTGATCCTGAGGTATTTGTTCAAGTTGCCGAAAGAGTGGGATTAATGGTGCAAAATTGTCTCGTTTTTGAAGACTCACCAATTGGTGTCGCCACCGCATTAAATGCAGGATGCAAGGTAATTGTGGTTACAACTTCACATAGTCCATCAGAATTTGCTTCATTTCCCAATATAGTAAAATATATTCGTGATTATTCCGAAATTTCTGTAGCAGAGGCACTCAATTTTATTTAAAAGTAAGTATGTTTGTTACGGAGAATTTTGTTGTTTATCGAAATATAAACTTTGCCAGATGAAATTTGAACATATTTAAGGGTCTATTTTAGTAAGTAAAGCGCAATCAAAACGTAAAATTTATAATTTTTAACTAATTTGTATTTAAAATGAATAAAATAAAATTTGGAACAGATGGATGGCGCGCAATTATTGCGCAGGAATATACAGTAGATAATGTGCTAAGAGTGGCAGAAGCTACAGCTAAATGGATGAAGCTAAATAAGATGAAAAAAGCTGTTATCGGTCACGATTGTCGTTTCGGGGGCGAACTATTTGCAGAAGCAACAGCCAGAATGTTGGCCGCTTACAATATCAAAGTACAGATTGCAAAAGGATTTGTAAGCACACCGATGGTTTCTTTGGGCGTTGTAAAGACGAAATCCGATGTTGGTATCGTGATAACAGCTAGTCATAATCCACCTTCCTATAACGGTTTTAAATTGAAATCCAGTTTAGGAGGACCGATGCTTCCTGCACAAATTGAAGAGATTGAAGATTTGATACCTAACAAAATCAAAAGGCAACCCGCTTCTTTTGCACAATATCTTGATATTGGAAAGATCAAATATGTGGCATTGGAAGATATGTATGTCGCACACGCCGAAAAGAATTTTGACATGAAGCTCATTAATAAGTCAAATATCGGTCTTGCTTACGATGCGATGTACGGTGCCGGGATGAATGCGTTGGCTCGTTTGATTCCTAATGCAACCATGCTTCATTGTGATTGGAATCCGGGAATGCATGGCCAGGCGCCGGAACCTATTCATCGGAATCTAATGGAGCTCTCCAATTTGATAAAAAATGATGCAACTCTAAAAGTTGGATTGGCGAATGATGGAGATGCTGATCGAATTGGTTTATACGATGAAGATGGAAATTTTGTGGACTCCCATCATATCCTATTAATGTTGTTGATGTATATGCACAAATACAAAGGACTCAATGGAAAAGTTGCAGTAACATTTTCAGTGACAGAAAAGATGATTGACATGGCAGAAAAATTCAAATTGCCTACGGTCGTCACGAAAATTGGGTTTAAGTATTTAGCCGAAATAATGGCCAAAGAAGATTGTCTAGTTGCCGGGGAAGAATCAGGTGGACTTGCGGTAAAAGGACACATTCCGGAACGTGATGGAATTTGGATTGGTTTGGTAGTGTTGGAATACATGGCAAAGACCGGTAAAACACTCAAGCAAATTATACAAGAGGTTTACGATGTGGTCGGTGAATTCAAATGTGACAGATATGATTTGCATGTTACAGAGGAGAAAAAGCAAGAAGTACTACACAAATGCAGAGAGCAGGCATACAAATCATTTGGCAAGTACAAAGTCAGTCAATTTGAATCAGTAGATGGTTTCAAATTTACTTTTGAAAGAGGTAAGTGGGTTATGTTTCGCGCTTCGGGCACCGAACCGGTGTTGAGGGTCTATGCACAAGCGCCAACGCAAGAGGAGGCAATTGCAATACTTGATGCTGCAAAATCTACAATTCTTTAGTTTAACAGAGCTGTAAATTCTGTGTGCAATCATAGGCCATGCGTTAAACAAAGTTTTATATAATGTCGAAAGTTCAGAAAATATTTGCCTGTACCAACTGCGGAAATACCGCTTCAAAATGGGCAGGAAGGTGTCAGGCCTGTGGCGAATGGAATACCTATCAAGAGGAGGTGATCTTTAAAGAAACTGCTCAGGAAGAAAAAAAGAAAGCGTGGAAAGCGAATAGTGCTAAACAAGATGACCCCAGGCCAATTGTTATTCAGCAGATACGGTCGGGAGCAATGCAGAGAATGCTAACTCCCGATCAGGAACTGAATCGGGTACTTGGAGGAGGGATTGTAGCAGGATCGATTATTTTAGTCGGTGGGCAACCAGGTATTGGCAAATCTACTTTAATGTTGCAGCTGGCGTTAAGTGTGCAAGCGAAAGTTCTCTATGTAAGTGGTGAGGAGAGTGAAGAACAAATTAAAATGAGAGCGGATCGTATTGGCAGCCACAGCTCAGATTGTTACATCCTTACCGAAACCAATGTTGCCAAGATCTTACAACATGCACTACAAGTTCTTCCGGATATACTGATTATAGATTCCATCCAAACCCTTTCTTCGCCACATATTGATTCAACTCCGGGAAGTGTATCACAAGTAAGAGAATGTGCCGGTGATTTACAAAGATTTGCAAAAGAATCTAATATTCCTGTAATTGTAATTGGTCACATCACTAAAGACGGGACATTGGCGGGTCCTAAACTATTGGAACATATAGTCGATGCAGTTCTGCAATTTGAAGGAGATCAGCACTATACCTATCGGATTCTAAGAACCATTAAAAACCGCTTTGGTTCAACAGATGAAATGGGTATTTATGAGATGCAGGCAAACGGCCTTCGAGAAGTATCTAATCCTTCTGAATTGTTGCTTTCTCAAAAAGATGAGGATCTAAGTGGGTCGGCAATTTGTGCTACAATTGAGGGTATGCGACCCATGCTAATTGAGACTCAGGCCTTAGTGAGTAAAGCTGTATACGGCACACCACAACGATCAGCCACGGGATTTGATCTTAGGAGATTGAGCATGTTGTTGGCGGTTCTTGAAAAGCGTTGTGGTTTTATGTTTGGTCAAAATGATGTATTTCTAAATATAGCCGGGGGAATTAGAGTTGATGACCCCGCGATGGATCTCGCTATCGTTACTGCGCTAATTTCCTCGCTGCTGGATATCGCCATTCCAAGCGACTGCTGTTTTGCGGGTGAGGTCGGGCTTTCAGGTGAGATAAGGGCCGTCAACAGAATAGATCAGCGTATTCAAGAAGCTGATCGGCTAGGTTTTAGAAAAATTTTTATTTCAAAATATAATGCAAAAGGCCTGCCAACAGAAAAATATGGCATTCAAGTTCATACACTTTCAAAAATGGAAGAATTGTATCTGGCATTATTTGAATAGAAAATTAAAATTTCGGGCTTGATCTTTTTACTGAATATAAATTCAGGGAATCTACTTCTCTCGCTATTTCGTAAGTTTTACTGCTATTAAAATTTACACAGAAAATATCCTAAAGTGCAAGTAAGTCACCGGAGAAAGGTCAAACGCTGCATTATTTGTGCAAGAAGATTGACAAAATTGTACTGAGTATTTTGATCGCTAAATAGAATAAAATTTAACTCATGTTAATAGTCTTTCAAGTTATTTTTTTGAATGTTTGTAGCATAAGTTTTTTTGCTTAATTACACTGGTAGAATTTTGAAAGCCTCTAATATTCAATTTTTGCTATCAATACTATGAAAAGAGAGTTTTGCCTTTTTCTTTTTATCGGCATCCTTTTTCTTGTTGATGCTCAATCACAGCATATCAACTTTATTGCGACAACAGATGCTAAACAGATTATGGTGGGTTCTTATTTTGAACTCAATTATAGTATTGAAAATGCGGCCCTTGTAGATCCTGTTTTTCCGGAATTACATGCCTTTAAAGTAGTTTCATCTCCGAGAAAGGGTAGTAGAGTGCATATAATCAACGGGAATAAATCCACATACCATACTTTCTCATTGACACTGCAGGCAAAAAAATCTGGAGCATATACCATTTCGCCGGCGACTATGAAAATTAATGGAAAAACACATCTTAGCAATCCTCTAAAAATAGAAGTATTAAATCGAACAAGCAAAGCCAATAATTCGGTGGCATCTACTTTTATTCGGTTGGAAAGTAACACCCCTGAAACCTACCTGGGTTCACAATTCATTACAGAACTAAAATTGTATACGACTGAAGCTGTAGTGAAAACGGATGTTTTTCTGAAGCCCGATTTTAAAGATTTTTATGCAAGAGAATTTGCCATTCAACAAACAAATCCAACCAAGGAGGTATATTTAGGTAGGGAATACAATACTTACGTACTTCAAAGAATGTTGCTGATGCCACAAACTTTGGGTAAAATATACATTAGTCCTTATGGGGTTGATGTATGGGTTGACGGAGGTTTCGGTAGCTCACTTAGCAAATACCAATCAAATACATTAAAATTTAAAGTTAATCCCCTTCCAGTAAACTCACCCGAGTCCTTTAGTGGTGCCGTGGGAATTTTTGATATTAGCTCCACACTTAACAGGACTGAAGCAGATATCAACGATCCCTTGGTATTGACAGTAAAAATCAGCGGGGAAGGTGACGAAAGAAGAATATTGGCGCCTAAAATGAATAGCAGCGATTCGATAGAATTTTTCGAACCTGTACTAAGATCAAATCAAGAGGAGAGCAACCGTGTAGAAAGGGTTTTTGAATATCCCATGCGCATAAAATTTCCCGGGACCTATCACATACAGGTAGATTATACTTATTTCAACACTATACAAAAGCGATATCTTGACATATCAAGTGAAAGTACAAGTTTAAAGGTAAGCGATTTGAAATTGAATCCAACACCTGGGAATTTTACTTTAGCAAGTGGAGGGTTGACACAATGGTTTTTTTTTGAATACTTTGTTCTTGTGATGTTTGTGGTATCTTTTGGTGCAGCTATCTATTTGCTTTTTCTGCTAAATAAAAAAAAGAATATACCAATTC
Source organism: Saprospiraceae bacterium (assembly GCA_049316985.1). Classification (GTDB taxonomy): domain Bacteria; phylum Bacteroidota; class Bacteroidia; order Chitinophagales; family Saprospiraceae; genus CANHEE01. Next base: position 4,433 of record JBMOJB010000143.1, on the reverse strand, counting down.
TCGAAGAAAAAATGCTTGAAGGTGATTCGATAGAGACAGTTGTAAGAAAGAATTCCGCTGAAATTCTAAAAGAAGCTTCGAGAAATTTGACAGAGCACAAAATGGATGATTTTTTTAAAACAATCAACCAATCCCTCGAAAGCAAATTAGTAGAATTCACAGGCGCAGAGGATTCAAGTAGATATGAGATGCTGCACGCTCTAAGCGAACAATCGGAAGAAGAACTAAAAATAGAATTTGATCAGCTGTTTTTCGAAACTAATGCTGGTTTATATGGGAAGAATATTTCACAATCTGATGCAGCAGAATTATTGCATCGCACAGAAATTTTTATAGCCAAATTGGGCTGATGTTAATTGAGCAACTCAAATTCTGTCCGGCGATTTTCTTGTCGGCCTGCAGCGGTCTCATTACTTGCAATTGGTTTAGTTTCTCCAAATCCTTTGAATTCCAGACGAGTAGAGGAGATTCCGTTTTGAATCAGGTATTTATAGACCGCTTTGGCACGCTCCGCAGACAATGTTAAATTTTCTGGATCGGAACCAACATTATCCGTATGCCCATTGATGCGAATTCGTAATGTAGGGTTTTCCGTCAATAGATTTTTTAATTTTTCCAATTCACCAATTGATACGGGTAAGAGACTGGCAGAGGCGGTTTCGAAAAAAACATTTTTTAGGATCACGGTTTTGGGAGGCTTAGTTTTAGAAGCCGTATTTATTCCAGCTTGTATGGGTATCAAAGCAATATCTAAAATATAGGGCTGGTCAATTGAATTTGAGTTTTCAAGCGCAAAGTGATTAGAATAAAAAGCATATTTTGCTCTATTAGCGGTGAATGCATAGCTTTTTCCCACCGGCAAACAGAGTAAGAACTCTCCTTTCCAGTCGCTTTGGATGGAGGAAATTACTTCATTGGATGCTAAATCTGTAATATCAACCTGTGCCCGCAGGGAAAGAAGACTAATCGCGTCATGAACTTTGCCTTTCACGTAAGTTGCGGGGCGAGGTCTGGCAGCCTGGTACAATTCAAATTCATAGATATCGGTTTCGGCTTCCGGTTTAGAAAGCATATCCGCTCCTTTTGTATTGAATGCGGATTTCATTTGACTGTTTTTATATTTTCTGTCGCTGGCAAGCATTGCTTTTTTTCCATCGAGGCTGACAATCATACTACCCTCATCCCGCTGCGTGTTGATTGGATAACCGAGATTCAGCGGCTTTTCCCAATTGCCTTTTTCATCTTTTCTGGTAAAATAGAGATCAAATCCACCCATGCCGGGATATCCGTTGGACATGAAGTAGAGAGTTTCGTTGTCCTGGTGAAAGAATGGTCCGGCCTCATCGAGGGTCGTATTTATTGCAGGGCCAATATTGGTTGGTACAGACCAGCCGGAATTCCCTTTTTTGCTTATCCAAATATCTTGTCCTCCTTGTCCTCCCGGCCGGCCTGACGTAAAATACAATGTTTTTCCGTCAGCAGAAAGGCAGGGTTGCGATTCCCAGTATTTTGAACTCACGGGCTCAGCCATATTTTTAGGAGTGGACCAACCATTCTCACCCAATTCAGAGTAGTATAAATCGCAGGAGCCGAGACCATCTCTTCTATTGCAAGCGGTAAACACCAAGAATTTGCCATCGGCGCTGATTGTTTGTGCACCTTCGTTTTGTGGTGAATTGATTTTGTCGATTCTTTGTGCTGCCGACCACTCACCTTTAGCTTTATGGCTAATCATGAAATCTTCATCTCCTTTTTCCCTTCTGGTAAAAACTAAAGTTTCACCATCGGCAGTCAGGCATGGCAGGTATTCGCTGAAATCAGGTGAATTGATGGCTGTACTTAGTGGCTTTGGGTCGAAGGGTACAGGATTTGCCATTGCAGAGGCGATGTATCTACAATTCTCTTTATTGGTTTTGGCTTGTTTGATTGCAGCCTCACTTGTTGACCCAGAATCGAGAAATTTTTCGTAGTGTTGGATTGCTTCTTCGTATTTTTCCTGATTTTTTTCGGTTTGCGCCAGCGAGAACCACATGTCGGTGTCGTAAGTGTCACTGATTGCGAGTGCGGACTCAAGTGCCAATTCGGCAGATTTGAAATCTTTTTGCGAATTACTGATGCTTGCTTTCATCGCAAAAGCGTCAATAAATTTCGGATCTGCAGCAATAGCTTCATCTAATTTGCGTAGTGCGTCCGGGAAATTGGCCATCCGCGCAAGTTCCCGACCTTTTTCAAAATTACTTTTTGCTTTGCCTTTTGCGGTTTTATAAGTTGTGTAATTTTCGTTTTGAGCCAAAACAAATATGCTGCAAAGCAAGGAAAAACTGAAGAAAAATAGTCGCATAAAATATTTTAATTGAATTGTACAGTAGTAACGAAAATTCAGTAGCGTTATTATTGCAGGAAGGTGCAGTAATGTGCATGCCTTAAATTCGTCAAAACTACTATCTTTGTTGCTCAAAGTTAATCTACTTTATGTCAATTTTGAAGAAACTTGCCGGCGAAACCGCCATATATGGATTGAGCAGTATCGTAGGCCGTTTTTTAAGTTATCTGTTGGTCCCCTTGTACACTGGAATTTTCAAGCCCGGAGAGTACGGAGTTTCAACACTTTTTTATGCCTATGCATCGTTTTTGGGCGTTCTGTTTTCCTACGGAATGGAAACTGCATTTTTTCGTTATTCCCAAAAAACCGAACGCAAGGAGGAAGTATTCAGCACGTCCATGATTTCTTTGCTGTGTACTTCTGTAGTTTTTGGTGGATTCATTGCCTTAGCAGCGCATCCACTTGCTGTCTGGACCCACAATTCCGGAAGAGAGGATCTGTTTAAGTACCTCGGCGTTATTTTGGCGGCTGATGGGATTTCTGTGTTGCCATTTGCGTGGCTACGACAGCATGGGATGGCGAAGAAGTTTGTCTTTTTGAGGATGTTAAATATCATTACTTTTATTGGCTTGAATTTGTTTTTTTATAAGGCAATGAATTACACAAACATCTCCTATATGTTCATTGCTAATCTTGTAGCCAGTCTCATTGTGTTGCCATTTTTTGGGAAGGAAATCAGTATGATAAAATGGGGTTTCAATAAAAAGCTATGGATTCAGCTGTTTAGCTATGCTTTTCCTATTATTTTTATGGGCTTGGCCGGCATGGTGAATGAAACGATAGACAGGATTTTGCTAAAGGAACTTATTCCCAATCAAGCCAATGCAGAGTATCAGATTGGTATATACAGTGCCAATTATAAGTTGGCTATTTTGATTACCCTCTTTATTCAGGCTTTCCGCTTTGCAGCTGAGCCATTTTTCTTTTCTCATATGAAAAGAGACGATGCCAAGCAGACCTATGCCAAGGTGATGAATTATTTTGTAATAGTGTGTACAATTTTATTTCTTTTCGTACTTTTTTATCTTGACATTTTGAAGTATTTCATCAGAAAAGAGGAGTTTTGGAAAGGATTAAAAGTGGTACCAATATTACTGTTTGCCAACATATGTCTCGGGATATATTATAATCTCTCTGTTTGGTATAAGCTTACGAATATGAACAGAATGGGAGCTTTGGTTTCGGTCATCGGAGCCCTAATTACGCTGGTCCTCAATTATTTGCTTATTCCGCATTTTGGGTATATGGGTTCGGCTTGGGCAACCTTGATTTGCTATGCTTCGATGGTTGCCATAAGTTATCTGCAAGGTAGGAGATACTATCCGGTACCCTATGATTTGAGAAAAATTGGACTATTGTTAGGGTCTATGCTTTTCATTTATTTTGTTAGTCAGTATACTACTGCAAAAATCGCAAACCTGTACCTGAAGTTATTCATCAACACGTTGATATTATTTGGTTATTTTGTAGTGATACTATTCTTAGAATTTAAAGGGTTGAAAAGAATAATCAGTAACAAGTAATTAGAAATTTGCAAAAAAGTACAAATGTTTTTTAGAGGCAAAAGTAAATATGGTACATAATAATTTTATATTTGCCATCAAAATTTTGAAAAAACAACAATCAAACACTATATGCAAAAGCAATTAGAAGTATTGAACCATCATATCGCTGATGCGAAATTAGGAGGTGGTCAAAGAAGAATTGATGCTCAACATGCAAAGCGAAAATTAACTGCACGCGAACGCATCCATTTTTTCATGGATGACAATAGTTTTGAAGAGATTGGCATGTTGGTTCAACACCGTTGTACAGATTTTGATATGCAGGATCAGCAATATCTTGGTGATGGAGTAGTTACAGGATATGGCACTGTAAATGGTCGGCTTGTGTATGTTTTTGCCCAGGATTTCACGGTTTTTGGTGGTTCACTGTCTGAAACGCACGCGGAGAAAATTTGTAAAATCATGGATCTTGCGATGAATAACGGTGCGCCGGTAGTCGGATTGAATGATTCCGGAGGTGCCAGGATTCAAGAAGGAGTACAATC
>JBMOJB010000142.1:0-9988 GCA_049316985.1 Saprospiraceae bacterium | reverse complement strand
AAAGCAGCCTAATAAAACAGACTGCTTTCTACTCCGAAACTTTAATTAATAATTAATGATTAATAATCAACAAATTGCAGGTAACTATTAAATGTTGACACGCTCACTTTTAATAATTGTCATTTTCAATTATCAATTGTTAAATGTTAATTGTCAAGAAGAAGCGTGGAAACCAGACCTACCAAAACCACCTCTTACAATAGAAGATTTAAAGCTGTTCCGACCGACATTAGATGAAGGATGAATGGCATTGGAATAATAACCGCTGCGACGGAAACCATTGGAACCTAATGCGGAGCCGAAAGGCCGGAAAATAAAAAAGGGAAAGAAACCATGAGAACGATGTGCCTGCGTGTAAGATGCAGTAGTATCAGAACGCATATAAACCTTTTTCTTAGTGGACCCTTCCCAATCGTCTTCTTTTTGCGAACAAGAAGCGGCCACAGTGGCTACCAGAACCAATTGTACAAATGCTGATTTTTTCATCTATTTAACGGTAATATAAAGTTCATAATCTTTCTGACCACTAATCGTCTTTCCTTTATCATCAGTTTCTGAAAATGCACCTAATGCAGGTATTGTATCTTTACGAATAATTTCTCTTTGTAGTGAACCATTTTTCCAGATTTTGTAACTGGTAGTTAAAACATCGTAGTTAGTATCTAGGTGATCAACACCAATTTGAGTCTCTACCGCTCCTTCACGATTAACTGATTCACTGATATCCTTTTTGTCATCATCGCAAGCGAGAAACGAAAGAGTAAATATGCTGGCTATGAAAATTTTCATTGAATTTATTTTTTTAAAAGACAGTAAATAAACATGTTTTACCTGAAATAAAGTTTCCCATTTAGTACTTACACGACCAATACTACCGTTGGTTCTACAAATTGAACAAAAATACAGATAAACAAAATTTTTAGGTAATAATAAATTAAAAAAATTGAACACGAAAAAGGCTGTCTGTAAATGATACAGACAGCCTTTCAATATTTGATTTTCAATTACTTGTTCTTTTCTTTGTGTTTCACAAGCTTTCTTTTTAAAATTTCAATCGCCTCATCAATTGCAGCTTCGAAGGTGAGCGCTATTTCCTTTACAACCATTACAGCTCCGGGAAGGTTAAGTTTTATTTCAGCAATTTTGTCCCTTACCTGACCTGAATTTTCCAGTTTCAAAAAAACATTTACGTCAATAATCTTATCAAAAAAAACCTGCAATTTAGCTAATTTAGCTTCAATAAAATCAATAAGTTTTTGATCTGCATTAAAATGCACTGCATGAGTCACTACTTTCATAATATACTCTTTTAAATGGTTAAAAAATGGTCAATATTATTGGAAATCAATTCTCAATAATAAAACATGTACGTTAAACTTCATCAGTTCTGGGAAAAGCCTGTTCATAGACCACTCGCAATCTTTCTATTGAATTGTGTGTGTACACTTGTGTAGCGGCCAAACTTGCATGACCCAGCAATTCTTTAACGGCCTTTATGTCGGCACCATTATTAGAAAGATGAGTAGCAAAAGTGTGCCTCAAAACATGGGGACTACGTTGTTCAATAGTTGTTACTTTAGATAAATGACGCTTTACAATATTATAAACTAATTTCGGATACAAAGATTCTGATTTATCTGTCAAAAACAAGTCAGTTTTTAAATTACTAGCAGGCGAACTACTGTTTCGCATTTCTATATATTTACAAATGAGTTTGTACAATTCAGGCATTAGTGGCACAATCCTTTCTTTCTTTCCTTTACCTAGCACTTTTATTACCTTTGCTGAATGATCAACGTCACTTAAATGCAAATTAATCAATTCACTTTGTCGAATACCCGTGCCGTAAAACAATTCAACGATGCATTGATCCCGAATTCCACTAAAGTCAGTGTTAAAAACCAGTTCCTGTTGCATCAAATCCATGCTAAATTCGCTTACATAGTTAGGAAGTCGTTTGCCCACTTTCGGAGCAACAACTTTTAACATAGGGTTGCTAGTCATCCAACCTCTTGACCGCAAAAATTTAAAGTAGGATTTTAAAGAAGACAATTTACGATTGACACTTCGCGAAGAAACATCACTATCAAGTAGGAAAACCACCCAGCTTCTTATATGCAAATGGTTGACCACTTGATCTTCAACTACCATTTCCGTTTCCTGAATAAAATCAAAAAACTGTTTTAAATCATTTGAATATGAAAGTATAGTATGGTCAGAGAATCTCTTCTCGTGAGTTAAATATTCAAGGAATTTTTCTATCATAGTTAATCTTGCACACCTCCCTAAAAAGCGATAAAATAAAAATTTTGGAGCTTATCATTAACGTCAAAATTCATATTTATCTTATAAATCATGCTCAAGATAAGTTCTTTTATGGAATATGTCAATACATCTTTAATTTTTTTTTAAAGAATAAATTTTGTTTTATTGAACTCAATGATAGAAAATATAGCTTAATAGATAGAAATCAAAAGATTATATATGCAAAGACCATTTTTAAAAAAACATAATTTTCCACAAAAAGATACATAATAGTTGTTGATTAATATAAGACGTAAAACCCTAATGCTATCTTTGACAGCATCAGGGTCCTAAATATATAAAAAATGTATTATCTAATTTTTTGTCCGGAAAATATTCCGGAAAAGTCATGAAGAAAACTACCTCCTTTTGATATTATTTAACTTGGAAAAATATTCCAACGGATTAATCTTCTTTGACATTCTTGTATGTATGTTCAACATACACCGCTTTCAATACTTCAGTTCTACGGGTGATAGATGGCTTTACAAAAGCTTTACGTCTACGTAATTGCTTTAAAATGCCCGCCTTTTCGAACTTTTTCTTGTACTTTTTAAGTGCTTTGTCAATGTTTTCGCTGTCTTCTACATCAATAATCAGCATGTGTAAACTCTTTTTTGTTTAGTTAAAATAAATATTTTTAATATCAGGGTGCAAAGATAATCTAATCTGCATGAATAACAAATTTTTTAGTTGAAAATATTAGTGGTTTTTTACGTTGAGGTTTGAAATGTTTGGCGCTTCGCGGTTTGAGGTTTGTCAGTTTACACTTTTATAATGCTGATCATTACTTACTTTGTTCACGTTTAAATGTTTCACCTTTTTTTGGTCTAGCCCCAAAAAAAACAATAGTGGCCATATAACTTCAGTAAGCAGTTGCATTTATTAGTTGAATCCACTGTTGAATTCTCGTTTTGATTGCAAAAAAAGATTTTTCAACTTGAATATTCAGTGATTAATCAGATTAATGTCAATTGTCAATTGTCAATTGTCAATTGAAACACTTATTTTTGCAGCTTAAAACAACTTACCATGCAATATTGGTTACTAAAATCTGAACCCGAAACTTATTCACTGGAAGATTTGAAAAATGAAAATATCGGTCGATGGGACGGCGTTCGGAATTATACGGCGCGCAATAATCTGCGATTGATGGAGCCGGGGGATATGTGTTTTTTCTACAGGAGTGTACACAAACCGGCGGTTGTCGGACTTTGTACTATAGTAAAAAGGCATTATCCCGATCCTAGCACTGATAATATCGCTTGGGTGGCGGTTGATGTGCAATACCACTCTGAACTCAAAAATGAAGTTAGTCTAAAAACTATTAAAGAAAATCCAGCATTACAAAATATGGCATTGTTGAAACAGAGCAGATTGTCTGTCCAGCCGGTAACAGCTGCAGAATTTGATGAAATCCTTAAAATGTCCGAAGAATAAACTATGCAAAAAATTGGTATTTTAGGTGGCGGACAATTGGGTAAAATGCTGTGTATCGCGGCTGCACCGTTGGATATTCCTGTTTATATTTTGGACGAACATGAGGATATGCCTGCAGCTCATCTTTGTCAAAAATTTGTAGCTGGAGATTTCAACAATTACGACGATGTGTACGCATTTGGCAAGCAGGTTGATATCCTTACAATAGAAATCGAACACGTGAATACTGGTGCATTGCTGCAGTTGCAAAAAGAAGGCAAGATTATACATCCTGCTCCAGACAAACTAAGCATCATCAAAGACAAGGGACTACAAAAAATGCATTTTGTCGAACACGAATTGCCGAGTTCCGCTTTTTCTTTTTTCGAAACTGTTGATGAAATTGAATCTGCGATTTTAGCCGGAAGGCTCTCCTACCCTTTTGTTCAAAAATTAAGAACGGGCGGTTACGATGGCAAAGGTGTAGAGGTGATTAAGACAGCCAAAGACCTCTCTAAATTGATGGAAGGACTTAGTATAGTCGAAGAAATGGTCGATATTGAAAAAGAACTCGCAGTGATTGCCTGTCGCAATGAAAACGGTGAAATCTCCTGTTTCCCGGCAGTCGAAATGGAGTTTCATCAGACGGCCAATCTTGTTGAATTCCTGGCTTGTCCGGCACAAATATCAGGAATCATTGAAGCGGAAGCTGAAGAATTGGCTGCAAAAACTATTGAATCGTTTGGCATTTGTGGATTATTGGCAGTCGAACTGTTTTTGACAAAAGATAATCGATTATTGATCAATGAAGTTGCTCCTCGCCCACATAATTCAGGACATCATACCATCGATAGTTGCTATACTTCGCAATTTCAACAGCACCTCCGTGGCATCCTGAATCTGCCTTTAGGTTCAACCCGGATGAAATCTCCATCTATCATGATTAATCTACTCGGAGAAGAAGGTTTTACAGGTGATGTCAAGTACGAAGGAATGGCCGAAGCACTGGCAATGGAAGGTGTGAATATACATTTGTATGGAAAAACAACGACTAAACCATTTCGCAAAATGGGACATTTGACGGTGGTGGCTGACACACTTGAAGATGCCAGAAAAAAAGCGGAGAGTGCTAAAAAAGTGTTGAAAGTCGTCAGTTAGTATCCTTAGGGATGACTTTAGCCACGAATTCACGAAGAAAAAAAACAGCAATGGATTCAGAATTTGCTATCATAATTTCACAAACTATCTATCAATTTGTAATCTGCCGAAGGCAGACAGGTTCGTAATTCGTAATTCGTAATTCGTAATTCGTAATTCGTAATTCGTAATTCGTAATTCTTAATTCTTAATTCTTAATTCCTGCCGGAAGGCAGGCAAGCTTAATTCTTAATTCTTAATTCTTAATTCTCAATGTACATATTCCTAATTTCTTTCGTCTGGGGTTTATTTGTAGCCATGCTTTTTTTGAATTTGTATTTCAGGATACGGGTGATGAAAAGTTATGGGATTTTGGTCAAAGCTAAAGTTCAATTTGACGCTTCGCACGTCTTCAATCGCGAAAAACTGGAACGAGAGATTTTACCTAAGTATCCTGATCAAAAAGCTGATATTGAAAATTTCGTAAAGCATATCCACTTTTCAATCAAAATGGCAACTGTGCTGACCACTTTGATTACTGCATTTGCGGCAATCCTTATGTATTACAGATAATCTCATAAAAATATAATACAACAATGAAGCAAAATATACTCCTTCTTGGAAGTGGTGGACGAGAACATGCCTTGGCATTAAAAATGCGAAAAAGTCCACTTTGTGGCAAACTCTACATCGCTCCGGGAAATGCCGGCACTGCTGCGGTAGGCAAAAATGTAGATATGGCAGTGAACGACTTTGAAGTAATCCGTGCTTTTTGCATTCAAAACAAAATTGACATGCTTGTCGTCGGACCGGAAGAACCTTTAGTTCGAGGAATTTATGACTTTTTTGCAAATGACAAAAATCTAAAACACATCGCGGTAATTGGCCCTTCGCAGGAAGGTGCCAAATTGGAAGGAAGTAAAGCTTTTGGAAAAAAATTCATGGCAGAGCGAAATATTCCAACAGCGGCATATAAGGAAATCACCGAATTGCAAGAAGGAGTTGACTTCCTGAAGACCTTGAATCCTCCCTATGTCCTCAAAGCAGACGGATTGGCAGCGGGTAAAGGAGTATTGATTATCTCAGATTTACAAGAAGCTGAAGCTGAACTAAAAGAAATGCTCGGTGGCAAATTTGGAGCGAACAATCGAACAGTGGTCATCGAAGAATTTTTGAGTGGTATCGAATTCTCTGTCTTTGTACTTACGGACGGAATTTCTTATAAAATTTTACCCGTTGCAAAAGACTACAAAAGAGTGGGAGAAGGTGATACCGGTTTGAATACCGGCGGCATGGGAGCTGTTTCACCTGTGCCATTTGTGACTAAATCTATGATGAAAAAGGTTGAGGAGCGCATTGTCAAACCAACAATAGCGACTATTCAGGACAGGAAGATTGCCTATAATGGTTTCATTTTCATCGGATTAATAAAAGTGAATAATGAACCATATGTCATCGAGTACAATTGCAGAATGGGCGATCCTGAAACGGAAGTTGTAATGCCTCTGCTTAAAACTGATCTGGTGAAAACTTTTGATCTGCTTTCAAAAAACAGACTGCAAGAAGTACAAATTCAAAAACACAACAAAACCGCCACTGCGATTATGCTCGTTGCCGGCGGTTATCCGGGAGATTACCAAAAAGGAGATGTAATTGATTTACCAAAAGAAATAAATGCCGATAGCACGATATATCATGCTGGAACTACCATTAAGGATGGAAAATTGGTGACGAATGGTGGTCGGGTACTGGCAATTACTTCAATTGGAAATGATATTGATGAAGCTGTAAGTAAATCAAACAGGATTGCCGAGCAAATCAGCTTCGAAGGTAAGTATTGTCGACGCGACATTGGAATAGACTTAATAATTGACAATTAACAATTAACAATTGACAATTTGCCTATTCACAGGCAGGCAGGAAAATTGAAAATTTGTCAATTATAATCTCTTAAGATCAGTATTGATTAATCATTGATCATTGATCATTATTTTAGTATCTTTGCAACGTTTTTGAATCATATAATGTGACGAATGTTAAGATTTGTCATATAAAACAAAAAATATGTACGATAGTAATCCTACCATCGAAGGTCTCACCGGAGAAAGTAAAACCATTCATGAATTCAGACAAGGAGAAGTTCTCTTTAAAGATTTTGCATTTAGCGACGGAAAAAAGCGTTTTTATATCGAAAGTTATGGTTGCCAGATGAATTTTAGTGACAGTGAAATTGTTGCTTCAATATTAAATGAAATTCACTACGTGCCCACTCGAAACATGGAAGAAGCTGACCTGATATTGGTCAACACTTGTTCTATTCGAGAAAAAGCTGAAGATACAGTACGCAAGCGGCTTCGTGTGTTTAATAAATTGAAAGACGTCAAGCCTGAAATGAAAGTTGGTGTTTTAGGATGTATGGCGGAACGAATGAAAAAAACACTGCTCGACGAAGAGAAACTAGTAGACATGGTCGTTGGACCTGATGCCTATCGCGACCTCCCGACGCTTATTGGAGCTGTTGAAGAAGGCGAGAGAAGTATTAATGTATTGCTAAGTCGAGAGGAAACTTATGGAGATATCAGCCCGGTTCGTTTAGAAAGTGATGGCGTAACGGCCTATATTTCAATTATGAGAGGCTGTGACAATATGTGCAGTTTTTGCGTGGTGCCATTTACCAGAGGTAGAGAAAGAAGTCGGGATGCATTCAGTGTTGTGGCTGAGGCCAACGAACTTTTTGCAAAAGGATTCCGTGACGTCACCTTATTAGGGCAGAATGTCGATTCTTATAAGTGGGAAAATCCGGAAACGGAACAAGTCGTCAATTTTTCCAATTTACTGGAAATGGTGGCCAATGTACATCCAGACCTGAGAATTCGGTTCTCAACCAGCCATCCAAAAGACATAACAGATGAAGTATTGTACACCATCGCCAAACACGAAAATATTTGCAAGTACATCCACTTGCCGGTACAATCAGGCAATAGTCGTATCCTGGAGCTTATGAACAGGACTTACGATCGCGAATGGTATATGGAAAGGATTGACCGGATCAATGAAATATTGCCCGAAGCAGCAGTATCCAGTGACATGATTGCCGGATTTTGTACTGAAACGGAGGAAGAACACCAGGAAACACTTAGTATAATGGAATATGCGAACTATGCCTACTCTTATATGTTCTTCTATTCTGAACGTCCGGGAACACTCGCTGCCCGAAAATTTGAGGATGATATTCCTGAAGAAGTAAAAAGAAGAAGATTGGCAGAAATCCAGCGTTTGCAAAATCATCTTTCTTTGCGGCACAATCTAAAAGATGTAAATAAAACATTTAAAGTATTGATAGAAGGTGATTCAAAAAAATCGGATCAAGATTTCAAAGGGAGAAATACTCAAAATAAGATGGTGATTTTCCCTAAAATTGAAGGATACCAAAAGGGTGATTACGTGATGGTTCATGTGACTGAAGCCAATAAAGCAACTTTGAAGGGATCCATAGTCGCTTAGTCAATTGGTCTGCTGGTCAGTTAATTGCTAAAGTGTTCAGTTGTTTAGATGATTTCCCGGCGGAAATCATGTTTAGGTGTTGAGGGGTTTAGATTTTAACCTGGCGGAAATCATATTTGAATGTTGAGAGGATTTGATACTTTCCTGGCGGCAAACAATGTTTAGGTATATTTTGACTACCTGAGGGTTTAGTTTGAGGGGTTGAAAACGCTCAACCCTTACATTATTTATATTTATTTAACCCACATGAATAATACAATTTTAGCTATAAAGCAGCGCTTCGGAATAATAGGAATGACTAAATCTTTGGATCACGCCATTTCTACCGCCATGCGCGTTGCCGCCACTGACTTATCTGTATTGATTTCCGGTGAAAGTGGTGTGGGTAAGGAAATTTTTTCCAGAATTATTCATTCTCTTTCATCCAGAAAACACAATCAATTTATCGCCATCAACTGCGGCGCTATTCCTGAAGGCACCATCAATTCGGAATTATTCGGACATGAAAAGGGCTCTTTTACAGGTGCAATGGGTGAACGGAAAGGTTATTTTGAAACCGTAGATGGTGGCACCATTTTTCTTGACGAAATTGGTGAAATGCCGCTTGATACGCAAGCATTCTTGCTGAGGGTATTAGAAAGCGGTGAATTTATACGGGTTGGTGCTTCAAAAACGCTTAAAACAAATGTCAGAGTTATCGCAGCAACCAATGTAAACTTACTGGAAAATGTACAGCGCGGTAAATTCAGAGAAGATTTATACTATCGTCTAAGCACTGTTCCCATAAAGGTCCCTTCATTAAAAGAAAGAAGAGAAGATATCCATTTACTTTTTAGAAAATTCGCGTATGATTTTTCTGAAAAATACCATACTCCTCCCATTCAATTGGATTCAGATGCTGCTAAAGTACTGGAAAATTACCCTTGGCCCGGAAATATTCGAGAATTAAAAAATCTGGCTGAACAGATTTCGGTACTTTCTGAAAGCCGTCTGCTTAGTGCTGAACAGTTGCTGCAATTCATGCCACAACTTGGCAATAGAAATTTACCTATTGGTTTTTCAGGAGCAAAAGACTTTGGAAATGGTTATGAAGAAAGAGAGATTTTGTATAAATTGCTTTTTGATATGAAGAACGACTTGAATGATTTAAAATCGCTGGTGTTCGAGCTAATCAAAAGCAATAACCTGCAAATGCCCAATATACCTGCCGGAAAATTAACATTACCCGTAACAATGCCTGCTTCCAATAGAAGCTCCTTTGCTCAGAATGCGTCATCTGACCTTTACGCCAATACAAACATGGATCCGAATTTCGGTTCATCAAACCAGCCATACATCTACGACAGAAGCAGTACCAACGATTTTGATGAAACTGTTGAGGTCGTGGACGAAAATCTAAACATGAATCATATCGAAAAGGATGCTATTGTAAAAGCATTAAAAAAGCACAACGGACGAAGAAGAGAAGCGGCTGATGACCTGGGAATGTCAGAAAGAACACTTTATCGAAAAATCAAACAATACGACATTGATAATTGAAAGTTGAAAATTGAAAATTTTAATAGTTTAATAGTTTGATAGTTTGATAGTTTGATAGTTTGATAGTTTGATAGTTTGATAGTTT
>JBMOJB010000141.1:0-10087 GCA_049316985.1 Saprospiraceae bacterium | reverse complement strand
CGCTCAACAAACATATGAATGGTGTCTCCATAGGTTTTGATGGCAGATTTCACGATTTCACCATCCTTGTCTGTAAAAATGGTTGGCTCCATCACAGAAATTGCTCCACGCGCGGTCGTTTCTGCGTATGCTTTGCGTGCATCATCGACCCATAACGCAATCACTTTTACTCCATCGCCATGGCGACGAATATGATCGGAGATTTCACTATCCGGATTGAAAGGTGTCGTAAGCACCAATCGAATTTTATCCTGCACGACTACATAGGAGCAGTATTCCTTATTGCCTGTTTCAAGACCACAATAAGCCAGCGATTGAAAGCCCATCGCAGTTTTATAGAAGTGTGCGGCTTGCTTGGCGTTACCAACATACAATTCAACGAAGTCGGTGCCATTAATCGGAAGAAAATCCTGTGCTTCCGCAAATATTTTTTCAATGCCGTAGTTAAAATTATCTACGTGAGTTAAATCTACAGTTGACATACTTTTTTTTTAATTGACAATTGACAATGGATAATGGACAATTGATTATTATTTTCATTACTGATAATTTGACAATTAACAATTGACACCTTTTAATTGTCAATTGTTAATTGTCAATTGTTAATTATTATTCCAGCCACGACTTGTAGTAATCCTTTACAGATATATCCAGCGCATCGTGTGTCACCATTACCGGATTGAACGGATCGATCATTACGGCTAGCTCTTCAGTGGCAGTTTTTCCAATACTTCTTTCAATCGCACCGGGGTGAGGTCCGTGTGGAATTCCTCCCGGATGCAGGGTAATCTGACCTTTTTGAATATTATTTCTACTCATAAAATCTCCATCTACGTAGTACAACAACTCATCGCTGTCAATATTGCTGTGATGATAAGGGGCTGGAATAGCTAAGGGGTGATAGTCGTACAAGCGAGGCACGAAAGAACATATCACAAAATGACTACTTTCAAAGGTCTGGTGAATCGGCGGTGGCATATGTATTCTCCCAGTGAGTGGTTCAAAATTGAAAATAGAAAAAATATAAGGATAATGATAGCCATCCCAACCCGCTACATCGAAAGGATGATTTGCATATACATAAGGGAAAATAAATCCCTTTTTCTTAATAAAAATATCAAATTCACCTTGCTCGTCGTGTGTCTGCAAATCCTGTGGGCGTCGAATATCGCGCTCACAGAAAGGCGAATGCTCCAGCAACTGACCGAATTCATTGCGGTATCGGCGTGGGGTAAAAATAGGATCAAATGACTCTACAAATAGCCAGCGATTATCTTCTGTATCAAATTGTACCTGATATACGGTTCCTCGTGGAATAATGATGTAGTCGCCATAAGAAAAAGCCAATGAACCAAACATGGTCAGCAGTCTACCGCTGCCTTTGTGGATAAAAATCATCTCATCAGCATCCGCATTTTTGTAAAAATAGCCGGTTGATTGCATCGGAGCAGCCAAACCAATGTGCATGTAATTGTTGACAAATAAAGTCTTCCGGCTTTTTATAAAATCCTTCTCCGGTTTCAAGTCAAAACCTTGAAAACTCATGGCATCCAAACCATTTTCGATAGCAATCTTTGGGATAGCTGAATAAGCTTTGTCTTTTTGGCGAACACGAGTGGGTGGATAAAGGTGATAAACTAAGGAGGACATCCCGGCAAAACCTTGCGTTCCGACTAATTCTTCCTGAAATAAATTGCCATTGGGTTGGCGAGCGACGGTATGTCTCTTCTCGGGAACAAATCCCATACTATGATAAAACGGCATCTTGTAGAAATTTGACACAAAATTAAATTCTACTGCGTTTGCATTACATGACATCCATCATAGTGCACAATGATAAGAATCAAGTGAAGGACTGCAATCAAAACATCCACTCCATCATTTTCTTGAATTCCTTGCTCCAGAAGATTTCATTGTGCTTGCCTCTGTCTCGAAGAATAATGCGCAGCTGTTCATCGGAATAGTTGCCTTTCTTAAGCGACCAATACACATTATGCATAGTCTTCTCCACACTTTTCATCTCAGTTTTACTCGATACCGCATATATTTTGCTTTTCCAAGCTGTTTTTGTTGTCAGATCGAGTACCGAGGGATTGAACCACAAGGAAGGTGAAAAAGCACCTACTTTTCCGAAATATTGCCCGTATCGCAATCCGCCATACAAGGCGATTAATCCACCCATCGAACTGCCTGCGATGGCTGTATCTTCTCTGAATGGCTTGGTGCGGTAAGTTTTGTCTACAAATTGCTTTACAGTTTCGATGAGGAATCTCATGTACAAGTCTCCTTGTCCTCCGTGTCTACCTCTTTTGAAGGGCGCATATTCGTGTAACCTATAGATTCCACCGTGATCTATCCCTACTATAATTACTTGACGATGAAGCGGTTGTTTCTGCATGATGCTGTCCAGTTTCCAATGTCTGAAAGCAGCAGTACGAGCTTCGAAAAGGTTTTGACCGTCCTGCATATACAACACAGGGTAATTTCGCTGGGTAGAATGGTAATCTTTCGGTAATAAAATACGCAATGTCCGGCTTCGGTTGAGTTGTGGACTGTGTATTGTTTTAGTTTCTAAGGTCATCATGTAAAATTAGTACGTCCATTAACACTAAAAATTGTATTTGGTTTCCTGCTGATAATGGTTTACGGGATTGAATCAATTTCAATTGCACAATTCAATTGGTTAAACTCTTAAGAATCAACACTTTTCACTTAAGTTAAATTTTGGCAAATTTTTTAATAACTCATTTTCTATATGAGTAGCTTTTATTTCCAGCCTAGAAAAATCGCTTCGATTTGGTAAAAAACTGTGAGCAATTGACCAGAATATTTTCCACAATCGCCATAACTGAGTGTACACATGCAAATAATTAAAAATAAAAAAAAACACTAATTTATTCGGTACGCTTTTTGCCATAATGAAATTTGATAATGTATCGAAAATAGAATCCTCTTAGCTATTTTTTTTATAAATAATACAATATCAGTTAATTGGAGAAAGCAATTTTCCTTGTAATTCACTCAGCGCGATATACGCTGTGTGTTTTGGAAAACTTTTTCTTTTATTTAACAACCTTAATTCCTGATTACTGTGAACGCAATTACCGGCCGATTTCGAGCCACCCCCAAGACTATCTTTAACATTTTCGGCATAATCGTTTGTATGCTGATGTTTCCCGATAAAATAGCAGCTCAGCCGACTTTTGTTACTTTTCCAGCAAATGTTACGGTAGAATGCGACAATGTTCCAGTTGCAAAAGACCCACTTGTCGGAGGATCTTGTCTTCCGGTGAGTGTCTGCCTTTCGTTGGAGAGTTACTTTCCAGGCTCCTGCCCCAATAGTAAAATATTGCAGAGAGAATGGACTGCTAAGGACAACTGCGGTAAAATGACTACCCGCATTCAGCAAATCCTGATCAAAGATACCAAGGCTCCGCAAATCAGCTTCATTCGGCAAGAATTGATCGGCAAGAAAAACAATGATACCATCACGCTTGACTGCCGTTATGCATACGGACTCGGCACCGAAGATGTCCATGCCACTGACAATTGCGATACAAAACCAATTGTGGTTTTCAAAGATAATGCCGTCAAAGTCGGAAATTGTCAAAAGGATGGCTTTGTGCTGTTTATGTACTGCTCCTGGATCGCTACAGATGCCTGCGGCAACAAATCTGTATTGAGTATTTATATAAAATTCGTTGACACCACTCCCCCGGACATCTGGAATGAACCGGCCGATATCACAGTAGCCTGTGAAGGGAAGATTGATACGAGTAAAGTACCCGACTACAAAGATTTCTGCGATGGACAACCCGTACTCAAAGAAAGCAGAAATATTATTCCGGGCAACTGCGCAGGCAACTATCAGATTGTCCGCACATGGACTGCTACTGACGCTTGTGGCAATTCCAGATCTGTTTCGCAAACAGTATTTGTAATCGACAATATCGTACCCACAATCAAAAGCAAGCCACAGGATCTTACAATTGCCTACAACCAACCTTATCCGCCTGCAGCAGATATTGAAGCTTCTGACAATTGCGGGCAACAAGTGTTTATAAAATTAACAGAATCGAAAAGTGTCTCGGGATGTGATACCGTTTTGACAAGAACTTGGGGTGTGCGTGATTGGTGCGGCAACTTAGCCGCTGCAACGCAAAAAATAACAAAAATCAGTCAGGGACCAAAACTAGCCACCCTTGTGGCAGATAGCGCGAAAGTCTGTCTGAGAAATGCCACGGCATTACTATCGGCTCGTGCCAATTCAACTGAAATCATTCCTGCAGGTTATAGCAGAAGTTACTTGCTATGCGACCAGAATCAGATTTTAATTCAGACAGGCAACAGCAGTGCTTTCGTGGTGAATGCAACCGGCAAATACACTATTCATACCATAATATACGATAGCAGGTTTGACCCTGCAAGCATTGAAAAAGGAAAAACATTATTTGCTGCCGTGGTGCAGCAGTTAGCGGGTATTTGTGCAACCTGGGATGCAGCAGGTGTTGAATTCAAAGTAGAGATCTGCAATATTATTCCGAATGATACTACCAAGTGCATACGTCCACAGATTGCAAACATTGCGATCAGAAACCCGGATTGCGGTCTGAATAATGGCAATATCTGTCTGCAAGTATCTCCTTCAAGTTCGATAATCCAATGGATAAATCCTGCATCGACTTCAAATTGCATTGAAAACCTCGCTGCGGGTACCTATAAAGTGAGAATTAGCAACAAAACCGATGCAAACTGCTATAGGGAAGAAAATATCATCGTCAATAGCCACACGGATTTTGTAATCAATAATCCATTGGTTAAATCATCGAGCTGCTCCGGTAACGATGGCGAAATCGAATTCCCCGCTACTGGATTTGTGTATCTGTGGTCGGACAACAGTACGGCAAACAAAAGATCAGATCTGGCTTCTGGCGAGTATTTCATCACCGTCAGCCCATCTAATTCGACATGCAAAAAGGTAATCAAAGTGGCTGTTCCGCAATCCGGAACATTAAGCGCCAATATTGAAATAGTTAAAAGACCGGACTGCCGTGACAACAATGGTTCTGTAAAAATAAATGTCAACGGGGGCTCGGGCAATTACGAGTTTTCTATTCCGGCTACAAATAACGTGATTCAAAACCTGATTGCTGGTTTTTACAATATCATCGTGACAGACAAAGTCAGTAAATGCACCACCACAGTTCAATTCGCTCTGGCTAACGACAGCTTAGTCGCAGGATTGATCAATAGTAGCGTTGAAAACGGCAAATGCGCCGGTGATTTTGCGAAGCTGAATATCTCACTTAATCTTCCTTCAGGATTTGCCAATCCGGCAACAGTGCTTGTAGTGGATGGAGACAATAAAATACATGATCCTGCCAAGCTGCATGCGGGAAAATACACGATTTTGCTATTTGACCGCAATCAATGCATGAAATCATATCAGGAAATTACAATTGATGCAAAGGTTCCGCTCGAACTGAATTACAGCAGCAGCGAATCACTTTGCAAAGGCAATATTTTTGTCAAAGTAAAAGGTGGAGCAGCACCCTACCGCTATGATTGGTCTGACTTAGCAGGAAATACCGATCCTGCTGATCGCAACAATATCAAGCCCGGCAAATACAATTTAGTGGTGAAAGATGCCAACAATTGCGAGGTTCAAATCAATCCAGAAATCAGCAATCAAAGCTGTGGAGATACTTGTATCAATTGGTTTACTCAATCCAGCTACCAGCTTCGAAGCAATGATTGTGCTGCCGGAATCGGTTGGTGCGCACCTATTCCTTTTAGTATTTTTAAATCCACGATGACATTATACCAGAATGGAGCTTTGTATAATGCTGCGGTTGATTCATGTGGACAGTTTACAAAGATTGCTTTGGCGGTTGGTCAGCATCAGTTGGTTTTTTCTCAGATTCGCGGTAAAAATGTTTGTACTGATACAGTAACAGTAAACGTTGCCTGCGATAATTGCCCTCAGGTCTATTCCGGGGCAGCCATTGTCCGTGCAGATTCATGCAAAGGCAGCGCAAAGATTTGTCTGAATGTGAGTAAAAGCTATTTAAGTCAGGTCAAAATCAGGGTGAATGGTTCGCCATACAACGGGAATATTGGTGATTGTGGAAATGGAAATGCAGCTTTGACATTCTCACCTGGAAGATATCAAATCAGCTTCAACGACACGCTATGGGCATGTGCCAGTAATTTCAGCTTGACCATCGATTGCGATACACTTAAGGACACACCGGTGAATTCACTGGTTATTGAAAAAGATTTGTATATCGGCGACACGTTCAGCTATTGCCTCGATACTTCCGAATTAAACAAAGGTCCATATACAGTCAGCAATATTTGTGCAGTAAATTACAAAGCAATTAGCTACACCCTAAATGGCCTCTGTCTGAATATAAAGGCAGATACATTGGGTTCAGAATCGCTTTGCATGGTCGTTTGCGATCCCTACAAACGCTGCGATACGACCTATTTTGTGATTAATGTGATTCCGAAGAAGCCAATTCCAAGTAGAATCGACACTTTGTATAGGGATGTCTTTGTTGGCAAAAACGATACAGTCTGCTTAAATACACGCGGATTGGGTGTGCTTGATACATTGTACAATTTCTGTCCGGGAGAATCTGGCCAATTTGTTCGGTTTGAAAATACCAATGTGCTGACACATGTAAAATACATAGGTCTCGCAGTCGGCAAGGAAAAAGGCTGCTTTGTGATCTGCGACACACAAGGAAAGTGCGATACCACCATTGTATATATCAATTGTAAGAAAGACAGCAGCGGCGTGGACACGACCAAACGTCCTCCGATTGCAGTCATCGATTTTGCGACTACGAAATTTGAAAAACCTGTTGATATCGATGTGCTAGCGAACGATACAATCAACGGTACACTAAAGATGCTGGACATCTTTGAAAATCCGAAGAAAGGTGATATATATGTAATACAAGACAACAACGGCCACATGACACTCGTGTACGTACCCAACGACGGGATTTGCGGCTTTGTAGATACCTTCTCCTATTATATCGAGAATGAACACGGCCGCGATACCGCACAAGTGGTCATCACGGTAAACTGCCAACAAATGATTATCTTCAATGGATTTTCGCCCAATGGCGACAATATCAATGACACATTTACCATACTTGGCATAGAAGAATTTCCCGACAATGATCTATTTATTGCAAACAGATGGGGCAATCAAGTGTATTTCACCAAGGGCTATTCCAACCGCGAAGCCTGGGATGGCACATGGAATGGATCGCAGCTGCCAGACGGCACCTACTATTACTGTCTGCGGCTGTTGAAGATCAATAAAACCTATACAGGCTATATAGAAATAAGAAGATAAGCAATTGATAATCAGCGAATAAGTTCAAATAGATTGAAATATTTTCAAAAAAATATAATTTTTATTTGTTAATGTTCTAAATAGCCGTATCTTTGCACCGCAATTCAGAAATGGATAGCGAAAAATTACATTATAAAGGGTTGATTTCGTAGCTCAGCCGGTAGAGCATTTGACTTTTAATCAAAGGGTCCCGGGTTCGAATCCCGGCGAAATCACAAACTGGAATCGCTTGTTAATTGAAAAATTAATGAGCGATTTTTTTTTTGTGCTGTACACTACTGCAAATCTTTCATTCGGTTATCCCAAAAGAAAACCAACTCTATTTGTTTCTTGCTAATCCTATAAATCAATGAAACATTCTTATTCAATACAGCTTTTCTTAACTGGGGATTTTTATCGGATATCGGATAGGAAAATGGAAATGTTTCGATTTGATCAATGACTCTATCAGTTCTTTCTATAAATGTTAAAACCGTTTGCGAACCAAACGTTTCTTTCAGAAACTCTAATATTTGAGCAAAATCTTGTTTTGCATAATCAGACCAAACAATCTTTCGCATCAAGAATGATATTGCTTTCTGAATTCCTTCATAACGTCGCGGTGAGCAGTAGTATTTCCATTTTCAATTGATTGAATTGATAGCTCAATCCTTTGCTTTTGTTTCTCGCTCAAAGTCTCCCAAAAGTCAATTGCCTCTGCGTGTTGCTTTTTCACCCCAAAAGAAACCAGATTTTTTATTGCTTCGATCAGTGATTCATCGTCAAGCAGTGCAATTTGGCGTATCAATTCTATTTTTTCTTTAGTAAGATCCATATTCAGATTATTTGTAACAAAAGTAATTACAAATAATCAGTTTTGCAAGTTCGTTTTTTTGTAACAAGTTCAAGAGGATCGAAATAGATTGTCCAATGATAGCTGCAATCAAATTTTCGATTTAGAAACTCAAAGATTTTCTTTATCTTTGTTTTATGTCCAGTTTTGATTTAAAATTGTATTGACAACTTTGATGCTATTCGAAGCATATTATTATCCATGAACAGTTATCTCACATAAATTTATTAGTTCAGAATCCTGTTGCATATTTTGGAATATTACTGCTAACCAAATGATCATAAAATGAACACATTACAGTTACAACAAGAACTAATCCAACGAATTTCTCGAATCGATGACATTGAATTCCTCAATGCGATCAAGACAATTTTGGACTTTCAAAAAAAGGAAACCTATATTGAATTAACTGCCACACAGGAGAAGGAACTACTATTGGCAAGTGAAGAAGGAAAAAAAGGATATGCGATTACCCAATTAGAAATGGACCAAAAAGTTGAAGAATGGCTAAGCGGGAAATAATTTGGACAAGAAACGCTGAAATTCAATTGCAAGCAATTTTGGAGTTTTTTATACACAGAAACAACAGCAGCGCTTATTAAAAAAAACTTTATCGAAAATTCAAGTCAAAACTTAAGGCTTTATCCAATAAACCAGAATTGGGAATCAAAACGAAAATTGACCAGACCAGAGGACTAATTATTGAAGAATACATAATTTTTTACGAAATAATTGAAAACCAAATACTAGTACTTAAAATTTGGGATTGCAGACAAGATCCAACAAAATTAATTATTCCAAGATAATTTCCATCCAAAAACACAGCGATTAGTGAGCCTTCACATGTAAGTTCAGCATTGATATCTCAAAAACTCAATTCACTTTCTAAAATTTTTTTCCTCCGATACTTCACACAAGACAATTTCTTAAATTTGGTATTTCAAGCGCTCATTTGTACGATCTGAAACTATATTAATGCGTGATTTATACTTTTGTACTTAATAGAAATTCATCATGCGGAGAATAACACTTCCATTTACCGCAAAAAAAGCGAAGAATAGGGTGAGTCAGTTTTTCTATTTCTCAAGTCGAAGATTTCCACTAACTTTGCCATCATGACGAAACGCAATCTCTACATTATAGCCGGTTGCAACGGAGCGGGAAAGACGACCGCTTCGTTTACGATTTTGCCTGATTTATTAGATTGTAAAGAATTTGTGAATGCAGATGAAATTGCAAGAGGACTGTCACCTTTTCAGCCGGAAAAAGTATCGATCGAAGCAGGCAGAATAATGCTGAATAGAATTAGAGAGTTACTTGCCGCGAAAGAGAATTTTGCCATCGAAACCACTTTGGCTACAAAAATATATAAAAGTAAAATTATAGATGCGCAGCGTAGGGGCTACATCGTTAATTTGCTATTCTTTTGGTTGGAATCAATAGATTTGGCGAAAGAAAGGGTAAAAACAAGAGTGCGAGATGGTGGACACCATATTCCTGATGACATCATTGAACGAAGATATGTAAATGGAATTGCTAATCTATTTAAAATTTATCTGCCAATAGCTGATAATGTAATGATTTTTAATAACTCAGAAACCGATATTGAGTTGTTAGCTGTAAAGCTTCTCCAAAAAGACCTCAGTATCTTTAATGAATCCAAATTTTTTGAACTACAAAAACTTAAGGATGAAAAAATATAATTTAACGCCACACCAACAAAAAATTATGGATGCGCTTAAACTCGTCCCCGCTCGCCTTATCGAACACAAAAAGAAAGTGAATGGTCTGACCGTCATCATGAAGGATCATAAAATCGTGTATATCAGACCTGAAGACCTACCGGATCCTGAAGCATTTAGCAAGTGATTATGGGAGCTATC
>JBMOJB010000140.1:0-10204 GCA_049316985.1 Saprospiraceae bacterium | reverse complement strand
CGTGACGAATTCTAATCAAATTTGCTTATTTTAATAATCGAACTCAGGTTAATAGTAAAATTACAGGTTGGACATATGTGAGCAATTTTAATGCCGAGAATGGAGGATTTGCAGCTGTTATTAATTGTCACGAGGAATTACTGAAATTAAAATATAAGTTTTATTTAAAACGGTGATTGTTACTTTTATTAAGACATATCTGATAGAAGTACCGTATTATACTTTTCCCAAAGTATATAATTGTGCCATAGTCGGGCTGGCGCTTCCTCCTGCAGGTTCCAGGGTAATGCCGAAAGCTTCTGCATCAGTAGTGCTATTGACCGCGAAAATCGAAGTACTTTCTTCAGAAAAGTCACTGATTATCCCAATACTGGTGGGGCTAAGTGCAGGTTTTAATTTCAAGCTCCAGACTTGATAAACCATCCCTTTTGGGGGAACCGGCAACCGGGAAGCATCCACAAATACCTCTTGTGTGGTTTGATTCCAGTAAATTTTAGCTGAGCTGTTAGGCGAGGCCGCTTGCCCTGAGAGTGGGATTACTTTATTTCTATCATCTTGGAGAACCGCCAGATTTGATTTATACTTTTGGATTTTTGTGGTATTTGAAGCCAAAGTTGCTTCTAGCTCTTTTTTCTGTTTTTGAGCACTTGCTAACTGTTGTTCCTTGCTGGATGCCAAAAAGTACTGGTAACCAAATCCAAGTAAGAATACAGCAGCAGCGGCCCAGCTCAAATTTCGCTTCCAATCTGATTGGGCATGTAAGTTGACAACTTTAGCATGTTTTAATTCCAGTTTGGTTTTTATTTTTTCAAAATTTTCCACTGAAAGGAAAGGTGAAAAGCTAGTGGAGATGTTCACTATGGATTTTTCAATTGATATGATTTCAGCTTTAATTTCAGGATACTGATCCGCAAGCAGATTTACTTCTTCATTTTCTGCATCAGATAGCAAGCCGTAGACATAAAGCTCGAGTACCCCACTTTCTATATATTCTTTCGTATCCATTATACTTTCAAAAAAGTTCTTAAATCATTGATGCAACTTCTGTTAAGTGTCTTTACTGATCCCAGTGGCATGGCTAATTCATCAGCGGTTTCTTGTTGGGTGTAACCCTTGAAAAACAACAAATCAATTATAGCAATACATTTTGGTTTCAATTTTTTGATAAATTCCTGAATACCTATTGTATCGATTTTATTTGTCAATTTGCTGTTGTCTTCCAGAAGATGTACGAAATTCTCAGCAGGAAGGTTTTTTTTGTTATTATCATATCCTTTTGAACGCAATTTATCAATGGCGGTATTCCTCGCAATATTTAGCATCCAAGTATAAAATCTTCCTTTTGATTCATTATAGCTGGCGATGTTTTTCCAGATTTTTACAAAAACTTCCTGAAGCACATCTTCCGCTTCGTCTTTATCACGCACTAAATTATTGATCACGGCAAACAAACTTTTGGCGTACATATCATAAAGATTAGTAAAAGCAGTACTGTTTTGTGTCAATAATAAGGGTACCAGTTCTTCTTGAGTCATTTGATTGGTTTAATAATACAAATCTAAATATTCTTTTGAATTAATGTACTACCTGAAAAATATTTAATTCTATTTATTTGATTAACAGTTGTTTGTAATTTTTATTTATTTTATTTTAAGATTTCTAAATCCAAGCAGCCCGCTTATCTCGTAGATCGGTTTATTAATTAATAAAAACATTTATAAAATGAAAAAAACAAAATTGGTATTTGGATTATCGCTTCTTGCATTTTCTGCCTTGATTTCTATCTCTGCAGATCATGCTGATGCGCCCGTAGTAACTGGAACAGCTTCAGATATTACAGATGTCTATGCTTTTCAAGGGCAGGACGCAAACAATATGGTATTTGTAGTGAATACTCAAGGTCTATTGAGTCCTGCTGCAACTGCAGCCGCTACATTTAATGAAAATGTGTTGTTGGAAATTAATATTGATAACACCGGTGACAATGTGGAAGACCTGGTTATTCAAGCCATCAAACGTGAGGATAAGATGTACTTTTTCGGCCCAACAGCGCCAGGAGCAACAGGTTTAAACAGTACAATTAAAACGAGTGCAGCAACTGGAAGCGTCGCGATTACAGCTTATGGTGCTGCTCCGGTGATCAGCACTGAGAATGGAATGAAATTTTTCGCAGGCCCGCGCGACGATCCATTCTTTTTTGATTTAGGTCAATTCAAAGCGATTTTAGGAGGAACTGCGACGGGTTTCAAAAATCCCGGCACAGATACTTTTGCCGGCACTAATGTGCTGTCAACAGTAATTGAAGTCCCTAAATCAATGTTAGGAACTTCTGCCACTATCAACGTCTGGGCAGAGACAAAAAGAAAATAATAATTTAATTTTTTAAAAAAGACTTTTAAAATGAAATCAAATAAACTGACCTTTCTTTCCGCTTCAATAGCATTAGCGTTGGCTTTCGCAAGTTGTAAAGACAAAACAGACGATATAGTGAAAAGTCCGGATTTTTCCGGAACCTATGTTCAGCAAGATCAAATGGGTAGACCGGCTATCAATACAGTTTTTATAGCATCAGGTAGCCCAAAAGATGCATTTAATGGTGCAATTCCTTCGGCGATGGGAGCTGCCTATCAATCCATATTTCAAGCAAGATTGTTGGCACTTAATGCCGGATATACTACCAATGCGTTAGGCATGAGTGCTGCAGTATTTACCGGAGCTTTGGCGACGGATGTTTTGAACGTAAAAACAACTGGCAAAACTACTTTCTTTGATGGCACCAATGTACTTACCGGAAGAGCTTTAGCAGATGATGTTATCGACACTGAATTATTACTGATTTTTGGTGGGCCGACGGGTGCTATGAATCCGGGACTTACTTCAGACAATGTGAAAGTCAATGATAAAGCATTCACTACTTCATTTCCTTATCTGGCAGCTGCCTGGTAAAATATAAAACAGAGGCTGCTTTTCCGGAAGCAGCCTCAATTTTAACTTAATTACAATGAAAATTATACTATCAATTGCGCTTTTGTCATCACTGACATTGTTAATTTACTGCTGTGGTTCAACCAGTAAGCAAATAAGCAATCATGAAGATTATGATAAATATTTAACAATAAAAACGAATGCCTCCAAAGATTTTGCAGAAGGAGAAATTGATTTTTGGCAAAAGAAGTACGACTTTGCACCGAATCAAATCAGTTATTTGAGTCCGCTCGCCGCAAACTTTAGCAAACTATTTGAAAATACAGGTGATGTAAAATACCTGTATAAAGCAGAGAAATTGTTATTGAAATCTAATGAGAGTTACAAATATTCGGGTGTAGGTACCATCCGAGCTTTAGCCCGAAATTACATTTCTCAACATCGCTTTCGCGAAGCATTTGAGCTCGCCAATAAAGCTTTTGCTATAGGAGAGGGAATGAAAGAAACCCAAAAATTGCTTTTTGATGTGAATATGGAATTGGGCAATTATAACAAAGCCGGTGAGAATTTAGATTTTCTAAAAGATAGTACTGATTTTGATTACCTGATACGTTTGTCAAAATGGAGCGATCACAAAGGAGATTTACCAACTGCAATTTCATTGATGGAAAAAGCAAAAGACATTGCAATCCAAAATGAAAATAAAGGCTTGCAGATCTGGACTTTTTCAAATCTCGGTGATTTGAATGGGCATGCCGGAATTATTAAAGAATCCTATGACTATTACCTTAGAACACTGGCTTTGGAACCCAATTGCAGTTATGCACTAAAGGGGATTGCATGGATTGTGTTTTCGCATGAAAAAAACGCAAAAGAAGCTAAGCGAATAATAGACGAAATATCTCAAAGCCACCATACTCCCGATTTTTATCTTCTCAAAGCACAAATAGCTGAATATGAAGGTAATGCCACCGAAAAAGAGAAAAACTTAACAGCGTACTTCAATATGCTAAGTGCGATTGATTACGGGGCAATGTATAACAAATACAATGCTCTCATCTATGCGGACAATAAGGCAACAGCAGGCAAAGCTATCGAGATTGCCAAAGTTGAAATTGAGCATAGACCTACACCTGATTCTTATGATTTACTCGCGTGGTCGTATTATAGCATTGGTGAAGTGCAAAAAGCATTGGAAATCGAACAACAATATGTTGTGGGAAAATCATTCGAGCCAAATTTAAATTACCACCTAGCTGCAATATATAAAGCAAATAATTTAGAAAAACAAGTGATCCCTATCAAGAAAGAATTGCTAAATAGCGTGTTTGAATTAGGGCCGCTAATGGAGCAAAAAATAAAAAGTTTGTAATGAAATTTATTTTGTCTATACTTTTATCAATAATCACGAGCTCTGTTTCGGCACAAGTTTATAGCGGACTTGTAGTCGATATTTCCGGAAATCCGATTGAAAATGCATATACTTTCAATGTTAAATCTAAAACTCATGCACATTCCAATGAGTTTGGTGTTTTCTTCCTTGATCAAACCCGGCCCGGCGACCTCGTAAATGTAAAGGCATTGGGCTTTAAAAAAGCTGATGTAGTTATTGCAACAGCTGAAACCCAAATCATGTTGGAAGATGATTATTTCAACCTTGATCAAGTAACTATTCAGCCCAAGATTAATGCGATGAATTTGATCTCAAAGATCGATTTAGAGACTACTCCGGTTAATTCCTCGCAGGAAATTCTTCGGAAAGTGCCAGGGCTTTTCATTGGACAGCACGCCGGTGGGGGAAAAGCGGAACAATTGTTATTAAGGGGCTTTGACATTGATCATGGCACCGACATTGCAATTTCTGTAGACGGAATGCCAGTAAACATGGTTTCACATGCTCATGGACAAGGATATGCGGATCTACATTTTGTAATTCCGGAGACTGTAGATAAAATAGATTTTGGCAAAGGAACTTATTATGCCAACAAAGGAGATTTTGCTACCACCGGATATGTATCGTTTTTGACAAAAGAAAAACTGGAGAAGAATCTTATAAGTGTTGAAGCAGGGCAATTCAACACATTCAAAACTGTTGGACTTGTTAATTTATTAGAAAAACAAAAGAACCAGAACGCGTACATTGCTACTGAATATATTAAAACCGATGGCCCGTTCGAAGCACCACAAAACTTCAAGAGGATCAATTTATTTGGAAAATACACAGCTATTTTGCCAGACAATAGCAAATTCTCGGTGAATATCTCTCATTTTTCCAGTAGATGGGACGCGTCCGGGCAAATACCACAACGCCTGGTAGATGCTGGAGTGATTTCCAGATTTGGAGCAGTTGATAATACTGAAGGCGGAAAAACTTCTCGGTCTAATGTGAATTTCTCTTTTGTAAAACCGATTAATGAGTCCACTTTTTTGAAGGCCAATGCCTATTATTCTAAATATGACTTTGAATTGTTCTCCAATTTTACATATTTTCTCGAAGATCCGATACTGGGTGATCAGATCAAGCAAAAAGAAAGCCGGGGCATTTTTGGCATGAATACCGAATGGAATATAACAGTAAAGAATACCAATTTACAACTTGGATTAGGGATTAGGAATGATGCAACTCAGAATTCTGAATTGTCGCATACCGTGCAAAGATACAACACTATTGGTCAACTTAAATTGGGTAATATTGATCAGACTAATATTTTTACTTACGTCAATGCTGAATATAATGTAGGTAAATTCAAGATTAATCCCGCTGTAAGATTTGACTATTTTAGTTTTGCCTATCAAGATAGATTGTCTGAAAATTTCCAAACAATTAGCGAAGGCAAAGCTAAAATTTCACCTAAAATGAATTTGATCTATAGTCAAAATAGCAACATTCAATTTTATTTAAAATCGGGCTTTGGATTTCACTCTAACGATACACGAGTGGTGGTTCAGAATGATGGAAAACAAATTTTACCAACTGCATTTGGATCGGATCTGGGAATCATAGCCAAACCGTTGCCGAATCTGATCATCAATTCTGCACTGTGGATGCTGAATCTACAAGAAGAATTGATTTATGTCGGCGACGCTGCCACGGTAGAGATTTCGGGAAGAACCAGGAGAATGGGAGCAGACCTTGGATTGCGGTACCAATTAGCGGAATATCTGTTTTTTGACACTGATGTGAATTACACTTTTGCCAGAAGTATCGATGCACCAAAAGGACAGAATTACCTGCCCTTGGCTCCAGATCTCACTTCAACGGGAGGATTGAGCTTTAGTAGATACAAAGGCTTTTCGGGAGGGTTTCACTACAGATATCTAAAATCCCGACCTGCAAATGAAGACAATTCTATAGTGGCAAAAGGCTACACAGTAGCAGACGCCAATATTAATTATGAATATCGTAACGTTACATTTGGGTTTTCTATTGAAAATGTATTTAATACCAAATGGAATGAAACACAGTTTGCAACGGAAAGCCGCTTGAAAAGTGAACCAGAAAGCATAGAAGAGATACATTTTACTCCGGGAACACCTCTGAATATGAAAGGAAAACTGACGTACCGGTTCTAATTAAATATCATATATATATCCAATTTTTAGCCATTTCTGAAAAATCAATTTTTAAGACGTTCGCTACATTAGAAATAGGGCATAGCAGACTTGCTACTATGCCCTATTACAATTTGTATTTTACCTTTTGTTAATTTATTCGATCAATTTCGCGTCTGAAGGATTGGGTTGCCCATCGACCTGATCCGGGAATGCATTTTTCCAGCCTTGCTTGCATGCTTCTCGAATTCGGCCAATCAGCTGATTGACCAGGCCGTATTCCCCCAATGAGGTCATAGAATAGATATGCGCATAGGTGCGGTATTGCGAATATTGTTGCCCGCTTTCTTCGAAAGGAACCTGAATTCGCTCTGAATCAACGGTAAATTCATATGTGATATCGGGATTCACCATTCTAAACAGAATGGCAAGTGATAATTCAGAACGATGGATCCAAAGGTCGGCTTCCGGATCTGTGAGCTTGAGTTCAGCTTCCAGTTTTCGAAGTTCTGATTCAAATAGGGCGGCCACCCGTTCAGTCTCTAATGCGCGCTTAATATTTTCCGAATATCCTTTTTTGGCAAAATATTTCCAATATAGCATCGGTGTAAAGGCATTTCTTGATCCGCCTAAAGTAGTATCCGGTGAGCCAATATAGCCGGCCGTATCCGGTGGACTAATTTGGTATTTCTCTTTGGTCATGTATATTCCTCCTGGCCATGGGGCACCAATCCATTTGTGGATAGAACAGACA
This sequence comes from Saprospiraceae bacterium, assembly GCA_049316985.1. Taxonomy (GTDB): domain Bacteria; phylum Bacteroidota; class Bacteroidia; order Chitinophagales; family Saprospiraceae; genus CANHEE01. The sequence goes on along the minus strand of JBMOJB010000140.1, from coordinate 2,973 downwards.
ATACTCATTACAGCATCAATACTAAAATCAAATTCAGGAACATTCACGTTAGGAAGTTCGCCGCGGGTTTTGGCCATTCTAAGAAATGGCAGGTATGCTGCTCCCAAAGCTCCATCGACATGTACCCAGAAACCACGGCGCTTATCGATCAGTTTCTGACCATTTGAGGTATATTCAATCTCTCTTTCCCAAAGCCATGGATATTTGATGCCCAATCTTTTGAGCATAGCATCTACGGCGGGGATATCGTCGTACGCACCTTTCCATGTTGAGCCCTGATTCAAAACGATGAAAATCGGGTAACCTCTCTCTAAAAAGAAATCCACTAATTTTTCAAGATCATCGACTTTTATGGTGCCTGATTTGGGATCATCGTGGTTGATATTATGAGAAGGCACTTCGTCCGGCCAAACTCCATCATGGCTTATTGGACACTGATTGGGATATATGCGGTTGCCTTCTTCTGCAAAAGTGGTAATCGAGCAAATACTTGTTCCTTTAATTATGGAATAATGAGTGTCTTCAGAAAAAAATGCAATCGGCTTGTATTTGTTGCAATCAGCTGATGAATGATCAGGTGTAATTACTCTATGTTTGCTGTGGATGACAAATTTTCCACGTTTCAGCTTATCATTTTCTTTTTTCTCTGCTTCAGGATCCGTCATCAATTTACTGCCGATAAGTACATTCTGCCATTATACAATCCGTAAATATTTCCTTCAGTAGACCCCATAGACATGACATATCCCCAATATCGCTCGTGGTCGTTGGTTTGGTCGACTTTTTTAAAAGGCCATTTGGCACGCCACAGTGCTGCAAAATAATCCAGTACTGCACGTTCGATGAATTTCGTGTTCAATGCAAAGATTCCGGTCGTAAAAGGATCGCCGACATTGTTTGTGTGGATGTCGAGCATCCAGGAAAGTTCGGTATTACCTTCGATGAATTCATTCGTCTGATAGCCTGTGAACTTTTTATGCTGTGTGGTGATAAATTTTTTGAAATCGACCATCGCATCTTCATATTCCTCATCACTTAATCCTTCCGGTGGGATTTCAAATTTTCTATAATCTATAATAGGAAATGAGCCTTTTACCTCTTTTGGTGGTACCTGATCATAGAGGTCTATTGGATTTTCTATTGGTCCCGTCACTCCCGACCATTCCGGAGTCAATTTGTCCCAAGGTTCTTGTTTTGGTCCGAAAGGGGTATTATTTGCAGTCGATTTTTACATCTAGTATAGTATTTGTGTTGTAATTGGAAAATTGTTTTTTAATCGGTTTCGGTAAAAATTAAATCGATATCATCCTTATTTCAAAAGAGATTTCAGAAACAAGGTATAATATTATTGTGATATTTCTGAATATTTTAATAATAAACTCTAATTTTATATTTTATATAAAATATAATTGTGCAGGAAATAAGAATATAATTTACAGTAATGTGAAACTATTCTTTTCAATCCTGTCTTTTTGTTGTTCAGAAGTAAGATTATCATTAGTCAATTAATTCATTTTGCATGTTTAGAAAGATTGCCACTCAACTCAATCAGTTTTTATTAAAGATTGGTAGCATCGGTTTTGCGGAATCGGATTCTGTCCAATTAAAGAGTTACAAGACAATTGCGACCATTGCAATTTACGCTACTATTTTGAACTTACTATATTTCGCTTATGAATACAGCGCTATGGGGAGAGATGCTGCTGCGCTGACTTTGGGAATTTTTGCCGTACTGAACATAATAAACCTGATTGTTTTTCGAATCACTCGCAACTTCAAACTATTTCGCAACAATTATTTCAATGCATTTTATTTTTACCTGATAATTTATCACACGGTCATGGGAGGATTTATCGGATCCGTTGTGTATATATTCTACGCTATTCCCGCTTTGGTTGGAGTTCAGATGTTTTACGAGGACAAAATGACTAAGCGTAGATGGCTTATTTTATATCTTGCTACTTCGATTGTCCTATACTTTTTGGAACCCATCATTTCTGTGGGGATGGTTCCACTACCGGAAAGGATTGTGCTGCTTACATTTTTGAATAATTTCATACTCATTACAATTATGGTAGTGTTGGCGATTAATTATTACAAAAATCAGATAATGGAAGAAAAGCGCAAGACTGATCTTTTGATCCGGAATATTCTGCCGGAATCTGTGGTAAATGAACTGAATGAGAAAGGTAAATCGATCCCGATCTTAACTCAAAGTGCCACTGCTATCTTTATGGATTTTGTTGGATTTACTGCCATTACCAGGAACATGCTGCCAACTGAATTGGTTTCTATTCTCAATGATTACTTCACTAGTTTCGACCAAATTTTTAAAGAGCACAATGTCGAAAAATTAAAGACAATCGGCGATGGCTACATGGCCGTAGGTGGTTTGCCGATTCCTAATAAAACGCACACCATTGATGTTGCTTTGGCTGCTTTGAAAATATTAATGTACATGGAAGAGAAGAACCGAGATCGCAGTATTCCTTGGAATATCAGAATTGGAATTCACACCGGTCCGATGGTTGCGGGAATCATTGGCGAATCGAAGTTTTCCTATGATGTTTGGGGAAGCAGTGTCAATCTGGCCTCTCGGCTGGAATCATCCGGAAAATCAGGAGCTATTAATGTATCATACGATTTCATGGTGTCCACAAAAGATTTCTTTGATTTCGAAGATCGGGGATTGATTGAAATCAAGAATGTGGAGCCCACCAGAATGTATTTTCTACTTGATATTAAACCAGAGTTAAAACAAGATCATTTTACGCCCAATACCCAATTTTTCGAAATGTATAACAAGTTGAGAATGATTAATCATTAATCATTCTCAACTTTCAATTTTCAATTTTCAATTCTTTTTTTACCTTCCAACTCTGAATGGTCCATTACCGTGCAAACTGTTCGAATTTCAATATGAACCTGAGTTCGATTAATTAGAATCTATATTTTTTTGGGAAGTGCGTAAAA
>JBMOJB010000139.1:0-10480 GCA_049316985.1 Saprospiraceae bacterium | reverse complement strand
ACTAACCGACTAACCGACTAACCGACTAACCGACCAACAGACTAACTGACTAGCCGACCAATTGACCAATCCGATCCTTAATGATATTCAATGGTGATGCCAATGCATTGACATATTGAAAATTACCTTCGCGGTTATTGTTGATGGAAAGCTGAATCGGGCTGGCCTCACTCTGAATAGCATTAGCTTTGAACTTTTGTTCGTTTTGGTTAAAATAAACATAAGGTGCACCTGATGAACCAAATCTGAAATATCCGCGAATCAAATATCGCGTGCCTTCAAATGTATAATTTCCACCGATTCTGTCCGGAAAAATATTAAAATGATCAGAATATCCTTCAATGCTGGCCTTATTGAGCAGTTTGCCGACCTCAGAGCCCGGCGAGCTTTGCAGACAATAGTAATGCTCCTGTGTGTCGCTTAAGATTGAAAAGTCCATATCGATGAAAGGAATCGCATCGACGATTTCTGCAGGTGTTCTGACAATTTTATACAGAGCGATATCTTCCGCATAAAACGCTTGCTGAAGCTCAAGTTCTACGAGAAAAGTATGCCTGTTAAGTGCAGGTTCACGGAAAAAATTCCCTTCGGGAAACAGCTGATTGAGTTCGGGCTGGTCAAAGAATTTATCCCCTTTGAACTGGATAATCAAATAAGGTTTACAGATTTTTTTTTGGATCAGCGTAATCCAACGCGTGTCGAAATTAATCTGGCGTAATAGCTGAATAATTGACTGAACATCAGTTGGATTGAGCTGAGCAAGATATCTGAGCTGCGTAACAGCATCTATCGGATAACATTGTTCAAAAAATGCTGCCTGTGAAGGGTTTAAGAAAGGGAAAATTTCAGTAGCATACAATCGGTCGTCAATAGTCTTTATCAATTGGGCTTCTGTTCGCAGGTTATGTGCCACCGACAGGATATTGCCATTGCCAATATGAAAAGCACAGATATTATTTTCAAAAAAACGTCGATTAGGTTGCTGAATATTGTAAATCCACATGATTCTAAACAGCGGAGAAGTCATTTCATGGGTCAGGGCCAGTTGGTGGCTAAGCATAATTTATAGTTTTCTAATGATCACTAAAAGAAAACAAAGATAGCATTATATAGGTTTGGGAGGTATGCTATACTACTGTTAATCATCAAACTTAAAAATAATTTTGGTAGAACCAAAATACCAATATAAGTTTTAGTGATTTTATTAAACATGATTATTAAGTAAACAATTTTTTTGCGCAAAATAACCATAAATTAGATTGCAATTTATGAAGATTAGTAAAACGGAATTTCCTATTTTTATGAAAAATACAAAAAATGAAGCATATTCTAATCATCAATGGACATCCGAACAGCGACAGCTTCAATTTTGCGCTATTCGAAGCTTACAAAAAAGGTGCGCTCAGTGCTGCTGCTGAAATCAAGGAAATTGTAATCAAAGATTTATCGTTCAATCCGAATCTGCAGTTTGGATACCAGAAAAGAACGGAGCTTGAACCGGATCTTTTGGAATCCTGGGAAAAAATCAAATGGGCGGACCATCTGGTTTGGGTACATCCTGTGTGGTGGGGCGGCCTACCAGCAATCACAAAGGGGTTTATTGACCGACTCTTCTTACCCGGATTTGCTTTTCGCTATCGGGAGAATTCCGTTTGGTGGGACAAATTATTGGCAGGTAAAACTGCCCATATTATTACTACACTAGATCAGCCTTCCTGGTATTATTGGTTTGCATTCGGCAGACCTAGTGTCAACCAGTTAAAAAAATCAACACTTGAGTTTTGTGGGGTAAAACCGGTTAAAGTTACCTATGTCGGTCCTGTGCGTAACTCAGAGTTGACAACCAGAATCAAACACCTCGATCGGATTGAAAAGTTAGGAAAAATGATGAAATAAATTATAGTATTTTGAGGTTGGCAGAATATGAATATTTACAATTTATAAGTAAACATGGAGCAAATTAAACAAGTCATCCGACAAATGATCAATATTTCGAATGAAGAAATGAGTTCGTTTTTGCACAACGCAGTTTACAAAAACTACAAGCGCAATGAAATAGTGAGTCGGCCCCACTTCGTACCCAATGAAATTTTCTTCATCAACAAAGGAATACTCAGGGTTTTGATTACGGACAATGAAGGTACCGAGCATACTATTCATTTTGCTTTGGAAAATCAATTCATCGTAGATTATTCTGCTTTTTTGAAAATGGAGACCTCTCATTATTGCCTGCAGGCATTGGAAGAAACGGAACTGATCGCGATACCGAGATCTTCTATAAATTGGGGCTACCAAAACATGCAAGAAGGCCAGAAAATGGGTAGATTAATCGCAGAATATTACTATATTTATCAGGACGAACGCATTAAAAACACCTATATCAGATCGCCAAAGGAACGCTACGATAGCATAACTGAAGTCTTTCCCAATATCCACAATCGGGTACCTCAACACATGATCGCTTCCTATCTTGGCATTACATCAGTCCACCTCAGTCGCTTAAAAAAACCGGAAAAATAAAATTGTTAACATTTGTTATCGTCTGCAATTGCAATTGCCAGTACTTTTGCATTGTCATTGAAGAAATTGTGCTCCATCAGTATGATTTTCTTTTTTATATTCATACAAAAAATGGTTTGGTTTGTTCCTTTTAGAAGCAAGCCTATTCCACTCACAATTAATTTTAAATTACAAAATGATGCTCGATTTTATCAACCAGCTTAAAGAAAGAAATGAAACCCTGTACTACTACGGCTTGATTTGCCTGTTGTTTTCTCTGCTATTTCTGGCTTTGACCAGGATTTCCGATACACAGGTCTACAACGTCAGTGCCTGGTACAAACCCTTCAAATTCGCTTTTTCGACGTTTCTGTTTGCCTGGGCAATGGCCTGGTATTGCTACTATCTGCCTTCTTTTAATATCAATCTTTTCAACTGGACAGTAATTATTCTGCTTGGTTTTGAGATCATTTACATTGCCTTTCAGGCCGGAAAGGGGCAATTGTCGCATTTCAATCTGAGTACGCAGGTGTATTCTGCCCTGTATTCCATGATGGCATTTGCTGCTTCTGCGGTTACCATCTATACAGCTTATGTAGGTTTTTTATTTTTCAAAAATGAGTTTCCTGAATTACCTGATTATTATGTCTGGGCGATACGCTTCGGAATCATATTATTTGTAATTTTTGCCTTTGAAGGATTCGTAATGGGATCAAAATTGACACATACCATCGGCGGCCCGGATGGTGACGCCGGCATTCCGCTATTAAATTGGAGTACCAAATACGGTGATCCGCGCATCGCCCATTTTATTGGCATGCACGCGTTGCAGGTCTTGCCAATATTGGCATGCTACCTGCTTAAGGACGTCAAATTGACTTTTATCCTTGCAATTTGCTATGCTTTTCTTGCCCTCTTTACCTTGGTACAGGCTTTGCAAGGTAAGCCACTCTTTAGAAATATGAAATCCATTCAACAAACGGAAGTGATTAAATAGGAATGGACATAAAAAAGGCGGCTCAAAATTGTTATTTCACGTCTTACGAAGGATGACTTGAAATTCATTTTTTTATAGAAAGTCTGTGACTTTCTCGCCGCTGGGGCGGTGGTTGATTGCCCGAAGCTAAATATAGGTGGATTTCTTCCAAGCAGCCAAATTCTTATGAACTTGAATAAATGTAAAAAAATCCACTTCGCCCTCCAAAGGTGCAGATAATAAAATGAATCCCATCTGGTACCGCAGACGTTATTACTGTGTAGTAAACACAAATCCAATCTCAGAAACCTTTTTCAATCAATCGCCGCCAAGCGGCGTGAAAGTCGCAGACTTTCCTAACTAAAAAGAATTTCAAGTCACTCTACGGAAGACTTAAAATAACAGTTATGGACTTAAATTATCAAAACTTGCATTTTTTACAAGTTTTGATAATTTATTTTTTATCTTTGTCACATGGCTAATTACACAAATCGCAAGGAATACATTGACAAATTACTATCTTACAAAGATAAAGACCTAATAAAAGTGATTAGCGGCCTACGCAGGTCTGGCAAAAGTACTTTGTTGGAGCTCTATAGCGCGCAATTGACGAAATTGGGAATAGGAAAAAGACAAATACAGTTTTACAACTTTGAGTTACCCGAAAATTATCTCGACAAAACTTGGAGCGACATTTATTTTGACATAAAAAGCAAATTGTTATCTGATAAACCCAACTATGTCTTTTTGGATGAAGTACAGAATATCGCGTTTTTTGAAAAATTGGTTGATGGGCTTTTTGCATCTAAAAATGTAGATGTTTATATTACTGGTTCAAATGCATTTTTGCTATCTAGTGAACTGGCTACTTTGCTGAGCGGCCGTTATATCGAAATTTCGATTTTGCCTTTCTCCTTCAAAGAATACTTAATGGCACGTGGGATTGATAGCAACAATAAATACCTTAATTTTGAAGCTTTGTTTTTTGACTATGTGAACGAAACATCGTTACCCAAAGGCGTAGAATTGCGTGAAGAAGGCTACGATAAGATCTACGAATATTTGGAAGCGATCTACACTACAATAATCGAGAAAGATATAACTCAACGCCACCAAATAAACGATAAGCGAGCATTTGGTAACATTGTAAAATTTGTAGCTTCTAATATTGGCAATGCTCTCTCGCCGAGTAATATTTCCAAAATGCTAAAAATAGATGGGCAAAGTATCCATCACGGCACCGTGGAAAAATACTTAGAATATTTGGTGGCAAGTTTTGTATTTTATAAAGTAAACCGCTTTGATTTGAAAGGCAAAATACAATTGGCTACTCAAGAAAAATTCTATTTGGTTGACACAGGTTTACTAAACATTTTGGCGGGTAAAGAACGCACTACAGATCGAGGACATATTTTGGAAAATGTTGTTTACCTTGAATTGCTTCGAAGAGGTAACAAGATTTGGACTGGCACAACACGAAACTCAGAAGTAGATTTCGTTTGCAAGTCTCCGACAGGCGACATTGAGTATTTTCAAATTGCATGGCAATTGACAAACGAAAGTACCTTGCTGCGTGAGTTTGCTGCGTTAGAAAAAATTAGCGACAATTATCCGAAATATTTACTAACAACAGATTCATTCACTCAAAATCGAGGTGGGATAAAACACTTAAATGTTTTTAGCTGGTTGCTAGCGATAGATGAAAAATAGGTATAGGCCCATCAGGTTGTTTCAAGTTTTCGCCCGAAAACTTGAAACAACAACCTAATATTGTTATTTCACGTCTTCCTAAGGAAGACTTTAAATAATGAGGTGGCGGGCAGTTTTCTCGAACTACCAATTTCAAAAAAGATAACTAGAAATTTTTGAATATGAAGACTAATGAAACTAAGAAAGACGAGTCAATGCTTATTGAACTTAGATCAATAAGAGACAAAATTAGCGCCGAATTAGCAGGTATGTCACCTGAACAAATTGTAGAATATCTGCACAAGAAAAAAACGTTGCATCCTTCATCATTCTGGGAAAAGCAGGACTAAAGTCTTTCTCGACATAAAAAAAGCCGCTCAAAGGCAATCCCCTGAGAGGCTTATTATTTTTTAGAATGAAATTTCACCCCAATTGTTTTAAGTTTTCTGCCGAAAACTTGAAACAACTCACGAAATTGTTATTTCAAGTCTTCTGAAGGATGACTTGAAATAAAGGTTATTATCTTAAAACAAAGATATTGGTTCGATTCCGGAATCCGAAGGATTCAAATATTTATAGAAAGTAATGGCAATATACTATTCGACCCCATCGGGGTCGTACAACAACGATAATCATTGCTATAAATATTGAATCCCTTCGGGATTATTTCACAACCCTTGCTTGGATTTGCGTTCAGTTCAGTAATAAAGATCTCAACTCCTGACGGGATTTATTTTTTACCTACAGTTTTGTTGATTTGGTGACTTTTTTACTCTTGTTCAGGAGCGAAAGAAGTTGGTTAACTGCTAGGAATCCACTTATTGAGAAATTTTAGCACTCAATCGCCGCCTAGCGGTGTGAAAGTCGCAGACTTTCTTAACAAAAAAGAATTTCAAGTCATCCTTCGGAAGACTTAAAATAACAGCTATTTTTGTTTGTTTAAGTGTTCAAATGAATACTTATACAACCCCAATTGACCTCAAGGTCTTGAACACTCCCCAACGAAGACTGCCCGGATATCTTTCGAGACTGATATTCAGTCTAATTAATGGACTTTGTTGCAATAAAAAAAGCCGCCCAAAGGAATCCTTTGAGCGGCTATAATTACACACAATGTTAATTTTATTTCTGCTGTACTACAAATACCTGTACGGCTTCCCTCCTATCGGTCTTTATTTTCAAGAAGTAAGTTCCTGATACCAGATTGTTCAATCCGAAATCAAAGGTACCTTCCGGTAGAGATTCGTAATCGCGGCTGATAATCGGTTGTCCCAAAGCGTTCAGTACTTCGATGTTACCTCTCAATCCGCTGTATGCATTCAATGAAAGATAAATCATATCGCCGACATTCGGGTTCGGGAATAATACGAATTCAGATTTAGGGAATTCTACTTTTTGCACTGATGAATAAAGAATGGTTCCATCAGACAATTGTACTTTCAGGCGGTAGAAATTATCTCCGGCCATCGGACGCATGTCGGTCTCGTTGTAGAATGCGTACTGATCGCTTGAACCTGTTTTTTTGGTAAAGTTCAATGGATAGAATCTCATGCCATCTGCACTTCTTTCTACCATCATAGTAGCTTTCGGATCTTGTACCAGTGCGGAATAGCGCAATGCTACTTCACTTACGATCTTAGTCGCTCTGAACAGAATTTCATCTGCACGCGGGCGACTGCTCGTTGAAGCCGTATCACAACCCGTAGCAAATGGATTGATCACCATTGCTTTGTTCAGATCTATCGCATTTGCGATAAACTGACCCGTAAGTGTGGTGGTTCCCTGGGCAAAGTTCAGAACGCTAAGGTTCTTTTTAGCGTATATACTCGCACGAACTGCACAGTTGCCTTCCATCTTAGCATCCTCCGCCACAAAGAATTGTACTTTAAAGGTGCCGCCGCCATTGATGATACATGCCGAAGACATATCCAGCTTGTTGTCGAGTATCATAGTGGTGGACTGATTGAATTTCAGTGTAGCGCCTTCATTCATCGTTACTTGTTGTGCGAATACTGTGGCATTTCCGCTAAACGTAACAGTAGCATTTTTTCCAACAACGATGTTTCCGTAGCTACCTAGTCCAAGCGTCAAGACGCCATTGTCAGGAACAGCAATGTCATTATTGGTTGGTGCATTATTGGAGATGAAAGTAGGCAATAATGAAGCAGGCACATTGCTTTGGTTATAGGTAGTGACCTGACTGCCTCCATTTAGATCCAATTGTGGTGACCTTACAAAAGTAAAGTCGTCAGTAACTTTGCTGCTGCTATTCAACGTGGTGTTGCTACCAGCGTTTACCGTTCCGACCCCTCCACTTTTCACACTGGAATTGGTCATTGTAATTTCGTCCAATGCGATCAGGCTATAAGCCGATGCTTGAGGATTCGCGTTGTCATATACAATTACTTTGAAAGTACAGGTGCTCTTGTTACCAGCTGTATCAACCGCAGTATAGGTATTTACCGTAGTTCCCAATGGGAAAGATGCACCAGATTCAAGACCTTCTGTCTGTGTGATATCCGGTGTGATAATATAAGAAATGGTCACATAACCATGTCCACTGTTGACACCGCCGATATTGGCTGTATTGGAAGCTTCAGTTGTGATATAGCTGGACCCACCGGCACCATCACCATTGAATCCGGCACCACCGCCATACCAGCCGGCACCACCGCCGCCACTGTTGAAGCCAGCCTCACCAAATCCACCTTTTCCAAATGAACCGGAATTGGCTGCGATATTGCCCATTCCTGCTCCACCGGCAAGCTGTGTTCCGCCACTTGCAGGACTATACACAATACCCGGAACAGGATAGCCATTGCTTCCGGCACCTACAGTACCTCCGGCATTTCCACCTTCACCAAATGCACCGGTACCACCGCCACCGGCTGCAACCAGGATTCTGCTATTCAATCCTGAGCCACCCAGACGAATATCGGTAGCACCACCGCCGCCACCGCCAAAGCGGGAGGTATCCTGGCTAGTATAGTAACACCCATTTCCTCCGCCGTTGTATCCACCGAAGCTTGGAGAGATGCTGAAATCAGAAGAACCTTTTCCGCCCACTTCAATCTGCAAGGATTGACCAGGAGAAACGCCAATGGTAGCTTTGACCTGCGCTCCCTTACCCGGTGCTCCGGAAAAGAAACTTTGGCTAGGATAATTGAGCGGTAAAGTGTAGCTCTGTCCACCACCTGCACCTGCTGCATCGACAGTAATGTCGCGAACATGGGCAGGAACAATAAAGGTTTGTGGTGCTCCGATATAAGAGTAGGTAACAGTTTGTACTTTAGCGCTATTTTCTATTGCATTTGTTGGTGCTTTAAATCTGACTATCGCTCCGCAAGATTCGGGATCCAGATTAGCAGTAATGTCTTTTGGACAATCTACAAAAACTGGCGCTTCCTTGTCTTTAACGATGACATAGAAACTACAAGTAGTTTCATTCCCAAAATCATCTTTCGAAGTAGCTGTAACGAGCGTTTTTCCAATAGGGAAAATACTTCCCGAACCAATAGAATAAGTGACATTTGAGCCTGAACAGCCATTTAGGGCCGCAAAATTGAATACTGCAGTGTTACTCTGGCCTTTGTCAGTATTTACAGTAATATCTTTTGGACAAGTCAACTGAAGACTAACTTTGACAGTGACTTCATTGGTCTTGGTGCAGCCCGTTGCGTTATTAGTTTCCGTCAAAGTGTAGACGGTAGTCGTAGTTGGATATGCCAATGGATCAGCAACTGAAGTAGAACTCAGACCAATGGAAGGAGACCAACTATAACTATGACCCGGAATGGCATCCGCTCCGATTTTCGCGTAAGCTCCTGAGCAGATCGTTTGATCTGAACCGGTCTGAGCCGCCGGCAATGGATTTACTACAATAGTTGTTGAACCGGCATAAGCATTTGGTAAAGCATTGCATAGCCCATCAGACAAGTTCAAGATAGAATAAGTCCCGGCCGGCATTGAAGGAAGTACTAATTGATTTGTTTGCGAATTCGATTGTACGCTAGTATTTCCATTATTCAGAATAAACGTCCAAGGAGCAGTTCCAGTAAAATTGATGGTTAACGAAGGCAATGGATCTCCAGTACAAATTGCCGTACCTCCGCTGATTACGGCAGATGTACTTACATTCGTAATAGTTGCTGATGTACTAGCTGTAGAGCCATTTGCATCAGTTATAACTATAGCATAAGCATTTGCTGCTAATACTGTAATTGCTGTACCACTAGTAAAGGTAGTAGCTGTACCACCATTTAAAGCAACAGTATAAGGGCCTGTACCACCAGTAAAGTTTACTGTAACTGAACCTACACCACAATCAGTATTTGTTGCAGTAGCAGAAGCTATAGCGATGGGTGTTCCTGAACATGATGTATTTTGGAATCCAATTGAAACTGATTCATCTGTTCCGTTTACCAACCATGATATGTAGTTGATTGGAGAACCTGAAACTTTAGAATTAATGACACTACTCACTGCACTTCCGAACCAGTTACAATCCGCGTCAACCGTTGTGGATGTTAATCCTGCTTCAAGAATAATTGCCGAAGGATTGGTGCCCAACAGACTATTTTCATTAATGACAACATTACTGAATGATACAGGACCGTTAGTAACTGCACTATGTAAGTTCCTCAATCTTATAGCAGCACCCAATGCACCAGGTACTGTTGGAGTCACAGTAGCTATAAAATTATTATTAATGCTAATCCCTGATTGAATAGGTTGAGCAATTTGTGGTACTGTTCCACCTGTATTCAAATCAATACCTAAAGACACATTAGTGATTGAATTTCTATTAGCAGTCAATCCAGTTAGATTGCGTTGACTTAAACCCTGTATTGCTCTATACGTATTGGTTATCGTATTTTCATTTATTACAACAGCGGAGGCGTCACGATCTGACATACTAACCTGAATAGCCCAAGGAGCATTTGTAGTTGTAGTGGGTGCCACGTCTCCCATATCAATAGTGTTATTATTGATCGTAGCAGTTTGCAAACCATCTGCATTGATACCTCTTCTTCCAGCGAAAGATGCATTTGTATGAGAAATACAGTTATTGTCAACTGTAGCACCAGTTACATTAAATAAAGCAATAGCAGTAGCATTAGCTAATTGAATATCTTCAATCTTATTGTTGCTTACTGTCCAGTTTGCGGAACCAATACCACCACCCAAGCCAAGTCCGTGTCTAATCGGAATTTGTGCCGTTGTAGCGTGTAAATAGTTATTACGTATTGATATGTTGCTACGAATAGTTGCTCCAGAAGTTGAAGCAATCATAGCATTAGCACCAGTAAATTCAAA
>JBMOJB010000138.1:0-10489 GCA_049316985.1 Saprospiraceae bacterium | reverse complement strand
GCCTGTCCGGTAGGCAGGAAAATTTGATGATATGAAAGACTCCTTCGGAGTTTTTCTGAACAACGTAACAGCATAGCTATTTTTATGCTAGCATAATTCTTGTCGTTAGACAAGAAAATAGAAAGCCTGCGAAATTGTATTATCAACGAAGTTGATAAAAAATATCATCAAATTTTCAAATCATCAAATTTTCAAATTGGTTTAGCAACCATCTGTGCCAACCCTGAATCGAAATTCCTGCTTGATTTTTCTTCCCTTAGCATCTTTAGCAGGTTTCCATTTGGGCATATTTTGAATGGCTTCGATGATTAGATCATCTGTTTTTTGATCACCGGTAGTCTTCGATATTTTAATGTTTTCAATGCTACCGCTTTCGTTGACAATAAACGAAGCTCTTGCTTGTTCGTTTTGATTGAGTACATTTCCCGGTATCTTAACAATCAATTTTTCCTGCATATAGGACGTCAAAGCCTTTTCGCCACCTGCAATTTCAGCCTCAACCTCAGGTATTAGAGTCAACTTCAGATTAAGTGTTTGGACCTTTGCATTTTTATCCTTTTTCATTACACCATTGGTTGAAGGGTAGCTATAATATTTAACGACCATGGCTATGTCAGCAAACAATTCAGCGGATTGAAGTATGTTTTTCTGGGCCTCATTCAAATTTTCATTTTTGCCGACAGATTTGAATTCCTGTCCCTTTGAATTGGTTTGAATCTCTACCGATACGTATTCATCGATCCAATTGCTCGGATAACCATCAACGAAATCACTCAGTTTTTTTGCTTTTGCCAGTTTTTCTTTATAGACTGACCGATTGTATTTGCCATGAACCGATACACTTAAATTGCGCGGATTTCTAAGCACATCAAGTCCAAACGTAGAAAAATCATTATCCTGCGCATCAGCGCTAAATGAAATGGCAAGAGAGGCAAAACAAACAACAATTAATCTTTTCATCTTATAGAATTTTATGTTAATGCTGCAAATATAGGGAAGCTTCGGATAAGATCCTGTTATTCAGTGGTTATTGACTTGTTATTGAGTTGTTAACGTTGGTAATATTGCTTTAAAACAGAATTGAAGCATTGATATTACAACTTAAAGTATACGAATTTGATTTTTGCAGTATTCTGTTTTATAAATGGGCTGATTTAAGCTCAGTTTAAAGTAATATAAGAAAAGTTTTATGTTAGTTAAAATGCTTTTACCAAGATTTTAATATTTTTACATGTTATTATGAATTAGATGTTGACTTAACAGATTTAGTACGTTAAAATTATCCTATTTTAGAGATAAAACTTACATTAGTTAAACTTTAGTGAATCTAATCAATGACTTAACCAATAATTATATAATGCCAAAGACAGGACAAATTCTTACCAATCCCAATACGGGCGACACCTACGAATTTATCGATACCGCCGAAGAAACCTACGGCGAGTATGTGCTCATGAAGGCCACCATCAAAAGCAAAGGACCTTTGGTGCCGAATCATTTTCATGTATATCAAAATGAAACCTTCAAAATTCTAGAAGGTAAAATGACGATTTGGTTGGAGGGAAGCAGCAACAAGCTGTTAGCAGGAGAAATGACAAAACTTCCAAAAAATACGCCGCACAATCATTACAATATGGAAGATACCCCTTTGGTGTACTTGCATAAGGTAGAACCCGCACTAGACTTCGATTATCTGATGGAAAACCTGATTGGATTAGCAGCAGATGGCAAAGCACCCAATGGAAATTACGGTATCATTCAGCAATTGGTCAGTCTGAAATACCTCGATAGTGTGACCTATGCTGCCGGGATTCCGGTAGCTATTCAAAAATGGCTGGCCAATTGGATTGCCCCCATCGCTCGAAATTACGGATATCGCGCCATTTACAAGAAATACTCCCGAATAGAAAAGTGAACAATTAACAATTAACAATTGACAATTAACAATTAACAATTATCGTGTTGTGCGATAGTTTGTTAACTTCGTACTGCTATATGCAAGTCTGTGACTTGATCGACAGTATTTTCGAAAAGCATTTCTGCGAACTCAATTGTCTGAATCTGGATAAAAGACAATTAACAATTAACAATTAACAATTAACAATTAACAATTAACAATTTGCCTTAAATTAGTTTTTAAAACGAAATCCTGAAAATTCTTTAATCCTGTAAATCCTGCTTCAAACAAGTGAGTACGCAGAAATGCCAAACAAAATGAATTGTCGATGCAGGTCAAAGACCTACAAATAGTCGTACGAAGTTAACAAACTATCGCACAACATAAAAGATGCAATTGTCCATTGTCCATTGTCCATTGTTAATTGTTAACTGTCAATTGTCAAAATGACATATATCATAGTTTATCCGTGAATCAAATTCCATATTTGCTAAATAAAGTAGATATGAAAATGGATAAATTGTGTATTGTTTTCAGAGAGGTTGACATGAAGGATGTCGCTTCCGTGGGTGGAAAAAATGCGTCTTTAGGCGAGATGATTAAAAACCTGCAGCCACTTGGGATTTCTATTCCTGATGGATTCGCGACTACCGCAGACGCATTTCGATTATTTCTTTCTGAAAATAGTCTGGAAGCTCAACTCGAAACGCTGATTAGTCAGATCGACCTTGTGAATTTCAGCAACCTAAGTGAAATATCGCAAAAAGCGAAAACGCTGATGCTGGGAGCGAAACTTTCAGATGATTTGAAGCAGGAGATCAAAATGCAGTATGAAGCACTGTGTAAGCAATACGGTTTCGAATTAGATGTTGCCGTTCGCAGCAGTGCCACTGCCGAAGATCTTCCTACTGCGAGTTTTGCAGGACAGCATGAATCATTTCTCAATGTAAAAGGCATTGCTGCGGTATTGACGGCTGTTCATCGCTGTTTCGCTTCCCTGTTCAATGCGCGAGCAATAAAATACAGAATCGACAATGGATTCGATTATCGGAAGGTGGCTTTATCAGCCGGCATACAATTGATGGTGCGATCAGATTTGTCGAGTTCGGGTGTATGTTTTTCGATTGAGCCGGATTCAGGATTCAAAAAATCCATCATCATCACCGGTTGCTGGGGCTTGGGAGAGAATATCGTTCAAGGAGCGGTAACACCCGATGAGTTTCATGTATTTAAAACCATGCTGGGAAAATGCAAGAATCCGATTATTTCTAAAAAGTTAGGAACAAAGGCCAAGACAATGGTCTACGCCCCGGAAGGAATCGTAAACATCGATACCCCGGAAGAGCGCAAAAAAGAATTTACCCTCAGTAATGAGGAAATTATTACCCTTGCTAAATGGGTAATTTTAATCGAAGAACATTATAATATGCCGATGGACATCGAATGGGCAAAAGACGGCAATTCAGGAGAATTGTTTATCGTACAGGCCAGACCAGAAACCGTCCATTCGATGAAAAATCCTTATATCGTTAAAGAATACAAAGTAAATCGAAAAGGCACTGCCTTGGTCAGCGGAAATGCGGTCGGAGCTGGAATTGCATCCGGTACAGCGAGGATTATCAGTTCGCCGGCAGAATCCCATAAACTGCAAGCTGGTGAAATACTGGTAACAGATATCACCAATCCCGATTGGGATCCCATTTTGAAAAAGGCCGGGGCAATCATCACCAACAAAGGCGGAAGAACCAGTCATGCTGCAATCGTTGCACGTGAAGTTGGCGCAATCGCAATTGTAGGGGCAGCAGGTGCCACTGAAAAAATTAAAGATGGCGACATCATTACTGTAGACAATGCTGAAGGGAAGTACGGCTCAGTCTATGCGGGTAAATTGGATTGGAAAGTGATAGAACATGATTTTAAAAACATCCGAATGCCAAATACCAAGCCGATGTTCATTTTGGCTGATCCGGACAAAGCCTATCAGTTTTCTTTTTATCCTAATAAAGGCGTGGGTCTGATGCGACTGGAATTTGTGATCAACAACTCCATTCGCGTACATCCGATGGCGCTGGTTAATTATGATGAATTGAGCGATGAAAAAACGAAAATGGAAATTGCTGAGCTTGCAAATGGATACGCAGATAAAAAAGATTATTTTATAGATAAACTTTCGCAAGCGATTGGCACCATTGCCGCTGCATTTTATCCCAAAGAAGTAATCGTCAGAATGAGTGATTTCAAGACCAACGAATACGCCAATTTGCTGGGTGGTAGACAATTCGAAGCAGATGAGGAGAATCCAATGATTGGGTTTAGAGGCGCTTCGCGTTATTATAATGAACGCTACAAAGAAGGTTTCCGGCTCGAATGTGAAGCGATGAAGGTAGTCCGAAATGATATGGCTCTGACCAATGTCAAATTGATGATTCCTTTTTGCAGGACACTCGAAGAAGGAAGGAAAGTGGTAGATTTGATGGCAGCATATGGACTGAAAAGAGGAGAGGCCGGTCTCGAGATTTACGTTATGGCTGAGATCCCGAGCAATGTGATTCTGGCGGAAGAATTTGCGAAGATATTTGATGGGTTTTCTATCGGTTCCAACGATCTGACGCAATTAACATTAGGAATCGACCGCGATTCATCAATAATAAGTGAGCTATTTGATGAAAACAATACCGCAGTGAAATATATGATTCGGAAAGTCATCAGAGCTGCCAAAAACTGCAATTCCAAGATCGGGCTCTGCGGTCAAGCTCCTTCTGATGACCCGACCTTTGCCAAATTCCTGATTAGCGAACGGATTGACAGTATTTCATTCAATCCGGATGCATTGATTAAAGGCATTACCAACATGAATGAAGCAGAAGTAGGTTGAGAAGCTAATATTATGTAATAAATTTAAGCCCAATATTTTTAGTCACTTCTCCGGAAGTGACTTTTTTTTTGAATAGTAGCTATCCAATATTATTTTCATTTCATTACCTGAAATTTAACATTCCCAAAGATATTGTATATATTTGTCAAAACGCAATACTACCAGAGAATGAACAGATCAGGTATGAATCAACTGGCTCAACAAGTAAAGAAGTTCTGGAAAAAATTAGGGCCGGGCCTTATCACAGGTTCAAGCGATGATGATCCTTCCGGTATTGCCACTTACTCGCAGGCCGGCGCTGCCTTTGGGCTGAGCACCTTGTGGGCGACTTTAATTTCTTTTCCATTGATGGCGGCCATTCAGGAGATGTGCGCTCGGATCGGGTTGGTTACCGAGCAGGGATTGACGGGCACATTGAAGCAGTACTATTCACGCCCGGTATTGTACCTTATGGTGCTGTTCAGTTGCCCGGCCATCATTCTAAACATTGGCGCCGATATTGCCGGAATGGGAGCTGTTGGCAATCTGCTATTTCCTACTATTGACTCCTCTTATTTTAGTGTTTTCTTTACTATATTATTGCTGATTAGCATTATTTATTTTCCCTATCGGAAAATAGCTTCGATTCTCAAATACCTTTGCTTAGTATTATTGGTTTACATGGTAGTTCCTTTTTTATTCAAACAGGACTGGTTCGCGGTTTTTAAAGCGACTTTCATACCCACTATAAGATTTGACAAGGATTTTTTAAGTATAATTGTCGCAATATTAGGAACTACGATTTCACCTTACCTTTTTTTCTGGCAGGCAACGATGGAAGTGGAAGAAATGAAACACAAGAAGAAACACATCATGGTCAATAAGAAGATCATTCACGAGATGCGGCAAGATGTCGATTTTGGAATGGGTTTTTCAGGGGTTGTCGCCTGGTTCATCATTCTGACGACAGGAACAGTACTTTTCAATGGTGGAGTGCATCAGATTGATACCGTTGAGCAGGCAGCTATGGCATTGCGACCGGTTGCAGGTGATTTTGCCTACCTTTTGTTTGCAGTTGGAGTGATCGGTACAGGTTTGTTGGCTATACCGGTGCTCAGCGGTTCACTATCTTATATTTTCTGTGAGACATTTGGCTGGAAAGAAGGCCTGGACAACGAGTTTCATGAGGCGAAGCCTTTTTACATTATAATAGCAATTTCCTTATTGATCGGTTTGTCGCTCAATTATGTGGGCATCAGTCCGATAAAAGGACTTTTGTACGCTGCCATTTTGTATGGCATGACTGCACCCGTTTTGATTGGCATTATCATGCACATTTGCAACAACAAGACTGTAATGGGCAAATTCACCAATGGACGATGGTCAAATGTGCTTGGATTCGCAACGATGTTAATCATGACTGTGGCGGCATTGACTTTGATATATCTGCAGTTAAGTTGATTGGCAAATTCACCAATTTTCATTTTTTTCAGCACTGTAATTGATTATTTTTATCTTTATGCAAATTAGTGGACGAAAAAACTAGTCACTGGTAAATGGAAGCACAACTAACGAATAACCAACTGCAAACATCAAAAGCCTATCTGGATAATTTAACCGCACTTCGCGGAATTGCCGCCTTGTTGGTCGTTGTATTTCATGGCAATGAAATGATTGCACCTTTCATTAAAACGGAAACGACATTTTGGTTCAGAAAACTCTACTTGATGGTGGATTTATTTTTTATACTGAGTGGATTTATCATGTGCTATGTCTATGAAGCGGGATTTGCAGATCCGGATAAGCACAATAAGATAGGTTCTTTTTTGAAAGCCAGATTCGCCAGAATTTATCCCCTTCATTTTGTGACTTTGATGTTCAGTGCTCTGTTTATTGGTATAACTTATATATTGGGCAAGTACGAGTACCTTGGGGTGGTCGGCATGGCAATTTTCAATGTAAAGTCACTATTTTCCAACTTGTTGCTGCTTCAGTCTGCACATGTTGAACCCATATTTACGTGGAACGTGCCAAGCTGGAGTATCAGTGCAGAATGGATTGCCTATCTATTATTTCCATTTCTGGTCGTCCCTTTTTCAAAATTTAACCCAATAAAAACAGTTTTGGCGATTGTCTTTATATTCGGTTTGTATGCCATCCTTATATTTTACATCTCCCCAAACAGGCCGATGCTATTCCCATTTTTACAAACGGGCTACGATCTTGATGTGACCTTCGACTGGGGATTTGCAAGGGGAATACTCGGTTTTACACTAGGCATGTGTATTTATCGAATGTACGTGAATCAGTTTCTCAAAGCGCCATTGAGCAACGGATGGGTACTTGCCGGTATTGCAGTCCTGTATTCCCTGTATGCGCATTTCAATGGATCGGATTTTGCGGCGCCACTTTTTTTTAGTGTTATATTGCTTAGTTCGGTGTATGGCAGCAAAGGCATCAATGCATTTTATGAAAACCGTATTTTGCAAAAGCTAGGCGACTGGTCATTCTCCATCTATATGTGGCATTTGGTTTTGTATACCATTGTGACTTCAATCGCCATCGGGGGAATGAGTAGTCCGCCTCCGGATGGACCACCCGGTGAACCGGATTATTTTGGATTAACCAACATCTGGATCATATTGCCGATTTATGTTGGTTTGACCATTGCCGTAGGTGCTTTTTCATTTAATTATATAGAAAGACCCAGCCGCTTGTGGATCAATAGCTGGGGAAATAAAAAAGGCTGATTATGTTTTCTAAAGATCTTTTTAAAGGTAAAATTGCACTCGTCACCGGAGGCGGCAGCGGAATTGGATTTGCGATTGCCAGGCAAATGCTATCTTGTGGTGCAGTGGTCTGGATTGCTTCCCGAAAGGAAGAACGCATCAACAATGCGGTTCAGCAACTCAGCGAATTTGGAGAAGTACATGGTTCAACAGTAGATATCCGCGACAGGGATTCCGTTCAATTATTGCTCGACACGATTAAAGCCAAACATGCAAAGCTGGATATCCTGATCAACAACGGAGGCGGACAATTTCCGTCAGCCGCAGAAGACATCAGCCCCAATGGCTGGAATGCCGTTGTCAACAACAACCTCAATGGCAGCTGGAATATGTGTCAGATGGTTTTTAAAGCATTCTTTGAAAAGCAGAAACAAGGTGTGATCGTCAATATCATCGTGAATATTTTTCGCGGAGTGCCGGGGATGGCACATACAGCCGCAGCTCGTGGAGGCATCGAAGCCTTCAGTAAAACCCTTGCGGTAGAGTGGTGCAACCGTGGAGTGCGTATCAATTGTATCGCACCCGGTATCATACAATCCTCCGGACTGGAGAATTACCCACCGGAATTGCTGCATGGCATATCAGATAAAATACCCATGAAACGTTTGGGGTCCGTTGACGAAATCGCCTGGTCTGCGCTTTTTCTGGCCTCTCCCATGGCAACTTACATCACGGGTGATACACTGTATGTGGATGGGGGACAACGGCTTTGGGGAGATATTTGGACAATTGACAATTGAGAATTACGAATTACGAATTACGAATTACGAATTAAGAATTAAGAATTAAGAATTAAGAATTTGTAGTTGCTGCCTATTTTCTACTCGTTCTCCTTTCTTTTCTTCAGCGCCAGCAGGGATAGGAGGTGCTGAAATGCTTTCCGGCACCTTGAACAGACCTTTCTAGTGCCTCTTGTGTGCTTTCAAACCCGTTTGTTCTCATGACAATCATGCCGACGATGCATTGTAGTAGTAAATACGTCGGGTTATCGATTGCCGCGTATCCTTTGCAATAGCGCGAGTAGACTTCACAATAGCTCCGGCAGACTTGATGATGGTCGGAAACGACTATGAGGTAGTGCAATCGCTATTAGAAGGTCTGCCAGGACCATTGTCAAGTCTGCCGATACTACTGCGCAATGGACTTAGTACTATTGTGAAGTCTGTCAGCACTATTGTAAGGAGGACTGGGGCCATCGTGAAGTCTGCCGGTACTATTGCGCAATGGACTTAGTACTATTGTGAAGTCTGCCAGTACTATTGTTAGGAGGACTTGGACTATTGTGAAGTCTGCTAGTACTACTGTTAGGGGGACTTTTTACTCATGTGAAGTCTGCCAGTACTATTGTTAGGAGGACTTGGACTACTGTGAAGTCTGAATTTACTATTGTTAGGAGGACTTCAACTACTTTGAAGTCTGGATTTACTATTGTTAGGAGGACTTCGACTATTGTGAAGTCTGGATTTACTATTGTAAGGAGGACTTCGAATATTGTGATGTCTCCCGTAGCTGGTGTGATGTCGCCAGGTGTCGTATTGAAGATACTTACGTCTCAGCTCCAAAGATTATGTATTTCATGAACATCCCATGCTTTTTGTTGTTAGGTGATCTTTAAAATTGAGAAATCAAATGACAGAAGAAATAACAAATATCGCATTGATTGCGAGTCACAAACAGTCGGAGCTCGAAGTAAAACCGATCAATGTTGATCGGGTTATCGAAATGGCCTGGGAAGACAGGACTCCATTTGAAGCGATTGAATTCCAGTTTGGATTGAAGGAGGCGGAGGTAGTAGCGCTCATGCGTAAAACGCTGAAGCGCTCCAGCTTTAATTTGTGGAGAAAAAGGGTCCACAGCGGTGTAAGTCAAAAACACCTGAAGAAAAGGCTGGAGGGTATTACCCGTTTTAAATGCAAACTGCAACGAGCCATCTCATCGAATAAGATTAGTAAGCGATAAGATGAAGCAGGTGAAAAAGGCAGATCTGCCACAAAAAATCTGCATGGTTTGCAATCGGCCGTTTACCTGGCGCAAGAAATGGGAAAAAGTATGGAATGAAGTAAAATACTGTAGTGAACGATGTAGAAACAATAGAAATCCGAATGCCAACTGAATCATCGTGCTGGATGCATGTATTAACCCCATTATTTAGCTTAACAACTCAACCCACCTACCTTCAAGTAGGTGTCTAAACAACTCAACAAATTGAAAAATATACTAATAATTGGTGCCGGAAAAGGCATCGGATTAAAGTCGGCAGAACTGCTGAGTAAGGAACATCAAGTCATTAGTATTTCCAGAAATGAAACGGTGGAGCTAAAGTCATTAAATACCCACTTTTATCAACTGGATGTCAGTAAGGATGAACTCGAGGTATTAAATGGTTTGCCTGAGCAAATACATGGACTGGTTTATTGTCCCGGATCCATCAATCTTAAGCCTTTTAACAGATTATCTGAGCAGGATTTTCTAGCTGATTTTCAACAGAATGTGATGGGCGCTATCAGAATCATTCAAAAGATTCTACCCAAAATGAAAAAAGCAAATGGAGCGAGCATTGTGCTGTTCAGTACGGTTGCTGTAAAACTCGGAATGCCATTTCATGCTTCAATCGCAGCTTCCAAAGGCGCTATTGAAGGGCTGGCCAAAAGCCTGGCGGCCGAACTGGCCATATCCGGTATTCGCGTCAATGTAATCGCCCCATCATTGACGGAGACTCCCCTTGCAGCAAATCTATTGAGTACACCCGAAAAGAAAGAAGCTTCTGCTAAAAGACATCCCTTGCAGCGGATTGGAACAGCAGAAGAGATGGCGCACATGGTTGAATTCTTACTAAGCGACCATTCCAGCTGGATGACCGGTCAAATCATCGGCATCGACGGAGGAATAGGCGCTACGCGCGTTTGATGCGCTACGCGCGGTTTGATGGCTTCGCCGTTTGATTGCGCT
>JBMOJB010000137.1:0-10621 GCA_049316985.1 Saprospiraceae bacterium | reverse complement strand
GTTATTATTTTTTATTAAATAATTTCTTTGACACACTTTTTTGAACAGACTCTCAACCATTGATCAATTACAAATCCCAGTTCAGACTGCTTCCGGCAAATTGTCTGAACTGGGATTGTTTGATTTTGAGGATTGATTTTACAAGTGTTGGACCATTTTCCTGTCCACTGAAATCGGGCAACTTGAAAATGAAAATATTAATTTGTGAATGTTCCAGTACGATGAATGTTAAAGTTAACAGGGATGATTAATCAATAGAACGTAACATTTATACAAATTATTGAACCCTGTCAGGATAACACATGGCTACTATATATTATTATAAAAACCAAAATTACATTTCAGATACTATTTCGAAACACTCAACTTTCTGCTTTAGCCATAGCAATTAGCCTTTCTAACCAATCATTCAATCTTGGGCATTTTTCAAGAATAGTATCGAGCCCGGTCAATTCAATAATATCCATTCCGTCAGCAACTTTATTGTATTTCTTACTGTGTTTAGCGTAAATTTCATCAATTCGTTTTGAAGGCGCGCCTTGTGGAGTGACATTTATGTCCTCAATATTCGGAAATAGATTACAAATTGCCAATAATTCATTTATAATGATATCATCTTCTAGTGAAAACCCTTCCTTTGGATCCGCAAACAGTAGTGTCTCGAATTCGTGTCTTATGATATTGGGGATGAAAAAACGATAGGGCATAATTGCTTGGACTACATCATTAAGCCCATTTTCCAAACATTGTATCCGATCCTCCACATTTGTCTTTTTAGCACAATCTGCATAATTTGGCATTTTTGCTACGCTATTAATGCCATAATGATCGAACATTGTAGTAATGATTGGTTCATCCTTGTAGCTCAAAACCGGAGTAATCGTTCTCTTAAAATGCTCAATATGGTTATAACCGTGACCTCCACCCGGCATTGTGACCATAATTGCTTGCATATGCGTACTTATGCCTTTGGTTAACAGGAATGGAATGATAAATTTATTTGCGAATTCCAATTCCGTCTGTCCTTCTACAATAATATAGATATGCTTCATGGCATTCCCCCGATCACATTTTTATTCCACAAATCACTAATATTGCTATATTCGGAAAGCCAGTCTTTTAGAACCTCACTATTTTGTCGGTGAAATACTGATTGATTTTCCGACCTGTCAACAGTGATTATGTCTTCAGGCTCAAAATTGTCGATTAGGTTCACGGATTGCGTCGATATGATAATCTGGCTTTGGGCTGATGCCTTATGGATCAATCCAGCCAATTTATTGATTGCAAATGGATGCAGTCCTAGTTCAGGTTCATCAATTATGATTACTGCTGGTGAGTTGGGTTGCAATAATAGCGTTGCTAGCGCCATGAATCGCAAGGTTCCATCAGATAAATGCTTTGCATTAAAATACTTGTCAGAACCTTTTTCTTTCCATTCCAGGCGAATCTTATCAGCATTTATTCGATCGGGTTTTAAATCAAACCTTTCAAAATATGGAGCAACAGAACGAACAGCCATTTCAACTTTCTGGAATGATTTTGGCTCGGCGGTGTTCATCCAATATAGGAAAGAAGCAAGGTTTCCGGCATCTTCTCGCAAATATTGGTCGTCACCGACGTCGCACCATTGTCTAATTTTTGCAGATTTAGTAGTATCTTGAAAATGGTAAATTCTTAAGGATTCCGTATGATACCGCATATTAGTAAACCATGAATCTTTTTCATCTGACAGTGCACTTTCGGCAGTCCCATTTAATATTGGTAAATTATCCCAATTTAAGCCATCTTGAAATCCTTTAACTTGTGTACCTTCTTTACTAAAAAAGAAATTACCAAATTGATTAGGTTCGAGCTTGAAATAGTAAATATTGCGCTGATCAAATTCAATTTCACAAACAATCGAGTCTGAAGTCTTTAAATCAAAATGCACTATTTCATTTGCACCACCTTCTTCGGCAACATAATATTGCAAGTGTTTATCAAAGATATTATTAATGAATTTAAAAAAATTGATAAAATTGCTTTTGCCGGCACCATTTGCACCAATCAAAATGTTGATTTGGCTGAGCTCAAGGTTAAGATTTCTGATCGACTTGAAATTCTCTATTTTGATTCTATTGATCATGTTTGTGATTTAGTGCATGTAAATTACCAACAAATATAATGTCAATTTATCATTTTCCTGCAAACCGGCGGGCGGAATAGAATTCTACTGCCAAAAAAGTGCCCAAGAATTTAATGGATTTGACTTTGGTTAAACTCAAAGAATCAAAGTTCAAGTGACTGTCAGGAAAATGTCTGAATTGTGTTTTTTTAATTAAAATAATTATTGAGGTTAAAAAAACCTGAAACCACTTCCAAATGTCATTTTCAACTTTCAATTTTCAATTTTCAATTATTCCCAAGTACTATTCCTGTAAATATCCGGCCGCTCATCAGCTCTTTGATCCAGCGCTTCGTTTTTAAGTACAGTAGGATTAGCAACGATGACATCAGCAAAAACTTCTACCGCAATTTCGCCGCCATTGGCTTTTGTTATCTTACTGACGAAAGCTTTCAACGCCACACCTTGCTCCAGTAGATTGGATAGCACGATATTTTCATAGGCGGCAATATATCCTATTTTTGAATCCTGATAATATACTTCAACGGCGAATATATCGTATTGATTGGTAGGTTCGGCGCGAAGGATTAGCGGATCGCCCTCTTTGATATGTCCCTTTAGTTTTTTAAATTTATAATGTACAGTGCCGCGGATGTAGTTGTCGTACACCTTGATGGTCTTATGGGCGAGAACGTTGGTATCTGGAATAATCAGACCTGCTCCACCGAAGCCGATAACTTTTAGAAAATCTGATCTTTGCATGGTATTGTATCTTATTTTACTATTCCATTAACCTGAAAATGATATCACTTTTCAATTTTTCGGACATCCAAAATCCATGTTTTTCCAATTTGAATAAAATATCAAGCATTGGCAAGATCTTCTTCGATGTCGCTAATTCCATATTGGAAAACAGATACTTCATATTTGCCCAATAACTCGATAAATGCCTTTTTTGAAAGACCAACCATCTCGGCACCTTGACCCGAAGAAATTAATCCACTTTCGAATAACTTCGCTGCCAAAAGCATACTTAATTCAAATTGAGTTATTTTGAGCCCTTCTGGTAGATTAATTTGCACACTCATTGATTAAAATTATTTTTAGAAATCAAATAGAAATTTAAAACTGACTCAAAATACATACTTCAGGGGATATCGTCAATTATTCAAGTAATTTTTGCCCAGATGGGAAGCAAAGTTTTTATTCATCCAGTTAAAAAACGGAAAATGTGGTGCTAACGGGAATCATTAAATCAATACATCAAAGTCACATCACCTTTAACTACCTTCGTTGAACCATCTTTATACCGAACTTTGAGAAGATAGGTGTAAACTCCCTCAACGGCAAGTACTCCTCTCAGGTATCCATCCCATCCATTTCCGATTGCGTTAATCTCTGCGCCTTCATAGACTTTATCACCCCATCGATCGTAAATCTCCATGTTTTCAATTTTATCAATTGCATCATTGCCATAAACAGTAAATATGTCGTTGACTCCATCTCCATTCGGCGTAAATATGTTAGGCACGTAGCAATTACAATCATAGATATAAACAAAATTGATTTTTATTGTCGAATCGATACAATTGTTGTCATATAGTGCAATGAGTTTGACATCGTAACTTCCGTTGCTTATATATGCATGATAGGGATTTTCAATTTTTGTGGTTGAGCTGTCGCCAAAATACCAGATATAGCTGTCTGCATTTTTTGATTTATTAATAAAATGTATTCTCTGCGGAGTACATCCCTTAGGATTCACTACATCGAAATCAGCGATTGGTTTTTCTCTGATCGGTATTTCTCTGGCTAGTTCATTAGTGCAACCTTCAAAATTAGTAACCTTCAGCGTTACTTTTTCTGTACGGTTCCCGGATTTGAAAATGTGTTCCAAGTCGTATTTATTCTCGTAGACCGCTCCATCCGAAGTTGTCCATCTATATTTCC
The DNA here is from genome assembly GCA_049316985.1 of Saprospiraceae bacterium. GTDB lineage: Bacteria > Bacteroidota > Bacteroidia > Chitinophagales > Saprospiraceae > CANHEE01. Next base: position 6,564 of record JBMOJB010000137.1, on the reverse strand, counting down.
AAAGATTTGCCGGCGACAGGTTTTTGACGATAATGGCTTTGTCCTGGCAGCCGTAATTTGGAATTTCGAAATTTATGGGAGGTGCAACTTTTGTTTTAATTGTATGACTAATAGTGTCATAACCACACTTCCCATAAGCTCTTAATGTTATCTTAAATATACTATCCGATTTTGTAAAGACATGATAAGGATTGGAGATCTGGGACACACCACCATCACCAAAAAACCATGCAAGCTTTTCGGGCTTGGGAGTGGAGGCATCGACAAAAGGTATAGTGTCAAAAGGACAAATAAGATATTTATCAGTGTTAAAGAATGCCCTTATGCCGGGTGGTGTAACCTTAATTTGAGCAGTATCACTTTTTACACCGCAAATATTGTATGTATACAAAACGGGTTTGAAAATTTTTGTTGAGTCGGGAGTAACATAAGTTGTCCTTACAAAATTGTCACATCTTTTATAGTACTTCCCGTTTCCAAAATCCCAGTAACAACTATCAATTTCCCCTAATGACCGATTTGTAAGCGTGACTTCATATGGAGAACAACCTACTTTTGATGAGTCCAGTTGAACTCTTGGTAATGGCAAGGATTTTAGTTGAAAACTAGTGTCGAAAAACAGACTTCCACACTCATTATAAGTTCTCAATCCAACTTTTAAGGTTGAAATAGTATAAGTTTTTGTATCGTATTTAATTACCGGCGGCTGAAATATGCTTAATGTATCATTGCTAGTTCTCCCAAAGTCCCAAAAATAGTTCATGTTGGGCTGCAATGATGGCTTTGGATTAAATGTGACATCAGCAGGCGAACAAACAGAGGAAAGTAGAAAATCAAACCTGGTAAGTCTTGGTTTATTTACCACATTTAAAGTTTTTTCCAAAGCGTTCACACAATATGTGCTTTTGGCAACCAATTTTATTTTATGCGGACCATAACTCAAGTTATTAATACTTTTCAAATCTACAGGATTACCATCTAAATACCATTCAACACTCTTGGCTTTGGTATTGTTGAATTCTATTGACACAGGTTCGCCTTCACACGCTTTGCTAACTTTAAAATCAGCAATGGGATTTTCAACTTCGATATCAGCTGAAAAAACACCCGAACAACCTAAAGGGTTTTTGTAATTGTAATAAACAAGTGCTTTTGTGCTATCTCCGAGGTTTTTAACATTGAATAAGCCTGTGCTATCAATACATGTTGGACAATCAATTGAATAGAACCTCCCTCCTACAGGTGAAGCGACTATTTGCGTGATAGGAGTATAAGTGCAAAGAACCATGGACTTTACACTTGCAGTAGCTTTTTGAACATTTATCTTCAAGGATTTATCCACTTTACAAGTGCCAGATCCAATACTATAACTCAATGTATAGTCTGACGCAGATGATGGCAAGAAAGCACCATCTTGTGCTATATCTTTCCCTGTCCAAGTGCCCCCTAAAACATTTGCTGTAATTTTGAGTGGCGTAGTTGAAAGACAAATAGAAGTATCTTTCAAAGGACTTAAAAACTGCAATTTTTCTGGTTCTCGCACCCAAAATGAATCAATTTTTTCCTGATCGCCACATACGCCACTAAACGATGCTTTGACTACATATGGCTTTGTACCAACAGGCAATTTGATTGGAAAAACTTTTACAATGGTATCATTAATCCGATAACTTATTCGATTATCGTAAGCTTCCGGAGTGTAATCAAGTGGATTGCAAACATCTGCTTGTGGCGGAAGCGATACAACTAGATCCTTTTCTACTTTTATTCTGACACTATCTTTGTTTTCGCATGTTTTTGTTCCAATGGTGTACCTGATTAAATAATCCCCACGCATATCCGGATTGAAAATATTTCCGACCATCGCGGTAGTTCCTGAAAAAATACCACCAAAAACTTCAGATTTGAGCGGTATCGGAGTACTTCCTTCGCAAATTACTGTATCTTTTGTAGGGAAAAGAATCTTTGCAGATTGGGGAGTTCTAACGAAAAAGCTATCTCTTAGCGACTGCTCTCCGCAAACACCTTTATAATATGCCTGAATCCGAAATCTATTTGAGCTAATCGGTAGATTTACTGGAAACTTGCTCACAATTGTATCATTAATTCTATAAGTTATTTTACTGTTATAATCTCCGGGTTGGTACTCAAATGTATTACAGACATCCTCCTGATTGGGAAGCTTGACAATTAAATCTTTTTCTACTTTGATTTTCACTGTATCGTTTTGCTCGCAGGTGTTTTTCCCTATTGTATAGATAATTAAGTACTCTCCTTCTGCATCAGGAGTAAAAATATTTCCATTTAAAAACGAAGACCCAGAGAAAATACCACCTTTATCTTTTGGTTTTAAAATAATTGGAGTACTCTTTAAGCACAATGTTGTGTCATTAGGCGGAGATAAAATTTTTGCAGAAGGTATTTCACTCAGATAAAATGTATCTTTTTCGATTTGATAACCACATACTCCGGTATACTCAGCAGTAATAATATATGGAATTGGAGAAATGGCGAGGGGCACAGGAAATGCTTTTGTCTCAACGCCATTGATTTTATATTTTATAAGGGGATTATAGTCCTTTGGTGTATAAGATCGAGAAATACACTCATCAGACTCCCTTGGCAAAGTAACTACTAAATCCTTTTCCACTTTGATTTTCGCAGTATCTTTCTGTTCGCATGTCCCTTTTCCAATGGTATACGTGATAGGGAAACTACCAATTTCACTGGGAGAGAAAATGCTACCATTTATCAACGTTGATCCAGAAAAAACACCGCCCTGATCTTTGGTTTTTAGCGTAATAGACCGACTGTTCAAACACAATACAGTGTCATTTGCCGGGAATAGTATTTTAGCGGAGGGAATTGCACTCAGTTTGAACGTATCGCTCACCTTCTGATAACCGCATACTCCAGTGTACTCAGCTGTAATAATATATGGAGTTACAGAAATAGCGAGCGGCACAGGAAATACTTTTGTTTCTACTCCATTTATTTTGTATTTGATCAGGGAGTTGAAGGCTTTTGGAGTGAAGGAGATTGGAATACACTCATCGGATTGGACCGGCAAGGAAACAACCAAATCCTTTTCCACTGTAATATTTACAATTGATTTCTGCTCGCATGTCCCGGTTCCTATTGTGTACGTAATCGGAAAACTACCTAATTCTTTAGGAGTGAATACACTGCCATTAATAGAAGTTGAGCCGGAAAAAGTACCACCCAGATCTTTGGTTTTTAAAGTAATAGGTGTACTCATTAGACACAAGACCGTGTCTTTTGAAGGAGATAAAATTTTTGCAGACGGAATTGCGCTCAGTTTGAATGTATCGCTAACTTTCTGATAACCGCATACTCCGGTGTACTCAGCGGTTATAATATATGGAGTTAGAGAAATAGCGAGGGGCACCGGAAATACTTTTGTTTCTACTCCATTAATTTTGTATTTTATCAGGGAGTTAAATGCTTTTGGAGTAAAGGAGATTGGAATACACTCATCGGATTGGGCCGGCATGGAAACAACCAAGTCCTTTTCTACTTTGATATTTATAGTTGATTTCTGCTCGCATGTCCCTGTTCCTATTGTGTAAGTAATCGGAAAACTACCCACTTCTTTAGGTGTGAATATATCCCCATTAATAAATGTTGAACCTGAGAAGGTACCGCCTTGATCTTTGGTTTTTAATGTAATTGGTGTACTCATTAGACACAAGACCGTGTCTTTTGAGGGAGATAGTATTTTTGCGGATGGTATGGCCCTTACATAAAAGGTATCTGCCTTAAATTGGTTGCCACATACTCCGGTGTACTTTGCAGTTACATAGTAAGGCGCACTCCTTACGGCTAAACTTTGAGGAAAACTAGAAATTACTTTCCCATCAATTGTATAAATTATTTTAGAATCATAATTTTGTGGTTGGTAAGATAACTGATTACAAACATCATCTTGTGATGGCAACATAACGACCAGATCCTTTACTACAGTAATCTTTATCGCTTCGGTGTTTTCACAAGTACCTGTACCTATATTATATTTAATATTGTAAATTCCAGCCGCACTCGGAGTAAAAATATTTCCGGAAAGAAATGAAGAACCGGAATACAGACCTCCAGTAATTTCTGATTTCAGTTTTATTGGTGTATTGGATTCACAAACTACTGTATCCGCTTTTGGAAAAAGAAATTTAGCTGATGGCTTGTCTTTCACAAAAAAAGTATCGGAAACCAACTGTGCAGCACACATGCCCTTATATTCTGCAGTTACAATATACGGGGTATTTCGTACTGCCAAAGTCTTTGGAAAAACACTAACAGACATACCATCAATTTTGTATGTAAATTTTGAATCCAATTTCTGTGGAGTATAAGAAAGCGTATTGCAAACGTCATCCTGCCGAGGCAAACTGACTACTAAATCTTTGATTACTTCAATATTTATATTTGATTTCTGTTCACAAGTTCCGCTACCCACAACATAATTCAAGGTAAATTTCCCAAGATTAATTGGATCAAAGTAATAATCACTGCCACTTGCAGTTACATTGCTCCCAGTCCATTTTCCACCGCCTGGAGTTGCATCAAGTTTTATTTTGCCGGAATTTAGACATAAAATGGCATTTACTTTTGGTGTGATGAAACTTATGCCAGATTTTCCTATGACGTAAAACGAATCTTTTGCTGATGAATTATTGCATTCATTGTTTAGAAATGCTTCAATTTTATATTTGGGAATTCTGGGTGAAAGGGTAACCGGAAAACTTGAAATTAATTTTCCATCAATATAATATTTAGCATCCTTAAAAAATGGTATGGGCTTATACTTTAAATTGTCACAAACATCTAGTTGATGATCTAATCTTAAATTTACTGTATCAACAACTTTTACAAAGAAACCTAAGGTATCTGGTTTAAAACAAGCCATATTGTCTACAGTCAACTTTAATCGATAAATTCCTTTTTGATCAAAATCTATTGAAAACAAATCCTTCGAATTATTAATTGTGTTAGGCTGGTTTAAAACCCAACCACTCGCCGGAGCAATCTCCCATTTATAGGATGATGCATTTAGTGATTTTTCTCCGTTGAAATTAATAATACCGTTAATGTACTTTAAACAAACTTTTACCGTATCGTTCTGCTTAACACTTCTTTTCGGCTTTATCAATCCTGAATCTGCGGTAATAATGGCTTTGGGCAGATCAACAATTTCTATCGTTTTTATTTTTTCATCGGATCCGCAATCGTTACTTACTTTCATTTTAACATCATAGAATCCTGGTTTAAGGTAAGTATGCGTAATACTTGTACCAGTAGTCCCATCGCCATATGTCCACATAACCGGCGAATTCATTGAGTCCCTGAGGCATGATTTATCTATCATCATCAGAGGTTTATTTACACAACCTTTCGGAACAGAAAAGTCGAAATTGGCTGTAGGGGAATTATAAAATGAAATATCTTGTCCATTATTTGCTGGTATTGAAACGCCAGGCTTGTATGACAAAAGTTTCATCGTAAAATCTTTTTGTCTGAGACAAGTCTTATAAAATCCACTTAAATTATAAGTATGCGTTTGCGGTGGTGGTGCGAGTGTACCATTGCCGGGTACTTTTAAAATTGGTGACCCATCACCCCAATTTATTGTAAAAGAGTCAATAATTCCAAATTTCGGATCTACAATTATTTCACCGCATACTGTATGACTTTGGCCGATAGCACAAACATACTGCTTACCGTTACAAACTGCAATTGTTGGATTATTCTGTTGTGCAAAAAGCTGAATACAACTCAATAATAAGAAAGGAAAAAGAAGAAAGGTTTTCGATTTTAGATTAGATTTTTTCATAGTTACAATATAAACATTAATAATGCACAATATAACATTATAAACTGAAATAATTATGAATTTTTTTTGTTAAAATAAAATTATTTATTAACGCATATTTTTCTATCTAAATTTTCACTATATTTTAACGCCTGATAACTTATTTATTAGCTCAGAAACTCCTACTTTTGACCCATTCTCTATCAAAAAAAATTTTGCTATGCGCCATTTCTTATTCATTCTATTGCTTTTAATAGGCTTTTCATCATTTGCCCAGACTAAAAAAAGCAAATCCGCACCTACTCATCCGGCAAATACCTACAGCATCGCTCCGATGATCAAGGCTCCATCTATCCCTGGGAATGCAGTGGAGACGGGCAGTTCTCCTTTCACTGATTTCAAATCTATCAAAGCGGATTTCCATCCGATACTGGGCCGCGATATTGAAATTCTTCGCGATGCAAATGGCGATGTGATAATGGTAAAAGGATCCAATGATCGTTCAATCAGCGGAAATAGAAGTGCGCAGGATAAGATTAAAGCGTATCTCGATGGCATTCAACAGGAAATCGGTTTCGCAGCAATGAGCAACGATTTTCAATTGAAAGAAACTTCAAAGGATGAACTGGGAATGGAGCATTTTAAAATGCAACAAGTGTTTAATGGCATTCCGGTATATGGTGCGGAAATTATTTTGCATAGCAGTGAAGGCGAGATCAATCTGATGAATGGACGCTTCT
>JBMOJB010000136.1:0-10701 GCA_049316985.1 Saprospiraceae bacterium | reverse complement strand
TTTGCTTATTTTAATAATCGAACTCAGGTTATTACTTATTTCCTAAGAAGCGAGCTCAGATCTAAAGTTCTTCATTAACATCGCAGAATTGAACTATTTATTTGTTGCTTCAGTGATTTTGCGATTTTTAACATACTTGTCAAACCAATTTATTTGTTCCCATAATACATGTTCGATTGTTTCCTTTGCTTTGTAGCCATGATCTTCAAAAGGCAGTAATACCAATCTTGCCGTACCTCCGGAACCTCTTACCGCTTCATAAAACACCTCTGACTGGAAAGTCAAGGTACCGGGATTTGAATCGTCAGCTCCATGAATAATCAAGATGGGTTCATTGACTTTGTTTGCAAAGAATGTTGGCGAACAATCTATATATGATTTAGTTGCTTTGAAAAGCGAACGACGTTCACCCTGAAAGCCAAAAGGTTGATTGGATTTATTGTAGGAACCACTGCGCGCTATACCCGCGCAAAACAAATTGGTATGCGCCAATAGATTGGCCACCATCAGACCTCCATGGCTGTGCCCGATGACACCTATTCTTTCGGGATCCGCGATACCCATGTCTACGGCTTTGGCAACTGCTGCTTCTGCATCAGCAACCAATTGCGGTACAAAGGAATCGTAAACCGTTTCCGGGTCACCTACCATTGGCATTGAAGTATTATCCAAAACGGCATAGCCACGCATCAAGAAGTATAAATGTGAGGCGCCAAAAATTCGCATAAAACGGTTGGAAGAACCTCTGACCTGACCTGCCGTCTTGGCTCCGGAATATTCCTGAGGATAAGCATACACTACTGTCGGTAACCGTGTTCCCTCTTTATAATCTGGAGGTAAAAGTAATTGAAAACTTAATTCAACACTGTCTTTTCTCTGGTATCTGACAAGTTTGGTTTCTATCTGACGCAATTCCGGGCAAGCGTCGACAAAATTAGTGATAGGCCGTTTCGTAAATGCTCTGGTACTTTCTCCCGGCGCAGCTTTAATAGTTTCTCCAAAAGTAGCCAAATAGAAATTTGGTACCAAAGTAGGCGATTCAGAGCTCATAATAAATGAGTTCGGATCTGATGCGAAGTCCACGAAATACTCATACTTGTCAGCAGCACTTCGAAATATTCTTTCAGATGTGCCTGAGTCAATACTGCGGCGATCGACGAAAGGTCGATCTCCTGATTTAGTACCACCAGTTCCCGTGAAATATATTGACCCGTTTTCGACCATAAACACATAATTGCCATTTTTCAAAGGTGTAAAAATTGGATTTCCAGGATCGCTATAACGGTCATTTTCATCCAGATCAAACCATTGTTTGGAGGTGCCTTTATTTACATCCAATAACCATACGTAACGCCATCTTCTTTTGTGTTCTCGCTGAGAAACCATTAACATTCCATCAATTTGCCCCCACATAGTTGCCTGAATGCGGTGGACTGCTTTGAACACTTCCTCCGCCGGGTTATTAAATGGAGCTTCCCAGCGCATCAATTTATCTCTGAATGGTACTTCGGCCATAGGATCGCCGCCATCTAATGCTTCAATCCAATACAGCGTATGCGGTGCACTAGCTTGCCAAGACACATCCCTTGGCCCGGTTACCTCTCCCTGCACAGGAACTTCATTGGCCACGGCTTGATTTGCAATTGTTTTTACTAATTTCCCTTGAAGATTCCACACTTCGATATCATGGGCAAATCGCCACCAAGCCACTTCATGTGACCATGGCTTCTTTAATTTATCTACCAACAGATAATTCCCATCCGGGGAAATACTCATATTGCTATAAGGCGCCGTTTGCCCAATCACTTGTAGTTTTTTGGTTCGAGTATCGAGTATAAGTAATTCGCTTTGTGAATAATAAGTGAATAACTCATCATCATGTGCAGTTTCCAGCAAGTTTCTCGCCTCATAGGTCGACCTTGCATTTGCTCCGGAGTCTTCGAGGATTTTAGGACCATTCGGTACACTTGATTTTTGCGGTGCGACACCGCGGTTACCAATTCGTTTGATCAACAATTTTTCCTGATCCGGAAACCAGGTGACAGCCTGCTGCAACAAAGGATTGAGCATGACATTAGGCACTTTTTCCACTTTTCCGCTAATATCTCCCAACCATAATTCGATTCTGTCCTCAAAACCTACTGACATTGCAAAACGTTGTCCATCAGTCGTCCATAGCGTGGACAGTAATTCAGCATCTTTGGGAATTGGAAGTGGTATCGTTTTTCCATCTTTTATATTAAGAATTCTTGGGGCTGTGCCACCATGATTTCCCTGAAAGTAATTGTTTTTAGGATTTACTCTAATCCCAGCCAATTTCAATCTAGGAGCAGACAACTCGGATATTGTGGGATAAATAATAGGATCTGACAGCAACATATGTGTTCTTGTTGGAGAAGTGGATGTTCTCGGCAATTGCGGTGCATATAGAATTTTGAGGATGTCTGCATCAGGAGTTTGCCAGGTATTGGTCTGCTCCTGCGTTTTTTTGCCTTGGGCAATCGTTTCTTGGTTAAAGAATAAACAAAGAAAATTTAGTAATAACAGCGAAAAAAATGATCTATTCATCATATAGTATTAAATTGAAGAGTTTGAAGTTAGAAAAGTTTCGGCAACTAATCGTCCAAAAGCTATTCTGGTTGGTTAATAGCATTCAGTTAAAAAATGCCAATCAAGTTTCTGATGTTAATTTCGTAGTGCCCGAAGCAGAACGTTATAGTGCAAAAGGGTCTGCTCCATCAAATGTTTAAAAATGACCGGAGACTTCGTTTACTTTAATATTTCGATTAATTTCAAACTTCCCATTCATTTTCCATAATTTGCAACGGAAGTTTCCGGAATTTAATATCCACTGTCAAAAAAATAAATACTTTGACCGAGTCATTCGTGGAACAGCTTTTGCCAAGTATTTTTTATTCCGCACATATATAGTTTGAATTATTCCCGGCTGTTGTTAGTGACTATTAAACCATTCTGCACTGCTATATTTTTACTATCTCTACACGGCGATTTTTTCTCTTGCCTTCTTCGGTAGTATTATCAGTTACGGGTTTTGTCTGGCCCCAGCCTTTATATTTTAAGCGACTTTTATCAATTCCTTTCGATACTAATTCGCTCACAACTGCATTGGCTCTCGATTCAGAAAGAGTTTGATTTGATTTTTCGTTTCCTACATTATCGGTGTGTCCCTCTACGCTTATTTTAAGGGCAGGATTCTGTTTGAGCATTGCAGCTATTTGCATAATGATTGGCTCTGCTTCCGGTTTTAAAGATGATTTGCCGGTTTCAAAATTGATATACAAAGCAACAAAGCCTTCTTTTGTGATTGTTTCAAACATTTTACTGGCATCCACTTCTTGTTTCATTGATTCCATTTCCAGCACGTTTAGTGAAAACGCCTCTATGGCATTGTCTGTACCGGCGAAAGAAGTAAGTTGAACCCAATACTCCTTATCCTTTGTTGAAAGATAGTAGGTAGCTTCCACTGGACCTTCCATTCCATTAGAATTTTTAAAAACAAGTTTCCCTCCATTTTTTGTTATGGCGACTTCATAATTCCGTATAATTTGCAACGCACTTTTTGCTTTGATGCCGGTGTCAAAATTATATCTGTAGTACAAATGAAAAAGATTACCTTCTTTCGCCTCAGTTTTAGTGCTACTGGTCCGTATTTGAAGCTCATTGTAGTTTTCTTCACAACCAGAAATGTAGAAATTCTCAAGTCGGGTCAATAGTGGATGATCTTTGCACCCAGCAGCGTCATCCTGTGCATTGATAAAATCTGAAAACGCAAATGACAATAGTAAAAAAAAAACGATCTTTTTCATTTTAAGCTCTTTTTAGTGCGGTTTAAAAAAATCAATTTGGTCATTTAAATCATCTTTTAAGGTTCGAATGTAAAAGTAAGTGAATGTAAAGTGCAATTTTTTTTACATAATTTATAGAAATTGCTAAAAAAACCGGACTGCATGAACAACAAAAAAAATGACACCAAATTTTGTTTTCAACATGCTTACTTTTATTAATCGACTAGCAGAAATTTGGGTTATCAGAAAATATGATTCAGAATCACGTAAAATGTGTGCTGATTAAAACAATTTACATTTCTGCAGAACAATTCCATCTATTTGTAACTTTATTTTACATTTTTCTGTTGATTCTATTTCATCATTAAAAGTAAAAATAATTGACGATGCTGGCAAGTAGTATTCCGTTTTTCTTTTACAAAGCGATAAATTTTTCGAATTCCTGCATGAAGGGAGCTTTTTTGTTTGAATCAGACGCAGGTCGTCCAGCGGGCAGCATGCCTTTTATTTTGAACCGAATGAAATGAACCACATTGGCAGCAGGTCTGTTACTCAACATACATAATTTTGCTCAAATCGATATTCAGCATGAAATTTGCATCAAAGAAAAACATATGTAGTAACATTTGTTTGGAAATTGCTTAGAAAAGTGTGTCAAATTGCTTTCTAGTAGCTAATTTTGCAAATGGGAAAGCATACAAGAAAATTGAACGATTTTTGCAAGACAGAATCGTTTTATTAAAAAATATTCGAATCGGTAGCAATTGCAAGTATGCATTGGAAAGAACTTTCAAAGCTAAATTGAAAAAAACTGGTGCAATACACAGACAACATACAGCAAATGGCATTTGACAAAAAATGGGTAATATGCATAGCAATACTGCTGACGTGTACGCTGCCGTTGTCGGCTCTATCAGATTCCAGTTATTTGTTTAACAGACTTTTAAATCGGTTCACCAAAGACAATCGTCCGCCGGCACGCCCCCGTTTTTTGGCCTACCCTACCTTGGGGTTTGCACCGGAAACCAGTTTTGAGTTTGGTATTGGATCATCCTTGTTGTTTCACGCGAAAAACAACAATAAGTTAAACCGTTTGAGCGAAATCACGGCCTTTGGGTTCATTACCTTGCGTTCACAATACGGAATTTGGTTAGACAATGCAGTATATACCCATCGCGACCGTTGGTTGTTGTTGGGTAGGATGAGATTTCAGCGATTTCCCTTATTTTATTATGGCATTGGACCCGATGCACCGGCAGACGACCCTGTAGTGGTGGATGGCAACTATACCTTGCTTCGACAAAGGGTGTTGCATCAAATCAAAGGCAATTGGTTCGCGGGAGTACAAGGAGACTTACAGCAAATTGGGCAAGTGAAATTTGGTGGTGAGCGACCTTCGCGCCCGCTGCCGGAAGGCTCCGGCGGATCAAAGAACATCGGTATGGGCCCAAGTTTTGTCTACGATACTCGGCCGAATATGCTTAACACGCGGGCAGGTTGGTTTTCTGAATTGTCCTGGCTACATTACAATAAGGCTTTGGGAAGCGACTATACCTTCGATGTTTTCAGCGTTGATTTTCGTCGATATCATCAACTGAATACTCGCTCGGTTTTGGCTTGGCAAGTAAGTGGAAATGCTGTGCGAGGAAATGCCCCTTTCAATATGCTCAATCTTATGGGAAATGAGATGCTCATGCGGGGTTATTACACCGGGCGATTCCGAGATAAACATTATTATGCTGCACAAGCGGAGTACAGATGGCTGCCGTTTCCTTTTAGCAAACGCCTGGGCGGCGCTGCATTTTTGAGTGCAGGAGCAGTTTCTCCCACCTTTGCTCAGCTCAGCAGCCAACAGATAAAGCTGACCGCCGGAGCAGGATTGCGCTACTTGATTTTTCCGAAAAAAGATATTTTTTTGCGACTTGATGCAGGGTTTACTCGCGAAGGAGTGAGTTTTTACATTTTTACCGGAGAAGCGTTTTAAGGCTGATGCAAAACTCAGTAGTGCATTTTAAACGATTAGGATTGTCAGTTGAAACAAAGATCCTGGCTTTTAAAAAGATTAAACCATGAACTGACAGCAAAAAAGGCTAAAGCACTTAAACACTATCTTTGTAAAGTACAAGATCGTTCCAGAAAATGTATTGGACAGTTTAACATCCACAAAGCAATTTCATCGTAAAAACAATTGCAGATAGTATACTTACCCTTTTTTACGGGATTGCCGATACCCACAAATCGCACGGCTCTTCACTTTATTTAATAGTAACTTAAATTATCCATATCATGGCAAGAGAACCGGAAATTATCTTTATCAATTAGATAGAAGACTCCAGTTTTCGTCAATTAAAACGTGGCAAATGTCTTTTAGGCACTTGGAAATCTGAAATTACAAAATTTGAAGTCACGTAATGCATGCTACGCTGACCTTTGGCAGACAAGTCTGCCTACCAAAGGCAGGTATTCTAAAATACAAGCTTAGCTCCATTCAACAGCATTTTCATCGTATCTAAAATGGTAGATAAAATTGCAACATGCAAGATGAAAAATAAGTGATTATGGGCGGATTTTACTCCGTTTTCAAAAATTTATACACTAGTCCAGCTAAAGCTGCACCCGCGATAGGAATTACTATAAACAACCATAATTGAGCAATTGCCCAATCACCAACAAATAATGCCTGGCTAATACTTCTAGCAGGATTCACAGATGTATTAGTTACAGGTATACTGATTAAGTGGATAAGCGTTAAGGCAAGCCCGATTGCCAAACCGGCAAAGCCTTTAGGTGCACTTTCATCTGTCGCTCCTAAAATAATCAGTAAGAACATAAAGGTCATTACCAATTCAGTAACAATTGCTGCGTTCATACTATATCCACCCGGTGAATGTTCGCCGTATCCATTTGCTGCAAAAGAACCAATACCACTACCATTTCCGGTAGCTATAATATATAGTACACCTGCCGCAGCAATACCACCTAAAACTTGTGACAGGATATAAGGCAAGATTTCTTTCGAACTAATTCTTCCGCCCGTCCATAAACCAATTGTTACTGCCGGATTCAAATGTGCACCTGAAATGTGACCTAATGAATAGGCGATAGTAAGGACAGTAAGCCCAAAAGCTAAAGATACACCGACTAGTCCAATACCTACTTCCGGAAAGCCTGCAGCAAGCACAGCACTGCCACATCCACCCAATACTAACCAAAAGGTACCTAAAAATTCTGCAAAATTCTTTTTCATTTTGTATTTTTTTAAATTTATAAATTCCCCTACTCGTTTGGCTTTTCGGTTTCGCCCCGTTTATTGCAGTGGTTGCCGGACTCCACTTTTATTGTATTATTTGTTTGTTTCGATTTTCAATTCCCTTTCAACTTGCCCATATCAAGAAATATTCACTCTTCCCTACCATTTCCAGTCCCTAAAATCAATCCAAGATAAGCTTAACTTTTCTAGTTGAACGAAGCAGCTAATCGGATTTGGGTAAAAGTACTATTGAATACATTTTTTTATTTTCTATATTTAACGATAAAAGTAATATTAAGTAATGAAATTGGCAAATAGTAATTTGAAATTTTGTTGATCAAATTCTATTGTGCGAGCTGCTGTAAAAGCCGAAAATGATACAACAATAATAAAAGTCAGTAAAATAAAATCAATAAAAAGTAAAATTGACTTACAAAACCAATCCATATTGCAAAAACAGCTGTGTTTAAAAAAAAGAACTCCGGCTAATGGTCAAATTCCTAATCAACCAATGCCAACTAGAAAGTGGTAATTCTTAATTCGTAATTCCTAATTCTCAATTCGTAATTATCTATAGTTAACAATTCTTTAATCATTAATATTTAATCATTGATTTAGAAATACTACCTTTGCTGACATTTTCTTAAACATTCATATGAAAAAATTTTTATTCCCGTTAGCTGTCTTGTTTTCTTTTATAGAACTGAATGCACAAGCGATCATCAAAGGTGTCATTAAATCTGAAGAAACGGGTACGCCCATAGCCGGTGTGATGGTTAGCATCGAAGGCAAAAAGAATGCTGCTGTTTCTGATGAAAATGGCAAATTCCGCTTGATAAAAGTTAGCGGCAAAAGTGCGGTTGTAATTTTTCAAATGAAAGATTACAAGCCGTTGCTCAAATCGGTTGATATAAACCTGAAAACAATCAATATGGGTGAGATTATCTTGGCAAAACCTGATTTAAATGCTGCAGGTGGTGTCACTGAATCCATCCAGATAATCAACCTGGATGATACCGATTCAAATGATGGAACCGATGAGCAAAATGTAGCATCGCAACTGGGTGCCTCACGTGACTTATTTCGTCAATCGACGTCATACAACTGGAATTCCGTGCGTTACAGGCAAAGAGGATACCTCAATAACTATACGGAGCAATATTTCAACGGAGTACCTTTCAATGAATTGGATGATGAACGTGTAGTATTCAATACCTATGGAGGCTTGAATGATGTCACAAGACTTCAGCAAAATTATATCGGACTCGAACCCAACAGTTTTGCATTTGGCGATTTAGCAGGTTCATTTAATATTGATACCAGAGCCTCAAAGCAGCGCAAAGGAACGCGAGTGTCTTACATGAAAACCAATAGAACCTATACCGATAGGATAATGGCCACGCACTCCACCGGTTTGCTCGCAAATGGTTGGGCATTCACCGCTTCAGCTTCTCATCGCTGGGCACAAGAAGGATACGTACCCGGCACCTTCATGGATGCTTATGCATACCTGATTTCAATTGATAAAAAACTGAATAACAAACATCTTTTCAATCTCACATTTTTTGGTGCCCCTATCAAACAAGGCAGAAGCGGTCCAGCTGTACAGGAAATGTTTGAGCTGTCAGGAACCAACTATTACAATCCATACTGGGGATATCAAAATGGAGAAAAAAGAAATGCTCGCGTACGTACTACCCACTCTCCTACTGCAATTCTCAAGCACGATTATACACCCAATAATAAAACAACCATTTCGACGGCTTTGTCTTTTCAATTTGAGAAATTTGCAGATGGTGACATGGACTGGTTCAATGCCGCCGATCCACGACCGGATTACTACAGCAAACTCCCCAGTTCAACAGATGATGAGGTTCAAAGACAAGCCTTGACTGATTTGTTGAAGAACAACGAGGCTGCCCGTCAGATTAATTGGGCCAATCTTTACAATACCAATCGGAATAACTTTGTAACTATCAATAATGCAACGATCAATGGTCAAACCGGTCAAAGTACCAGTGGAAATCGTTCCAAATATGCATTGTTCGACAGACGAAGTGACAGCAGGGAAATAAATTTTTATTCTAATTTTCAACACCAGCTAAATGACAAGCAACAAGTGGTGGGTGGACTAGCATTGCGTTACTTTAGATCTTCAGATTACAAGAAATTGAAAGACCTTTTGGGTGGTGATTTTTTTGTAGATATAGACCAGTTTGCAGAAAGAGATTTTCCCGGTTCTAACCTTGGACAAAATGACTTAAAAACGCCGAATAGAATCATTAAGGTAGGCGACAAATACGGTTACGACTACAATATAGATGTAAGTAATGCCTATTTATGGGGACAATATTCCTACTCAAGCAACCATTTTGATGTATTTGCTTCACTAAAAGGTTCTTACAATAGTTTCTTTAGAATTGGTAACACACAAAACGGTAGATTTCCCAATAATTCACTAGGCAACTCTGAAAAGCCTCAATTTTGGAATTATGGTATGAAAGCCGGTGCTACTTATAAGCTGAATGGCAGAAATTACTTTCACATCTATGGTGGCCACCTGACCAAAGCGCCTAATAGTCGTGATGCATTCTTATCACCTCGTACCCGCAATGAGTTGGCATCTAATTTAACTAATGAAAAAATTAGTTCTGTAGAAGGTGGATACAATTATCGCTCTCCATTATTTTCTGCGCAAATTAGCGGATATTATACATATTTTCACAATAAACTGAAAGCATTATCTTTTTATTCTGACGAAGACAGAGCCTTTGTTAACTACGTTGCAAAAGGCGTAGATACTCGTCATACCGGTATTGAGGTGGCCGCGGAGTGGAAGCCTTTTTCAAGCGTCGAAGTGTACACTGCAGGCACATTTTGCCAACATCTTTATGCATCGCGCCCCGTTGCTACTGCTACTCCTGATAATGGTGTGCTGTCGATCCAAAGTAACTTGAACGGACAAACTGTTTACATTGATGGGTATTATGTACCTAATACTCCTATGATGGCCGGCACCTTTGGCGTCAAATATAATGCTAAACGGTATTGGTTTGTGAGTGCTAATGTCAACTACTTCGCAAACCGTTATGAGGATATCAACTTCAACAGAAGAACCGAATACGCCGTATCGTTGGATGCTGCAAGTTCAGAAAAGCTGATAAAGGATTCACCACTTTGGAATGAAATATTGGAACAAAAGAAATTGCCAAATGCCTACACCGTAAATATCCTGGCAGGCAAATCATTGAAATACAAATCTTATTTCATCAACATCACCGCCGGCATGGACAATGTCCTCAACAATCAATTCGTCATGTCTCAGTTCGAACAATGGCGTTTCAACTGGACAGATAAAAATGTCAATACTTTCCCTTCCCGGAAATACAATGCTTACGGCAGGAATTACTTTGCGATGATTTCGTTGAGATTTTAAGTAGGGTTGGTGCGCTGCGCGCGTTTGACGCTTCGCTGTTTGGTTGCGCTGCGCGCGTTTGATGGCTTCGCTGTTTGATTGCGCTGCGCGCGTTTGACGCTTCGCTGTTTGATTGCGCTGCGCGCGTTTGATGGCTTCGCCGTTTGGTGCGCTACGCGCGTTTGATGGCTTCGCCGTTTGTTGCGCTGCGCGCGTTTGATGGCTTCGCC
>JBMOJB010000135.1:0-10752 GCA_049316985.1 Saprospiraceae bacterium | reverse complement strand
CTTTATTGGCAATATTGCCCAAAATGATGTAAACTTTTTTCAGTACGGGTCAATCCAATTATCTAAGTGTTACCAGCCCTAAAAGGGCGAAAGACGATAGCGATGGGTACACCAGCTAGAGAACCTAAGTAATAATTGAATTACGAAAATAGTCTGCTGCAAAATTTCCTTAATTCCTCCGTAGGGGTTCAAAATTTTGAACCCCTACGGAGGAATTAGGGAAATTGCCAACCTCCACGACATTTTGCTGCCTCCCGTAAGCACCAAATCTCCCCTCTTCATTCCAAATAAACCATCGAGCTAGGTTAAATTTGTTATCAAAGATTTAAGGCAGAGCGACTCAAATGCAGTGAAGCAGAACAAAAGTACTGATATTGTAACAATCAAAAATAATGAATACCCACGCGATTCTGGAAACTCTATCAATGCGACTACAAAAACACTTTTTTCTCTAGTCCAGTATGAAGCACTACTACAATTGCTTTCTAATTGCGCTGAACGGCTTTGCTGAGTTATGAAACGCCCAACTTATATTTTAAATTAGACATTTAAGCTACAGTAGTGGTTTTTTTGCGTTTAGAACAAATAATAAGATGTAACGCAAGCGGTTAGTAATGTTTTTAATATCAAGAGTTAAGAATAAAGAAAGCCCTGAAAGGGCGCAATATGTCAGCGATGGGTGCAGCCCATCGAATGGATAACGCACAATTTGTAAGCCCTGAAAGGGCGCAATATCACTATTGAGTTACGATCAATTTGTAAATTCGTCGCCAAAGAATGTCAACATAGAAAGGGTGTCTTCCTCTTTATGCTAACTCGATATTCCTTCAATGTCAATTTATACTCAGTAGTGTTATTACGCCAATTCAGGGCTTGGTAATTTTTTAGTGCGTTACCGATGGGCTGCACCCATCGCTATGGTCTTTCGCCCTTTCAGGGCTTCTAACACGAAGATAAAAGGATTGCATACCCGTAATTTAGTTATCTTATTTGAAATTGGTAGTTCAAAAACTTCCCGCTCACTTCTTACCTTATCGGCTGTGTAAAATAAGCTAATAAGGTCGGAATAAGGGATGGCATTCGTGTTACTAAGCTAATAAAGTTTATCTCGCTACAGCAACTTCTTCCCTTTTCCTCGCACAATAATATATGTGCTACTTTAAATTTACAACTTAACCGAACTTAACGGCTTTTTTGGTGGGTGGTTGGTGGGAAATGGAAGATGTGGCACTGGCCATACGCGATTTAACCGACATTAAAACCCTATTTGTCCATTAATTACCTTTCCACTCCCAAATTTTGGGGAGTCGTTGACACTTTTTACGAAGTGATTGACATTTTTTGTGAAGTGATCGTCACAAAAAATGTAGTGATCGACATTTTTTATGAAGTGATTGACACTTTTTATTAAGTGATCGACACTTTTTGTGAAGTGATTGACATTTTTTGTGAAGTGATTGACACATTTTGTCAGGTGATAGACATTTTTTGTGAAGTGATTGACACATTTTGTCAGGTGATCGACACTTTTTCGCATTATGTTAATTTTTTCCCTTTCTGAAATGGGGCATTTCCCTTATCCTACCAACTTAACTATCTAAACAGCAGAATTTCAAAATTCAATTCCTATCGTTTAGTCTGAAAATTTGATACATTTCGTTTTGAATTTTGGTGGATTGGTCGATGCCTTGTACCGGGCAGGCAACTAAGTTAAGCAGTGTCCGGTCTTTAGGTTTGTTGCTTCGATAGAAAGGCAACTTATTTAAAATCTATTTAATCCATATTAAAAATTTACAACTATGTTTAAAATCTTAAATCTTTGCGCACTGGCACTTACTTTAACTGCAACTTCTCTTAGCGCTATTAATCCTATTTACTTAGGTAAAACTCAAGTGAATCTTGAAACAATGAAAGACGCCAAAATCCTTAAAGTAGATCTGTCTGATGTTGGAAAAACGCCGATTACCATCACCATTAAAAATCAAAATGGCGATGTACTTCAAGTGACAAATGTCAAAGAAAATCAAGATCGTTCATATCGCTTTAATCTGGAAGAGCTGAATGAAGGAGATTATCAGGTTATATTTAGCACGGATACGAAAGAGTTGGTACAACATATCAACATCTGTGCTAATTGCAGCTCCATAGAGTTTAGTAACATGGAGGAAAAGTTCAAGCCTTCTTTTAAATTCCAAAACAACTTGCTTGACATTAATGTGTTGAACAATAGTCTGGATAAAGTCAAAGTAACCTTGTATAACGAAGAAGGTGTCAAAGTAATGGAAGACATCACTTCTCCCGGTCTGAACTTCGGTCGTCGTTTTGACTTGAGTCAATTAAGCAATGGAAGATATACCGCTTCCATGCAATTGAATGATAGAACGTACTACTACACAGTGAATAAGAACTAAAAAGCACTTTTTTTGTTTCAATATAAATCAAGACAGACAGCACTCAGATGTGTTGTTTGTCTTTTTTTATTGCTCCTAATTGCAATGTCTTATTTGGCATCGTTTTACGAGGGATTTCAAAATCAATAAAAAGATTCTCATTCAATTTCTATCTATAAAAAAAAATCCTGACCGCTTATAATTGAGGCTAACTAACTTCACGCATTTACATTGAATTAATATTTAGTTATTACAAGAGCGAAAGATTAATCTGTTTTGGCTATTTAATTAACAAGTTAATAATCATTGATTAACAAAGCGCAAATACTTTTGCCTCATAGTTTTTAACCAAAATATAAAAATAAATTATGCTGAATTCTACACTTTTTAAGCACTTGATTACAATCGCCATTTGTGCGTTTTCAATCCACCAATTAAGCGCTCAAAGCACTTTTACTAAACGTATTGAAGCAAACTCCGATGATCTTGAAGAATACATCGGAACAGTGGCGCTTACAAATGGAGCCGTTCTTGGTAACATGGATGATGGAAGTTCTGACCTTGAACTTGGTCAGGAGCGTCCAACTTCTAATGCGCAAATCGTAGGTTTGCGATTTAACGGAATTGCAATTCCAAGAGGCGCTATTATTACCTCAGCCTATCTTCAGTTTACTGTTGATGATGCAGCAAAAAACACAGATCCGGTAAATTTAAAAATCTTTGGAGAATCTGTTGACAGTGCGGCAACGTTTGACCCTACCAAACCTTTTAATATTTCTGCACGACCGAAAACACTAACTTCAATTGACTGGAAAATCGATGATGCTACTTGGAAAACCATCGGTGAAGCTGGTAAAGACCAAAAATCCAGCAATATTGCAGCGCTTATTACAGAAATTATCAGCCGTACCGGCTGGAAAAGCGGAAATTCTCTTGCTCTATTTGTTACAGGAAGCGGGCTTCGCGAAGCAGAAAGTTTTGATGGTTCACCCACCCAAGCACCTCAATTGATAATAAATTTTATTGTTCCAAGTACTTTGAGTAAAAGAGTTAGTTCTGCAAGCGATGATTTAGAAGAATATATCGGTACAGTTGCATTAACCAATGGTGCTGTATTGGGTAACTTGGACGATGGAAGCTCTGATCTGGAACTGGGTCAAGAACGTCCAACTTCAAATGCGCAATTGGTTGGAATGCGATTTAATAATATCGAAATACCTAAAGGTGCCGTAATTACAGATGCATATCTACAATTTACAGTTGATGATGCCGCAAAAAATACAGATCCTGTTGAATTGCAAGTTTTTGGTGAAGCTGTTGATAGTGCTGCAACTTTTGATGCAACGAAACCTTTTAATCTTTCTTCTCGTCCAAAAACTGCAATAAAAGTGGATTGGAAAATCAATGATGCCACTTGGAAAACAATTGGTGAAGCTGGAAATGACCAAAAATCAACTAATATTGGATCGATAATCACAGAAATAGTAAATCGCTCCGGCTGGAAAAAAGGAAATTCTTTAGCACTTTATGTAACTGGAAAAGGTCTCCGTGAAGCGGAAAGTTATGATGGTTCACCTTCTCAAGCACCTCAGTTGATCGTAAATTATATTGTTCCAACTTTACTCAATACGAGAGTAAGTTCTGCAAGTGATGACTTGGAGGAATACATAGGCACGGTTGCTTTGACAAATGGCGCAGTATTGGGCAATTTGGATGATGGTAGTTCGGACCTAGAACTGGGTCAAGAACGTCCAGCTTCTAATGCGCAATTGGTTGGTATGCGTTTTAACAATATTCAAATTGATGCCAATACTCCTGTGCATAAAGCTTATGTACAATTCACTGTTGATGATAATGCAAAAAACACTGACCCCATCAATTTGGAAATCTTTGGTGAAGCAGTTGACAGTGCTGTCACTTTTGATGCTACCAAGCCATTCAACCTTTCGTCTCGTCCAAAAACTACTACAAAAGTAGCTTGGAAAATTCAAGATAATACCTGGAAAACAGTAGGTGAAGCTGGGAATGACCAAAGAAGTACTGATATTTCAGCAGTAATAAAAGAAATCGTTAATCGTCCGGGATGGAAAAAAGGAAATTCACTGGCAATTTATGTGACAGGAAGTGGTTTGCGTGAAGCAGAAAGTTATGATGGTTCACCAGCACAAGCGCCGCAATTATCCATAGAATACTTGGGTGGTGGAACAAAATCGATTAACCCTGTCATACCTTTTCCTATTAAACGTGGCGCATCATGGGCTTATCAAGATGGAAATGCAGCAATTCCCAAAGACTGGGAGCTATCTACTAACAATATTGATAGCAGCTGGAAATTCAGTACATCTATATTTGGATTCGGAGAGAAAGGACTTAGTACGACAATCGATTTTGGAACTTCAACCAATCGTCCAATCAGCTCTATATTTAAAAAACGTTTTGTGGTAGCTGATGTATCTAAATTGAAAAATAAATTAGAATTGAACTTGTTATGTGATGACGGTTGTGTTGTTTATCTAAATGACAAAGAAATTCTAAGACAAAATATGCCTGCCGGAAATATTACACCAACTACCTTAGCAAGCAGTAATATTGAAGGTGTGGTGGAAAACGTCTACTATTTATCAGAAATTGATAGAAATCTATTAAAAAATGGTGAAAATGTCTTAGCAGTATCGGTGCATCAAGGGCAAATTAATTCTGATGATGTAAGGTTTGATCTTGAATTAAAAGAAGCTGAATTTGCTACAAATCCTATTGAATTAGGATGTGAACAACTAAGAAATAACTTCGCATGCTTCAAATCAATCCTACCAACAGATCAAGCTCAAATATTAGAATTACCTTCTACTCATAACTTCCAATTAATTAGCAAAACCGGTCAGAAATTTACAAATGGGATTGACTCCATGCGTTCAAATGCTGACTTTACAGGATTTATTCCTGAAAATGGAAGTAGCAGCATCAAAGGCCACTTAGGTGTTAATCATGAAAGGGAGACTGACGGAGGATTATCATTTTTCGATCTTCACTTCAATACAAAGAATGAGCGCTGGATTATTGACACTTCACAGGTTGCAAAGATTGATGCTACTGCGATTGTCAGCTCGAATTATAATTGCTCAGGTGGCGTATCACCTTGGGGTACAATACTAAGTTGTGAGGAAGATGTTTCAACTGTAGACAAAAATAAGGATGGTTACAATGATATTGGCTGGGTCGTTGAATTCGACCCAAAGTCAAACAGTGTAAGAAACTATGATGGCAAGCAACAAAAACTATGGGCGATGGGCTGTATTAGCCACGAAAACGTTGCTGTTTTGGCCGACCAAAAGACAGTCTATCAAGGCGAAGATGATCCGAAAGGAGCAGTGTATAAATTCATAGCTGACAAGGAAGGAGATTTGACTAGCGGTAAATTGTATGCCTTGAAGTTAGACGGAATTTATGCATTAGGAGAACCAAGCACGACAACTGGATCCTGGATTTTAATTCCAAACACTACAGTTACAGAAAGAAACAACACCAAAACCTTAGCAGAGAGTTTGGGTGCCACCTTATTCGCAGGGATTGAAGACATAGAAGTTAGTCCGCTAACGAACGAATTATTCTTTACTGTAAAAGGTGTGGGTAGGGTCTATAAATTCAAAGATGAAGGCAACAAAATTTCTGGTTTTAAGACATTTATTGGAGCGCGAAGTTATAGAATAAACAATGGAAAAGACATTGTTGCAGAAGATTGGGGAAGTGGAAATGACAACTTGGTTTTTGATGATAAAGGTAACTTATTTGTATTGCAAGATGGCGGAAGAAATCACATCTGGTTGGTTCGAAACGATCATACCCAACTGGATCCGAAAGTAGAAGTATTTGCAAAATTGCCTTTTGGTTCGGAGCCTACCGGTGCAACTTTTACTCCTGACTATAAGTTTATGTTTGTCAGCGTTCAGGAAGCAGCAAGTTCAAATACTACAACTCAGAAAGATGTTGATGGAAAATCTACAATTTGGAATCGAAGTCATACAATAGTAATAGGCAGAAATGAAAGTTTTGATGGATTGGTTGATACAAAAGAACTATTATTAGTAGAAAATTGGGTAAATGTTTATCCTAATCCAAATAATGGTGAGTTCAGAGCTGTATTCAATCTGGAAAATTCCAGCAATGTTTCTTATCAAGTAGTTGACGTTATGGGACGTGTAGTTATTAATGCCGATAAAGCATTCTATCCTGCAGGTAATGCGCTGGTTGAAGTGAACATTGGGAATACTGGTGTTTATTTTCTAGTAGTAAATATTAATGGCCAAATAGTTACAAAAAGAATTGTTGTTGAATAATATTCAAACTATATGAATAAAAAATAACCGCTTTCTCTGATTTTTGAGGAAGCGGTTTATTTTTTAATTCTTGTAGCCAACAATCTGTCGTACACGTGACAATCGCGAGGAATTTAAGTATTTTTAGTTTCTAACGGCTCGGTTGGTCTGCTGATCGGTTAGTATTTTCGTTTGTTTGGTTGTTTAGGAGTTTAGGGGTATATTATACTTTTCGAAGTCATATTCTTCTGATTTTGCTATCCAACATTCTTTCACGGGATTAGAATGGATATAATTAACTTACTGGGCAGCAACTGGCAAATTGCTCAAAACAATGAGGTGATAATCTGACTGCCAAAATCGATGTCGCTAATTTTTTTGCTCCTAGCCTCGAAATGCAAACCGATGTGGAAGCCATTCTACCCGACTCTCGTAGCTAGCGTTGTCGATCTCCTTTAATATAAGCTGCATAGTATATTTTTTGAATTCTCTCAGGATAGCAGATAATCGCAATCCGGGATCTGCTTTGGCGATACGATGCAAGTGACTGCCCATAATAACATACACAAAACGGTCAAGTCTTATTCTCGGATGCAAAACTCCAAACTTTCAACGACAATATCCTTGTTGCGCTTTCATGTGAATATTTCTGCCCAATGCACATTCGTTATTATGACAAAATAATTATTTTCTTGGCTTCGTATCTTATATAGACTCATTTATTTTTCACGGATTAATTTGTACTATTGGCTTGAAGCAAGATATCAGCTGCTTCGCAGCCTTAGTATATGCCAACACACCTGCCTGCTGATAGGCATGCAGGTTAAAATACAAATTTAACTTAGCGTAGCGGTTTTTATGAGTGTATAAGGAAGATGTGGTGCTCGCGGGAAAAAATTGCTCAACTTTTCTATTGCGCAACACCAACTATTTTCGCGCTGCTCAAAGATCTTCAAGAAGGAGGTTTGTTGTAATATTCTCAAAATGAAATTATCATCGCCAGTATTGAGAAATTAAAAAAAAGACCGAAATGTAAGGTAGGCGACATTTTGTTTTTCAAGCACTCTTTATCTTTGTGCCAAGAGATTAAAATTTAAAAAAAATATGAGACCAATCATTTTGTTATTACTGCTAGGGTTTTCTTTTCAAGTTTTTGCACAAGCTTCATCTGAAAAAGCAAAAAAATACAATTTAGAAAAAGGAATTGCTATTCAGGGCTATGACCCGGTGGCTTATTTCAGCAACAAGGCTCTGAAAGGCGACAGTAAGTACAGCGTCAACTATTTGGGAGCAGTGTATTATTTTGTATCGGAGAGCAACAAAAATTATTTTCTGAAAAATCCTATCAGCTACGTACCGCAGTATGGTGGATGGTGTGCTTACGCCATGGGCAATAGTGGGGAAAAAGTTGAAATTGACTCCAAAACCTTTAAAATTGTTGCCGGAAAGTTATATCTCTTTTACAACGCCTATTTTACCAACACGTTAAAAAGTTGGAATCAAGACGAGACGAATTTAAAAAATAAAGCCGATAAAAATTGGTCAAACTTAATTAAATAAAATGACAAACACCAGAACTATTCTTTCTTGGATATTGCAAATAACAGTAGCAATTATCCTTTTGCAAACTTTGTACTTCAAATTTACAGCACATCCAGATTCTGTTCACATTTTTTCTGCACTTGGTATTGAACCTTGGGGAAGAATAGGCTTGGGAATTGTTGAACTAATCACAGCAGCGCTCATTCTATTTCCGAAAACCAAAATTATTGGAATGTTAAGTAGTTTAGGAATTATTGTCGGAGCAGTTTTTTCGCATTTGTTGGTTCTGGGTGTAAATGTTGGGAATGACGGAGGTGGTTTATTCACATTAGCTATTATCGTCCTGCTATCCTCTACTCTATTTTTAATAATCCACAAAAACGAAACTTTATCCCAAATTAAAAAGATGATAAAATTTTAAATATATCGATGTCCTCTGTAATATTTGCATCTTTATTCTTGCCAATTCTGCCCGAAAAAATAACAAATTGAAAAAAAGTACGAAATATTCTCGATATGTAAGACGAAATCATTAGTGCTACAATAGAAATTAACACAAACCCATGAGCAATATTACATTGTTTGTGTAAAGGGAACAGAAAAATTGAAGGATTTTAGAGCAGTCTAGTTTTAATTGGAAGAAAGGTATATAATTTTATAAATGTACGCAACGCAGAAAATAATCATTAACATATCTAGCTTAATATACAACATTGTTCGAGAGAGCTGCTTATGAAAAAATGGAAAAACTCATATAAATATTTAATGATAATTAAAAATAGCGTGAATAATAACTCACTAACAACAGATGCATGCGAGGTTTTAATGCAATTATCGGATTGTATAAAGCAATTGCACTTAAATGAATATACTCAAAAAATCAATTTACTTAGCAACAGTACCATTGGTGAGCACACACGACACATCATTGAGCTGTTTCAGCAACTTTTATATGGCTATGAAATTGAAAATATTAACTACGACAATAGAAATCGAGATATTCGTATTCAAGAAAACATCAATTTTGCAGAAAAAGGAATTGTTAACATAATACAGGGTCTAGAAAAAAAAGATAAAAAGCTCCTGCTTACTACGCGTTGTAATAACCAAGAAACGGTTATTGAATCTAATTATAACAGAGAGTTACTGTATAATGTTGAACATTGCATTCATCACCAAGCCATTATTAAAGTTGCATTATTGCATTTTGGGAAAACAGAAATTGTTAAAAATTTGGGTGTTGCTAAATCAACTATAGAATATAGAAAACAATGTGTACAGTAAGTTTTTATCGAGATGACAACCAAACCATTATCACATCCAATCGTGATGAACATAAAGATAGGCCACTTGCCTTATTGCCTAGAAAAGTAGTGACAGGTGAATCAATCACATATTATCCCATTGACCAACAAAGTAATGGAACGTGGTTTGCGGTTAAAAACAATGGAAATGTACTTGTACTGCTCAATGGTGCAGAAAGAAAACATATTCCAAACCCACCCTACAGGGAAAGCAGGGGATTAGTACTCTTAGATTTAGTAAATTCTGGTAATTTGCTACAAAAATGGAACGTGATAAATTTACTCAATATTGAACCTTTCACGGTTATCGCATTTGTTGATGATCAGTTGTTTCAAATACGTTGGAATGAAGTTGAAAAAAAAACTATTAAATTAGATACCAACCGGTCCTATATCTGGTCTTCTGCTACACTTTACAGCGACGATATTATTTCAAAAAGAGAAGGTTGGTTTTCTGAATTTTTAAACCAAAAAAAAGGAGATATTTGTGCAGATGACCTTATTTCATTTCATACACATACTCAGAAAAACGACATTCAAAATGGGTTGGTGATGAATAGAAACCACTCAATGTTAACAAAAAATATCACTCAATGTGCAATTACCAAAAATAATTTCACACTCACTCATTTTGATTTGATATGCAGAGAAAAGTCAATCATAACAGATATTCTAACATAAGGATTTGGTGGCATAAACTTACAAATTGGGAGTATTGGTCAGTAAACATTATTTATTTACCAACCTTTTTTTTGTGGATATGGCATATGATAAAATTTCGTTCATTCAAGTTTTATAAATATTCAAATCCATCAATAATAAATGGTGGATTTTATGGAGACAGTAAAATAAAAATTTACGATCTTTTACCAAAATATATGTACCCAAAAACTGTTTTAGTTGATAAAGACAGACCTGCCAAAATGGAAGAATTAATTTTTCAGAGTCAATTTCAATTTCCATTAATTGCAAAACCAGACATTGGTTGCAGAGGCATAGGTGTTCAAAAAATTGACAATATAAAACAGCTTATTGAATATGACATGAATATTGCAACGAACTATTTAATTCAAGAGTTAGTAGACTTTCCAAATGAAATTGGGCTTTTCTACTGTAGATTGCCAGACCAAGAAAATGGTAAAATTACGGGTATAACTCTGAAAAAATTTTTAACAGTTCAAGGAAACGGCAAAGATAGCATAG